>CAYPYY010000091.1:1581-10585 GCA_964414995.1 uncultured Gemmatimonas sp.
CACCAGCGAATCCACCCCCTGCACACGCAGGGCGGAACTCCAGGTGCCGTCGAGCAACGGGAACGTCGGGGCGGTTCCCGTGAAGATGCCGAGCGTCGTCACCGTGATACTGGTGCCGGGCTCGGAGGCGAGTTGTCCGCCGGTCCACAGCGTCCGGCTGCCCGATTCGGACACCGGCGTGCCGCCGAGCACGTCGAGGTTGCCGGTGACGTACACGTCCGTCGTGAGCACGATGCCGGCCGGGTTGTTCATCGCCACGTGCTGGAAGCGGCTGTTGGTCGCGCCGGGGAAGGTGAGGGCAATCGTCTGCGGCGCCGTGCCGTTGAAGCGCGTGAGGTGGTTGCCGGTGGTCACCAACGAGCGGAAGCAGCAGCCGCCGGCGTTCACGTTGCCGCGGAACTCGATGACGCCCTCGGAGAGGTCGCCGTCGGCGTAGTCGTCCCCGTTGAAGCTGGCGGCGCCCTCGACGATGAGGAGACCTGCGGGGTCCTGCATCCGCAGGCCGCCGCCGCCGGTGGTCGAGAGCGACCCGTTCACGTCCAGCGTGAAGCCGTTGAGGTCGAGCAGCGTGTTGCTCTCGATGCTCAGGGCGGCGGGCACCGAGTCGCTGCGGCCCAGCAGGATGGTCGTGCCCGCGAGCAGGCGCAGGGTGCCCGAGTAGCTGCCGTCCAGCAGCGGGAAGGCGGCGCCGGCGCCAGCGTAGATGCCGATGGCGCTGGTGCCGATGTGCGTGCCGGCCGCCGTGGAGAGCACGCCGCCCACAAACAGCGTCCGCGCACCGGACTGCGCGACGCTCGCGCCGGCCGCGACGACCGCGTCACCGCTCACGTACACATCGCTGCTCACCGTGACCCCGGCCGGGTTCGTCACCACGAGATGCGCGAACCGCGAGTTCGTCTCGCCGGGGAACGTGAAGCCGAGGGATTGCGGAGCGCTGCCGGCGAAGTACGTCGAGTGGCTGCCGTTTGCCTTGAAGTTGTCGAAGCAGCAGCCGCCGGTGGCGAAGTTGCCGCGCAGGACCAACTGCCCCGCCGTCAGGTCCGTCTCGGTGAGGTCCCCGCCGTTGAAGAAGGCGTTGCCCGTGACGTCCACCACGCCGGCAGGATCGTTCATCAACAGACGGCCTGAACCCGACGTGATGAGCGGGCCGCTCACGACGAGCCCGTGCATTCCAACCGTCAGCGCGCCGCTGGTGGTGAGCTGCAGCGTGTCGGTCACCACGACCACGTCTGCCAACGCCGTCGCCGCGGTCACGAACGTCTTGCCGGCGACGCCGCGCCACGTGGCGCCCGCGCCGCGCAGCTCCACCCGGCCGGTGCCGGTGGTCCAGCCGCCCACCGACTCGAGATTGCCGTGCACCGCGAGCACGAAGTTGCCCACGTTGATCGGGCGCGTGTCCTCGCTGAGGAGCGCGTTGGTGTTGCTCGCGGCCGTGAGCCGCGGCGAGTTCGGCGTGCCGCTCGGGATGTAGGTGTTGTCCGTCGACGTGGGCACCGCGCCGCCGGACCAGTTCGTGCCCACGCTCCAGTTGTCGGTCGTGCCAAGCCACACGTGCGTGAAGCCCGCCGGTGCCGACGTCGCGTCGAAGTCCACGGTGAGCGTGCCGAACGACGCGCGGACGATGTGCACGGCGCCGATCCCCAGCGTGTACGTGACCGCGGCCTCACCATTGGCATTGGTCATCACGGTGTCGTCGGAGACCGTGCCACCACCGCTCACGACGCTGAACACGATGGGCTGGCCGACCACCGGCGTGGCGTTGTTGGTCAGGCGCGCCACGAACGGCTGTGCCAGCGGCTGTCCTTCCTGGCCGATCTGGTTGTCGCCGCTGAGCGCGACGAAGGCCATTGTTGCCGGCGCCGTCGCGGTGGCCGTGAAGGAGGCACTGAGGGCGCCGCTGGTCGCGCTGAGCGTCTGCGCGCCCGGCGTGAGTCCAAGCGTCCAGGTCGGCACCGCCGCCGCACCGGTCGAGTTCGTGAACTGTTCGGCGCTTCCGCCAATCGAGCCGCCGCCAGACGTCACTGCGAACGTTACGGCCACCCCAGCGACCGGGTTCGCATACTGGTCCCGTAGCCGCACCGCAGGCGACACCGGCAGTGCCGTGCCCGCCACTGCCGTCTGGCCGTTGCCATCGAGAATCAGCATCGACGTCGCCGCGCCCGCGAGCACGTTGTGCGAGAACCCGACCGTGAATCCTTCTGCCGCGGCATCCACCGCGAGGAGGCCGGCCAGGGTGTCGGCGGTCACGCTCACGCTGGCGAGGCCGTTGGCGTCGGTGGTGTCCGCGAGGGCTGAGAGCGTGCCGCGTCCTGTCTGCACGCTCCACAGGACGATCACGCCGGGCACGGGCGTCGTGCCGTCGAGCGCACGCACGACCATCGGCGCGCCGAACGCGGTCGTGACCGCGGCACTCTGCGCATTGCCCGAGACCGGCTCCAGCGATTGCATCGTCGGTAGCAGATCGATGGTCGTCGAGCCCGACACGCCGCCCGGCGTGGTGGCGGTGATTGTCACTTGACCGACGATCGCCGCGCCGGTGAACACACCGCTGGTGTCGATGCTGCCCATCGAGGCGGGCGTGACCGTCCAGTGGAATCGCGAAGGTACGACGGCGTTCTGTGCGTCACGTGCGACCGCCGTCAAAGCGACGGTCGCGCGAGACGGCGCCGTCGGAGCGGGCGCGCTGACCTGCACCTGCTGCGCCGTGGCGCCAATGCCGACGTACGAGAGCGGAATCTCTGGGGCTGTGCTACCGCCGCCGGTGCTCGACGATGCCGTCACCTGCACTTGGCCCTCGTACAGCACCGCCGTGCCATCGCGCAGCTGCAACACGGCATCGAACGACTCGGCAGTGCGCTCCACCACAACGCGTGCCTCGATGACGATGGAGTCCGCGAGGGCCGGGAAGGGAATCGTCGTGTCAGCCGCGACCGCGCCACCGGCGCGCGTGAGCACGAGGCGCACATTGTCCACGTCCGCACCGAATCGCGTGCCTGTGGCCACGGCGGAAGGCCACACCGGCACGACGCGGATGCGCGCAATGTCACCCGGACGCAGCGGCCCCGTCGGGGCGTCGCCGCAGGTGCTCAGTGCCGCCGCAGCCGCGGCGACCGCCAAAGCCCGCGCCAAGCGCGGAAAGGGGCGCATCGTAGCCCTAGCATCGGACGCGATCGGCAGACCGTCAAGAGGCGTGCATCACAACCGTGGCCGCCGCACTCCCTCGGACGGTGCGAGGAGCGCCGGTCCGGGACCGCTACGGCAGACGCGGAATCGGCACTTCCGTCATCCGCTGCACGCCGCCGTTCGGCAGCGGCACCTCGCCGTAGTACATATACGGCTCCGCGAGCGAGAGCCACCACGTCGCGGTGTGCGACCCGTCGCTGCGACGGCGCTCCACCACCTTCCGCGCGGTCACGGTCAGTCCTTCGATCGCCAGCGTCGTATCCCCGTGGATCTCGAACACGCGGTACTCCGCGCGTGTGAGGTTCGGCGCCCACATCGGCGCGACGAGCACCTCGCCGCTCCGCAGCCCCGCGGCAATCGGGACGAGATCCGACGCGCCGAGGAACCATCCTGGCGTGTCAATCTCGACGTCCACCTCTTCCAAGGCGGCCCGCGCGTTCGGGCGGCGCACACCCCGCACGCGTCGTCCATCGATCTGCAGCGACGTGTACGCGCCGGTACTCGACGCCGACAAGAACCCCAGTGGCGTCATCGTGATGCCGTCGTAGGTCTGCAGCAGCCGCGACAGCGGTCGCCCCGGATTCGCCGCCACCGGGCGACCCGTCGTGCTCCAGCGCAGCACGGGTCGGCCGGCCGAGTCGCCCACCCAGAGCTCGTTGTCCCATTCCTGGATCTGCCTCCCGTCGGCGCCGTACACACGCACGCGGGCGCCGTGCGGCTTGAACAAGCGCGCATCCACGCGCGGCGAGCCGACGGTGAGGAACACCGTGTCGCGCGACTGCGCCGCCAACTCCGCGGCGGCGAGCGTACTCGCGAGCACCACCAGCGACGAAACGAGCCCACGCATCGAACGTGTCATCGGATATCCAGGAAGAGGTCCAGTCCCCAGCGCGGCCGCCCCTCGAGTCGCGCCGACACATCCAACCGCATCAACCCATCGAGAATCGAAAAGCCCGCGCCCGCGGCCGAGCTCCGTGACGCCGAGCGCGCGAAGTCCTGTCGCGCGCCGGCCCAACCCAGATCGTAGAACAGCGACGTGCGCACGAACTCGTCGTCGCGGCCGACCTCGCCGCGCGCAAACCAGAACGCCTCGCCCATCACGTCACCCACACGGTGCGCGTGCAGGGTCCACGGACCGCCGAGGAAGAACTGTCGCTGCCTCGGCAACCGACCGGACGACGTGCCGCTGGCCAACACAACGGCGGCCAGCGTGCGCTCGTTGAGCCGGCGGGCGACGCGCGCCTCGCCGCGCGTGCGCGCGTAGCGCAGCGGTCCGGTTGCGCCTTCGAGCACCAGCTCGCCCGAGACCTGCGCGCGTCGCGGATCGTTGCCCACCGTGCCCGCCAGCCGCGTTCGCAGCCCGGCGTATCCACCGCTCGTCGCGACGATATTGGGTGCAAAGTCGCGGCGGTCCACCAGGTGCGCCAGCGCAAAGTCGTGTTCGCGCTCCGCGGTCTCCTGCCGCTCGACAAACGCCCGCCACGCGAACGTCGTCCCGCTAGAGACCCGATGCCGCACTCCCACCAACTCCGCGCCGTGGGCGCGGTAGTACATCCCATAATCATTGCCGAACAACAGCGCGCCCGTGGACGCAGCCAATCCCAGCGGCGCACCCCAGTCGTTGGCGGCCTCGAGTCGTCGATACGCCGCCGCTCGCAACAACAGCGACCCCGAGCCGCGTTCGAGCGCCACCTCCGCATTCGGCTGCCAATCTGCGACTCCCAACCGCGCCCAGCCCATCACGGTGTACCCACTGCCAAGTGCGCGCTGCGCGTGGATGCCCGCCGAGAGGCCTTCAATGCGATTGAACCGCAGCATCCCCTCGTCGATGCCGTAGCTGTAGCGCACGGGCTGCGGTGCCCAGTCCGCCTGCCGCGACATCGCCACCGCGCCCTCGACTTCGCGGCGCAGCCCGTCGAGGTCCGTCTCGGTAAACAGCTCCTCGCTGGGATCGTAGATGCTCGGCGGCAGCAACGGCGAGCGGTCCAGCTGCTCGCGCGAACAAGGGAACACCACGCGGAGACGCAGGCCGGCGACGCGCCGCTCCGTGATTCCGGTCAGCTGGGCGAGCGAGTCCACGGACAACGGCGGTGCGTCGAGCCCGCCGTCACGGCAATGCCGGAATCCGTTGACGGGCCAGCCATTCACGTAGTGGTCGTAGTCGCGCACGCGTCCGGAGCTGGCGCGCTCGCCGCGCGATCCACGCGCCGCATCGCGCATCGTCGCAGCGTCAGGCGATGCGCTCGCGATCGCGTGTACCGCCTCGTACGAGAACGACTGTTCGATCGAGATCGTGATGCGGCCCATCTTGGCCGTGCCTTCCGCATACACGAGCCGCGTGCGCGGTAGCCAGAATCGCTCGGCGAACAGACCGTGCTCGATCACGACTTCCTCGACGTTGCCGCGGAAGGGCCCGAGCTTGGAGAACGCCTCCATATCCTGCTCGCCGATTTCTTTGGCGATCAGCGGCTCGAGGTCCAACGCTTCGCTGGGGCGATAGGCCGCGCGCACCAGCGCGCCGGTGGCCTCGTCGAGCCACAGTGACCCGACGATCAGACGTTCGTGCGGCCGTCGCGGCGTCACGTAGAGCTCGCGCAGGGCGACGCGACGCCCGCTGGGCAACGTGATGGCCAGCGAGCCGCCAAGCCGGAACGTGTACAGCGAGTCGGACCCGTCCTCGAGGGGATGCGTGATCCACACGGGCTCGCCGGGCAGCGATTCCTTGAGTTCACTGATCGGCCAGAGTTGGTCGCGACCGACCGCGTACGGCAGCGTGAACGCGATGTCATCGGTCATCACGCTCGGCTCGATCTCGCCGTCAATCGGCGCGACACCGCGGCTCGCGAGCAGCTCGGCGAAGGCACCGTGCCGATGGTGCCAGTACATCCGCGCAACGGTCTCGAAGCGCGCGGCGAGCCGCATTCGTCCGGCGGGCCCGAGTCCGCTCGCACTCGCGAGCCCAATGCCGCCGCTCCAGCGCTGGCGCGCGATCACGCGGTAATCGGAGAGCGCGGAGTCCTGCTGGTAACGTTGCTGACGCGCCTTGAGCAGAAGCGAGGCAGCGGATTCCTGCGCGTCGAGCGGCGCGGCAAGCGGGCACGCGCATACACACACGCACGCGAACGCGGCGCGCGGGACGAGACGGGCGACCGTAGGCAGCTGAGGCACACCGGCCCTACGCCCGAGCAGTCGCTGCGGTTTCCCGTTCAACGAAGCGCCCCGAAGGCGCATATTCACTGGACGTGACCCTGCCTCATTCGACCCTCAGTGTTCGCCGGCGCTGCCTGACCGGCTTGGTCGTGCTCGCAACGGCCGCGTCCCTGATTACCGCGCCGACCCTGCGCGCCCAGGTCGCGACCGACTCGGCCGCACGTAAGGACACGATCCAATCCATTGACGCCATCCGCGTCCGGGCGCCATACGCGCCGCGCGTGATCGGCAGCGCGTCCGCCGTCACCATCGCACCGGACGCCATCCCACTCGGCGCCGCCGCGCCCACGATGGGCGATGTCCTGCGACGGTTGCCGTTCCTCTACGTGCGACAAAACTCGCGCGGCGAAAGCGAGATCTCGGTGCGCGGTTCCGAGTCGCGGCAGGCAGCGCTGTTCTTCGAAGGCGTGCCCCTCACGCTGACCTGGGACGCGCGTGCCGACGTCTCAGCGCTGCCGATGGCGGGTGTGCGGCAGATCGAGTATGTGCGCGGGCTGTCGTCGCTGCGTGCGGGCCCGAACGCGATTGGCGGTGTCGTCTCCGCGCGGCTGTGGGAGGATCACGATCCCGCGCGCGCACCGGAAATGGTGCGGCGTCTCGACGTGCAGGGCGACCAATTCGGTGGCGCGCGCTCGTCGCTGGTGCTCGGGCGCGCGCTGCGGCATAACGCGACCGGCACGCTGCAGTACCGCGTCGGCGCCGGGTGGCGCGACCTGCCGGGCCTCGCGCGCCCCGCCGGCGTGAATGAGCCCAGCGGCAACGAGACGCTGCGCCTGAACACCGACAATCGCGCCGTGGACGCTTTCGCCGGGATGCGATACGAGAACGCCGATGCGCGTTACCTCTCCGCCTTCGCGACCGTGACCAGCGGCGCCCGCGGCGTTGCGCCTGAGTTGCACCTGAATGCGCCGCGCCTCTGGCGCAACCCGGAGGTCAGCCGACGCATCGCCAGCGTGTCAGCCGGCACCGGCGCGCTCCGCAGCCGGCTCGGCGTCGGCGATGTCGAGGCGTCCGTGAGCATCAACGACGGGGCGATCGGCATTCACAGCTACGCCGACGCGGGCTACACGGATGTCACGGCCACGGAGCGCGGCGAAGACCGCACGACGACGCTGCGCCTCACGTTCGACCAGCAGCTGGGTCAGCGCGTCGTGCTGCGCGGTGCGTTGACCGAGTCATCCATTCGCTACCTCGAGACGATCAACACCTCGCCCACGGCGCGCTATCGCCAGCGTCTGTCGAGCCTGGCCGGCGAGTTCGACGTCACGCCGCTGCGGAATGTCACGTTCAGCGCCGGACTCTCACAGGACGCTGCCGTCACCGATGAAGCCGGTGGACGCCCCCCGCTCGGGCGCAAGGAAGGACTCGGCTGGCGCACCGGCGTGAACTGGCTCCTGCCCGCCCAGGGCCTCCGCGTCCACGCGTCCGCGAGTGAGCGTAAACGATTCCCGGCGCTGCGCGAACTCTACTCTGGCTCGCTCAACCGCTTCGAACCCAACCCGGCCCTGCGTCCGGAGACCGCACGCACCGCCGAGTTCGGTGCGAGTCTCGTGCGCGGCCGCGCCGATGTGCAAGCCGTCGTCTTCACACAACACATTGACGATGCCGTTGTGCGCATCACGCTGCCGAGCAGCCGGTTCCAGCGCATCAATCGCGACCGCTTCGCGAGCACTGGCATCGAAGTGACCGCCGGCACGATGATTGGGGCCGCCACCTTCCGCGGCGATCTCACCGTGCAGCGCGCCCGTCTCTCCGACGCGACCATCACCGACCCCACACTCCGTCGCCCCGAAGACGTGCCCGAGCGCTTCGCCTCCGTGCTGGCAATCGTCCCGCTCGCCGAGCGTTGGGAAGCCCAACTTCGCGCCCGCGCGGTCGGCGCCACGCGCTGCACGAACCCGGACAGCGGCAGCCTCGACACCCAGAATGGCGCACAGGTCGTTGACCTCGGCCTCACGCGCTCGTGGCAGTCCCGCGTGGCGGGCAGGCTCCGCGCCGCCGTTCACGTCGACAACACGTTCGACCGCGCCCTCTACGACAAGTGCGGCCTCCCCCAAGCCGGCCGCACGCTGCGCTTCGGTCTTACGCTCGGCTAAGCCGCCGCGACGCGCGGGTGGAGTCGAACAGAGAGGGGGCCGCGCAAGAGCGCGGCCCCCTCTTCTCCTTCGACCAGCGCTCTTCTCGCCTAGAAAGAGGCGATCTCGTTGTACGCCGCAACGAACGTGCTAATCTGCGGCAGAATCGCATCCTCCAGCGACGGCGCGTAGCCAACGAACGTATCCGTCGAGGCCACGCGCTTCACCGGCGCATCGAGCCACGCAAAGCAGTCATCCGCGATCCGCGCCGCGATCTCCGCCCCGTAGCCCCACGAGATCGAATCTTCGTACGCCACGATCACACGGCCCGTCTTCTTGGCCGACGCGTACACCGCCTCCTGGTCCCAGGGCGAGAGCGTGCGCAGGTCAATCACTTCGACGGACAGTCCCTTCTCGTCCTCGACCTGCTTCGCCGCCACCAGGGCGCGCTGCACCGTGGCGCCGTAGGTCACCACCGTCACGTCGCGGCCTTCCTTCACGATCTTCGCCTTGCCGAACGGGATCATAAAGTTCGG
>CAYPYY010000092.1:0-10563 GCA_964414995.1 uncultured Gemmatimonas sp.
TCACGATGGTCTCGAACAGCGGCTTCAGGTCCGTCGGCGGGACGTCCATCGAGAGCGTCGAGATGCCGTCGCGGCCCGAGGCATAGACCACCGGCGCATCGAGCTGCGTGTCGTTGGCCTCGAGCTCGATCAGGAGGTCGAGCACCTCCTCGTGCACGCGCATCGGGTCGGCGCCGGGGCGATCGATCTTGTTGATGCAGATGATGACACTGCGGCCCAGCGCGAGCGCCTTGCGGAGGACGAAGCGCGTCTGCGGCATCGGGCCATCGAAGGCGTCCACGACAAGCAGCACGCCGTCCACCATCCGGAGGATGCGCTCGACCTCGCCGCCGAAGTCGGCGTGCCCGGGCGTGTCCACGATGTTGAGCTTGGTCTCCCCCCAGTGCACCGAGGTGTTCTTGGCGAGGATGGTGATGCCGCGCTCGCGCTCGAGCGGGTTGGAGTCCATCACGCGTTCGGCGACGACCTGATTGGCGCGGAAGGCCCCGGCTTGCCGGAGCATCTGGTCCACGAGGGTCGTCTTCCCGTGGTCCACGTGCGCGATGATGGCGATGTTGCGAATCTGCATAGCCCAGAAATATAGCCACTCGCCATCCTGCAGAGGGGAGTGGCCCCTCGCGCACGAGAGCCGGACGCGCTAGCATCTCCGCATCGTGCCGTACGGTGACGCCCTCCGTCTGGAGACCGACCGCAAGGTCGCGTCGGTCACGTTGCTGCTGGTCTTCCTGACAGCAACGTACTTCATTCGCACGGACGTCGCCCTCTTCCTGGCCGGCGAGGCCTCGCTGGCCCTCCGCCTCGGGGTCCGCCTCTCGGCGCTCGCGCTGATCGCGTGGGCCATCTTGGCGCTTCGCCGCGACATCACGCGGGCGCGCTACAACCGGGTGATGGCCATCGCGACCGGCGTGTCCGTGGTCGCCCTCCTTGCCTTGAACGCGATGCGCCCGCAGGGCTCCGTGCTCCCGCTCCGCACGCCCCTGCTCTGGCTGATGGCGATGTATGGCGGATTCGTCGCGCCGCCCCGACAGCAGATCATCGCACCGCTGGTCTTCACCGCCGGACTGATCCTGCTGCGCATCTTCTGGGTCACGTCGGGCGCGCAGGGCGATATGGCCGGCGATATCGTCGTCCTCGTGGCCGTCAATGCGATCGGCGTGATCTTCGTGGTGCAGCGCGCCGCCCTCGCCGAACGCGAGGACGGCCTGCTCCGGCAGGAGATCACCACGCGACAGGAGCTGGAGGGCGCGCTCGCGGAGCTGCGCACGCTGCGCGGCATTATCCCGATCTGCTCGTACTGCAAACAGGTGCGGAGCGAAGTCGGCGACTGGCAGCAGATCGACAGGTACGTCCGTGAGCACAGCCACGCGGAGTTCTCGCACGGCATTTGCCCGACCTGTCTGGAGAAGCACTGGGGCGGCGCGTAGCCGCAGCGAAACGGGGCCGCCAGCGGCGGCCCCGCCCGTCTTCCTAGCTAGCGCTTGGCGCCCGGCCGCGCCGCCCCCGCCGCGCCGCCGCCCGCCGGGCCGGCACCCGGCCCGCCACCCGGCGCATTCGTCGGGTCCGCTTCCACAAAGCTCACGTCGAAGCCCTTCGCCTTCAGCTGGTTCACGAACGAGCCCTTGTCCACCGACTTCATATAGGCCTCCTTGGGCTCCACGAGCTTCTTCTCGACGAGCTCCAGCAGGGTGTCGTTCATCGTGATCATCCCGAGCCGCTTGCTCGTCTGCATAATGCTCGGAATCTGGAATGTCTTGCCTTCGCGAATCAGGTTCGAAATGGCCGGCGTCACGAGCAGGATCTCGCGCGCCGCCACGCGCCCCCCACCGATCTTCTTGCAGAGCACCTGCGAGACCACGCCCTTGAGCGACTCGGAGAGCATCGTCCGCACCTGCTCCTGACGGTCCGCGGGGAACTGGTCGATCAGGCGGTCGATCGTGCTCGCGGCCGTCGTCGTGTGCAGCGTGCCGAACACCAGGTGGCCCGTCTCGGCCGTCTCGATGGCGATGCTCACCGTCTCGAGGTCACGAAGCTCGCCGACGAGGATGATGTCCGGATCCTCGCGGAGCGCCGCGCGCAGGGCGCTCTTGAACGAGCCCGTGTGCACGCCCACCTGTCGCTGCGTGATGATGCAGTTCTTGTTCTCGTGCACGAACTCGATCGGGTCCTCGATCGTGATGACGTGATCCTCGCGCGAGCGGTTCACGAGGTCGATCAGACCGCAGAGCGTGGTGGACTTGCCCGAGCCCGTCGGCCCGGTGACCAGCACCAGCCCCTTGGTCAGGTAGCAGAGGTTCTGCACTTCCTGCGAGATGCCCAACTGCTCCGCCGACACAATGGTGCTCGGGATGACGCGGAACACCGCCGCCACGCCCTTGCGGTCCCGCAGCACGTTGGCGCGAAACCGCGCGACGCCGGCGATCTCGTAGGCGAAGTCGGTGTCGTTGCTGGCGTCGAACTCCTTGATGTTGCGCTCGGGCATAATCGACCGGAGCAGCGACTCCATCGTCACCGGGTCGAGCTTGGGCTGCCCCTCGACGCGCTGCATCTCGCCGCTCTTGCGCAGGATCGGCGGCTCCGACACGCGCATATGCAGGTCCGAACCACCCTGCTCGACGAGCATCCGGAGCAGCTTCTCCATCGCCTCTCGCGCCGCGCCGGGATCGGATGCGGCCTGCTGCACGTTGGGCACCGCGGTGGGCGCGGGTGCGCCGGGACCATCCTCCGGCACCATCACGCGCGTGAACATTCCGGTCGCGCGCTTGAACTCGCCGTCGGCGTCCACGTTCACGCGCACGGCGAGCTTCTCGCCCTGCATCATCACGCGCACCGCGAAGACCGAGTCCTCGCTGATGTACTGGAACTTGGTCGGCGCGCGGGAGTCGAGCGCCTGCGCCGAGGTGGCCGGGGCGATCTCCTTGAGGAGGGCGATGATCTGCGCACCGGTCAGCGCCTTCGTGACGGGCCGTTCCTGCCCGTCCACCAGAAGCACCGCCGCCGCGCCCTCGCCGAGCACCAGTTCGTCGGCACGGTTGGAAATCATCACCGAGAGGATCTTGTCGAGTTGCGCCATCAGGGAGTGGCCGGCGAGAGGGTGGGTGCAACCGCGTCACCACAGCAGGCGGCGAGTGGCTCGCCCTCCAACTGGATGGTCGTATGATGGATGCCGAAGCGTTCGACCGCCTCGTGCAGGTCCTGCAGCACGCGCTGATGGTCCGCGCGATTGGGCACGATGGCGTGCGCACTCATCGCCACTACGCCGGACGTCAGCGTCCAGACGTGCAGGTCGTGGATGGCGAGCACGCCGCCCACCTGCGCCAGCGACGCGCGCAGCGCCTCGGCGTCAATGTGCGCCGGCGTGCTCTCGAGGAGTACGTCCACCGCCTCCCGCACCAATCGCCAGGCGCCGCGCACGATCAACAGCGTCACCGCGATGCTGGCGATGGCATCGGCGGCGAGCCAGCCGAACACCTGCACGGCCACGGCCGCGAGGATCACAGCCACCGACCCCAGCAGGTCGCTCAGCACGTGCAGGTAGGCGCCCCGCAGGTTGAGGCTCGAGTCCGCGTGGCCGTGGAGCAGCCACGCACTGGTGGCGTTCACGAGCAGACCACCGACGGCGATGGCCAGCATCCAGCCGCCCGCGACAGGCTCGGGGCTGCCGAGGCGCCGCGCCGCCTCCCAGAGGATGCTGGCCGACAGGACGAGCAGGACCGCGCCGTTGATGAGCGCCGCGAGGATCTCCCAGCGCAGGTAGCCATAGGTGCGGCGCGGCGTCGCCGGCTGCCGCGCGAACCAGGCGACGAAGAGCGAGAGCGCCAGCGCACCCACGTCGGTGAGCATATGTCCAGCGTCCGCGAGCAGCGCCACCGAGTTGGTCAGCAGGCCACCCACCACCTCGGCGACAAAGAACAGGGCCGTGACCGCACAGGCCCAGGCCAGCCGGAGCGTGCTCGCCCCGTGCGCGTGGTCGTGGGCGTGCTCGTGCTCGTGCGGGTGCCCGTGCGCCAGGTCGTGCGCGTGCGCACCGCCGCGCCCGTCTGGGTAGCGAGCGATCTGGCAGTCCTCATACCTTTCGGTGATGTGGTCACGCCTGTTCGCCATCGTCGTTCTGCTCGCCCTCAACGCGTTTTTCGTCGCGGTGGAATTCGCGCTCGTCCGGGCGCGGCGGTCCCGACTCGAGGCAATGGTACGCGGCGGGGACCACTTCGCCCGATTTGCCCTCTCCGCGACCTCCCGCCGTAATCTCACCCGCGTACTGTCAGCCGGCCAGTTGGGAATCACCTTGGCCTCGCTCGGCCTCGGCTGGGTGGCCGAGAGCGCCCTGGGGCACTTCCTCGAGGGGTTCTTCGACGCCCTGCCCCTGCCATTTGAGCAGGGGGTGCGGATCGGCATCGGCGCGGCCGTAGCGCTGACGGTCGTGACCTACCTGCACGTGGTCTTCGGCGAGCTCGCCCCCCGGGCGCTCTCGCTCAACTACCCCGAGCAGTTCGCCAAGTGGCTGGCCCCGCCGATCCTCGCGTTCACCTGGGTGGCCTGGCCCTTCATCTGGCTGCTCAACGGGTCGTCGAACCTCCTCCTCCGCGCCTTCGGGCAGAAGGAAGTCAGCGAGGAGGAGACGCCGCACTCCCCGGAAGAGATCCGGCTACTCGTCGAGCGCGCCCACGAGGGCGGCCTGCTGCCCGTGAGTGACGCCGAGATCCTCGGCGGCGTGTTCGAGTTCTCGGAGAAGAACGCACGCGAGGTGATGACGCCGCGCACGAAGATCGTGGCCATCCCGGTGGAGGCCTCGCTCGACGAGGCGGTGTCGATCGTCGTCGAGTCCGGATTCTCGCGCTACCCGGTGTACCGCGACACGCTCGACGACATCGTCGGGATGGTGCACGCCAAGGATCTGCTCCGCACGCTGCGACGGCCGCCGGCCGATTTTTCGCTCGCCCAGGTCACGCGGCCGGTGCACGTGGTGCCCGGCTCACGCGAGGTCGAGGAAGTGCTCAGCGACTTCAAGCGCCGCAAGGAGCATCTGGCGATCGTGCTCGACGAGTTCGGCGGGACGGCCGGAATGCTCACGATGGAGGACCTGCTCGAGGAGATCGTCGGCGAGATTCTCGACGAGTACGACGACCCGCTCACGACGACCTTCAAGACGCAGGCACCGGACGGGACGCGCGTGATCCGAGGCGATGCCAACATCGGGGAGCTGAACGCCGAGATGGGACTCAAGATCCCCGACCAGGATTACACGACGGTCGGCGGATACGTCTTTGGCCTCCTCGGCCGGCTGCCGGTCGCGGGCGACAAGGCCACGGGCGGCGGCGCGATGTTCACCGTCCTCGAGATGGACGGCCGCCGCATCAAGGCCCTCAGCGTGCAGTTGACGCCGACGCCGCCCTGACGCGCGCGGCGATCTGCGCCGCGAGTACGATCGCCTGACTCATTGACGACGCATTGGCGATGCCGCGGCCGGCGATGTCCAATGCCGTTCCGTGATCCGGTGAGGTGCGCGGGAACGGCAGCCCCAGCGTCACGTTCACGCCCTCGCCAAAGCTTGCCACCTTGATGGCGGTCATCCCCACGTCGTGATACGGCGCGATCACCGCATCGAACTCGCCGCGGAGTGCGCGCACGAACACCGTGTCGGCGGGGAACGGACCGGCGATGTCCGCTTCGCGCGCCGCGGGCGCGAGGATGCGGTCATCCTCGTCGCCAAAACGGCCGCTGTCGCCCGCGTGCGGGTTGAGCGCGCAGAGCGCGAGGCGCGGCGCGGCAATCCCGAACCACGCCGTCAGTCCACTCCGCGTGGCGCGTGCCGCGCGTACGAGTGCCTCACGCGTAACCGCGGCCGGCACCTCGCGCAGCGCCAAGTGCGTCGTGGCCAGCACGACGCGTAGCCGCGGGCTCGCGAGCATCATCGTCGTGGGGTGCCCGGTGAGTCGCTCCAGCATCTCGGTGTGGCCGGGATCCGTGTAGCCGGCGGCCGCGAGCGCCGACTTCTCGATGGGCGCAGTGACGATCCCCTGCACCGCTCCGGACTGCGCGAGCGCCACCGCGCGCTCGATGGACCGAGCGGCGATCGATCCGGCGCGCGCCGCGGCGGCGGCATCACCACGACCCGGACCATCGGGCCACTCACCGACGGCTTCGTCCACGTCCACCTGCGTGCCGCGCGGCCCCACGAGCACAAACCGTGCGGCGCCCGCCACCTCAGGGGTGGCGAGCGCCGTGCGGACGATCTCTGGGCCGATCCCGCGCGGATCGCCGAGCGTGATCGCGAGCGTCGGGCGGGTCACAATCGCAGCGAGACGTAGTACTCGCGACGGAGGATATCGAGCGTGCGGCGCGTCGACTTTTCTTCCTTGAGCTGCGCCCGCACGCGCTCCTGGAACTCGCCGAGTTCCCACTCGCCTTCGGGCTTCGCGATGGTCAACTGCGCGACGGCGAACTTGCGCGTGCCGGCGCCCGAGCGATCCGGCAGCCCGATGACATCGCTGAACTGGCCCGTCGTCTTCCCGCGCAGGGCAAGACGATACTCCACCGGGAGCGAGTCGAGGGGAATGCCCTCGGGAATCGACTTCTCCTCGGCCGGATCGTGGTAGCGCGCAACCACGGAGTCGAACGGCGCGCCCGCCTGCCAGTACGCGCGGGCCGAGTCGGCGCGCACACGCGCCAGCGCGACGTCCGCGGAATCCACCGTCGGCTGAATCAGGATGTGCCGCGAGCGCACCTCACCGGGACGGATGCGGTCCACCCGAATCACGTGAAAGCCGAACTCGGTCTCCACCACCGGACTGATGCGCCCGGGCGGGAGTGCGAAAATCATCTGGTCGAAGGCCTGCACCATCGTGCCCCGGCGCGCCCAGCCGAGGTCGCCGCCACGCTCCGCGGATCCATCCGCCGAGAACGCCCGCGCAACCGAGTCAAAGGCCGCGCCGTTCTCCAGCGCCACGCGTAGCGAATCGGCCAGCGCCCGCGCCCGCGCACTCGAGGCCGCGCTCGGCTTGGCATTGATGACGACCTGACGAAACGCGACCGTCGCCGGCCGACGCCCCAACTGGCCGCGGAAGCGCTCGAACGCCTCCTGCACCTCGCGCTCCGTGACGTTCACCGGCGCCAGGCGCCCGAGGGCGCGCAAGGTGTCGAGCGCCTTGGACTGCAGTCGCTCGCGCTGCGCCTGCTCCAGGCTGCGGCGGCGATACTCCTCAGGCGTGCCGTAGCCCTCGCGACGCAGCGCCTCGCGGAAATCCGTCTCGGACTCGAAGCGCGAGCGAATGTCCTGGATGCTCCGGTCCACCACCGTCGCCACTTCGGCATCGGGCACCTCGATGTTGTAGCTCCGCGCGACGGCGACGAGCACTTCCTCGTCCACCAACTGCTCCAGCATCTCCCGCGCGATGGCCATCTGTCCGGCCGAGTCGCGCGGCACTTGGAGCCCGCGCGCGCGCGCCATATTTACGCGCTCGAGGACCTCACTCATCAGAATCGGCTTCTTGGCCACGACCGCGACAATGCGGTCCACGTCCACGATCGGCGCAGCGCCCTGCGCCCGCGGCGCCCCGAGCGGGGCGACGAGGGCCAGGGCCACCAGCAGGCTGCGAGTCACGCGCATCACTTACGGGGTCTTCGTGGCGTTGGGTGCGGGCGCCGGCGGCGTGCCCGGCACCGGAACCGCCGAGGTCGGCGCCGCGGCCGCCGCCGTCGAGTCCGCGACCGCGCGAATCCGCGTGGCTTCGGTCAGCGCACGGTCCAGGCCTGCCGCCACCACGCGGCTCTCATACTTGCCGCGCAGCACCAGCGCGACCTGCTCCGGCACCTCCACGAACTCGGCCTCATTGCGTACGAGCTTCGTGAGGTACTCCTCGATGCGCGTCGAGGCCAAACGCTCCCGCGCCGCGCGGTCGGTTCCCGCCTCGGCCAACTGCGCCGGCGAGAGGTTGAGGCCCTGCATCACGCGCATCGTGCCCGTGTAGAACGCCTCGCGAATCTGCGCGCGCTCCGCGGAGTCGAGCGCAATGCCCGCGGAGTCCGCCGCCTTCAGCAGGAGTTCCGAGCGCATAATGTTCTTCACGAACACCGGGATGATCGAATCCGGCGCCTCGAGGACCTGGCCGCGCATCTGCGACTGCGGCGGGAACGCCGCCATCCACTGCGAGAGGCGCGCCGCGGTGAGGTTCCCGCGCCGCGACGTCGCGATCACCGCGTTGTCCGAGCGGTACGCGTCCACGTCCTCGGCGATCGCCTTCACGAGCTTCGGGGCCGTCTCCCGGACCTGCACGTTGACGTCGCGCTGCAGCGTCTCGAAGAACGTGCTCTCGGCGCGCTGCGCAAACTGCTGGAGATACATCTCGCGGAACTGGTCCCGCACTTCCGCATAGGTCGAGCGGCGGATGATGTGGTAGCCGTACTGCGTCTCGATGACCTTCGTGATGCCGCCCGGCGGCACGGAGAGGATGCCGGCGTCGAACTCGGCCACCATCGCGCCGCGCGGGAACACGCCGTAGTTGCCCCCGCGACCCTTCGAGCCGGGGTCCTCGGTGCGCTGGTCGGCGATGCGCGCGAAGTTCGCCGAGGTCACCTGGGTGGCGAGGCGCTCGGCCTCACGACGGATCGAGTCGTTCAGCCCCGCCGAGATGCCCTCGGGCCGCTTCTGCAGCAGAATGTGCGACGCCGCGAGCAGGTCGCCGCGGTTGTACGCCTCTTCAAGGTTGGAGGTGTCCGGCGTGCCCCAATCCTTGGAGACGATCTCGTAGTACTTGCGCGTGCGGGTCTGGGCGATCGCCGACCACATCCCGGCGTCCGCGTCCTCTGGCGTGGCGAGCGTGTCGCCGCTCGCGGCGGCCTGCCCGAGGAGCTGGTAGTTCACCCAGATCTGGGCCAGCGTCCGGGCCACGTCGGGACGGAGCGGGACCTGCGCGTTGCCCATCAGCTGGGCGAGGCGGCTCACGGTCAGTTCCTGATTGCCGGCGCGCGCGACAACGTCCGAGTGGGCGGTCAGCGCATCCTTGAGGGCTCCGCAAGCTCCGATCGAAATCAGGAGCACGGCGAGCAGGGTCGTGCGAAGGCGGGTCATCAGTTGAAACGGAAGGGGGAAAGGGAGTGCTACCGCGGATCGGGATGGATGGTCCGCAGTGCTCGGACGATCCCGTCCAGCAACGAGGAGCCGCCGAGTCGTGTGAGCTTGAGCGACAGCGGCTGCACCCTGCGCACGTCCACTTGGAACTGCACGTCCCGGAAAGCAGCCGCGAGGGGCTTCAGACGCGGGACCGCATCGGCTCGGAAGTTAATGCGGGCCTCGTCCCCACGCACCAGCATCCCCTCGACGCCGAGGGGGCCGCCCAGGAGCCGGAGCTTGGCGACCATCAGGTACGCCTCGGCGGCGGCCGGGAGCGGGCCAAAGCGGTCGCGGATCTCGGCCCGCAGCGCGTCCACCTCGTCCGCCACGCGGGCGGCGCCCAGGCGGCGGTACAGGTCGAGCTTCACGGCCTGCGACTCGATGTAGTCGTCCGGCAGGTAGTGCGGCTGGTCGAGGGTGACATCCGCGGGCGGCGGCGGCGGGGCGGAGTCGCCGCGCTTCATCCGCGCGACGGTCTCGTCGAGCATCCGAAGGTAGAGGTCGAACCCGACGGCGTGCACGAAACCCGACTGCTCGGGCCCGAGGAGATTCCCCGCCCCGCGCAGCTCCATATCCTTGAGCGCCACTCGATAGCCGGCGCCGAGTTCGGTGTGCTGCTCCAGCACGCGCAGGCGACGCTCGGCGTCCTCGTCCACGTGGTCCGGCACCATCAGGTAGCAGTACGCGCGCCGATGCGAGCGGCCCACGCGGCCGCGGAGCTGATAGAGCTGCGCCAGGCCAAGGCGGTCGGCGCGGTCCACGAACATCGTGTTGGCGTTCGGCACGTCGATGCCGCTTTCGACGATCAGCGTGGAGACGAGCACGTCAATCTCGCCGGCGACGAACTGACGCATCACCTCCTCCAGCTCACGCTCCTTCATCTGCCCGTGGCCGACGCCCACCCGGGCGCGCGGCACGAGCCGCTGGATGTGGTCGGCAACGGCGAGGATGGTCTCGATGCGGTTGTGCACGAAGAACACCTGGCCGCCGCGATCCAGCTCGCGCGAGATCCCCTCGTCAATCAGCGCATCGTCCCAGGGCTCGAGGAACGTGAGCACCGGCGAGCGGTCGCGCGGCGGTGTCTGCATCAGCGTGAGGTCGCGCAGCCCCGCCAAGGACTGGTGGAGCGTGCGCGGGATCGGCGTCGCGGTGAGCGTGAGCACGTCGGTCTCGAGCCGCAGCTGCTTGAGCCGCTCCTTGTGCTTCACGCCGAAGCGATGCTCCTCGTCCACGATGATCAGGCCCAGCGCCTGAAACTTCACGTCGGCACTGAGCAGACGGTGGGTGCCGATCACCACGTCCACCTTGCCCTCGGCGAGCTCCTTGAGCGCGGCCGCCTGCTCCTTGGCGGTCTGGAAGCGGCTCATCACGGCCAGCCGGACGGGGAAGTCGGCGAAGCGATCGCCGAAGGTCCGCGCGTGCTGCTCGGCGAGCACGGTCGTGGGCACGAGCACGGC
>CAYPYY010000093.1:0-6444 GCA_964414995.1 uncultured Gemmatimonas sp.
GGCGTGCACTTCACCGGCTCCACCGGCGTGTTCAACTCGATGTGGAGCACGATCGGCCAGAATATGAGCAAGTACCGCTCGTATCCTCGCATCGTGGGCGAGACCGGCGGCAAGGACTTTATGATCGCGCACCCCTCGGCGGACGTGCAGGCCTTTGCCGTCGGCGTCGTGCGCGGCGCCTTCGAGTATCAGGGCCAGAAGTGCTCGGCCTGCAGCCGCATCTATGTGCCCAAGAGCATCTGGCCCGAGGTGCGCGACCGCATCGTCGCGATGATCAACGAGATCAAGGTCGGCGATACCAACGACTTCTCAAACTTTATGGGCGCCGTGATTGACCAGCGCGCCTTTGACCGCATCAGCGGCTACCTCGCCGATGCCAAACAAAACGCCAAAATCATCGGTGGCGGGACGGCCGATGGCTCCACCGGCTGGTTCGTGAAGCCCACACTCGTCGAGACCACCAATCCCAAGTACCGCCTGATGTGCGAGGAGATCTTCGGCCCCATCGTCACGGCGTACGTCTACGACGACGCCAAGTGGGAGGAGACGCTGAAGCTCGTGGACGAGACCTCGCCGTACGCGCTCACGGGGGCCGTATTCTCGCAGGACCGCACGGCGCTCAAGCAGGCGCACGCCGCGCTGCGGCACGCCGCGGGCAACTTCTACATCAACGACAAGTGCACGGGCGCGGTGGTCGGCCAGCAGCCCTTCGGTGGCGCACGCGCCTCGGGCACCAACGACAAGGCGGGCTCCAAGCTCAACCTGTTGCGCTGGGTGAGCGCGCGGACGGTGAAGGAGACCTTCGTGCCGCCGCGTGATTACCGCTACCCGCATATGGGCTAGTGGCCACCTCGATGCGCTACGTCACGCTCGACGTCTTCACCGACACGATGTTCGGGGGCAACCAGCTCGCGGTCTTTCCCGACGCCGCCGACATCCCCGAGGAGCTGCTCCTGCCCATCACGCGGGAGTTCAACTTCTCCGAGGTGACGTTCGTGTATCCGGCGCCGGACGCCGCGCACACGCGCCGCGTACGGATCTTCACTCCGGGCGCCGAGATGCCGTTCGCCGGACATCCGACGCTCGGCACGGCGGCCGTTCTCGCGCTCTGCGAGGGCGCGCTCGGCGACGCACGCGAGGGGCGCCTCACGCTCGCCCTCGGCGTCGGCACCGTGCCGGTGGACACGCGCATCGAAGCCGAGGATCGCGCGTGGGCCGAGCTGTCGGTGGCGAAACTGCCCGAGCTCGGACCGCCCGTGCCGACGCTGGCCACCCTCGCCGAGATCCTCTCGCTCGACGTAAAGGACATCGTGGGCGGTGCGCTGTCACCGCAGGCCGTGTCCTGCGGGATTCCGTTTCTTCTCGTGCCGCTCAAGAGCGTGGACGCCGTGCAGCGCGCGCGCGTGCGGATGGATCGCTGGGAGCAGACGCTCAAGAAGTCGTGGTCGCCGGAGATCCTGGTGGCGGCGCGCGACCCGGAGCAGGGCGAGCATCACTGGCGCGCGCGGATGTTCGCTCCCGGCCTCAACGTGCCGGAGGATCCCGCCACGGGCTCCGCGGTCGCGGCGCTCGGCGGCTGGCTCGCGATGAAGGAACCCAAGGACGGCGCGTTCGCGTGGACGGTGCGTCAGGGCGTCGAGATGGGGCGGCCGAGCCTGCTGCACGTGCGCGCCACCAAGGAAGGCGGCAAGGTGACGGCCGTGCAGGTCGCCGGCCAAGCCGTGCTTACCGGCGAAGGCCGACTGCGCCTAACCAGCCGCTAGTGATCGCCCGCCACACGTAGCATCCCGGGCGTAGACCAGCGCCCAGTGCCGGGGCCGTCGAACCCGCGCATCCCGGCGTGCCAGAGCACCGCACGGTCGCGTCCGTCCCGCTTGGCCACGTAGAGCGCCTCGTCGGCGCGCGCGAGCAAGGTCTTGGCGATCTCGTCGCTACGAGCGACATCCGCCGCCACGCCGATGCTCGTCGTGATGCGCACATCCGGCGGGAGCGTCTTGAAGCGGTGCGTCCGGAACGCCTCGAGCACGCGGTTGGCGAGGATCATCGCGCCCTCATCTCCCGACTCCGGCGCCAGAATCGTGAACTCCTCGCCGCCAAACCGGGCCACGACGTCCGCCTCGCGTGCCGTCTTGCGCAGCAGATCGCCCACCTCGCGGATCACCTCGTCGCCGGTGAGGTGGCCGTAGTCGTCGTTGATCCGCTTGAAGTGGTCGACGTCGATGGCCAGCACCGCCAGTTCCTTCTTCTGCCGCAGCGCGCGCGAGGTCTCGCGCTCGGCGAGTTGGTTGAGGCCGCGGCGATTGAAGCAGCCGGACAGCGGATCGGTGAGCACGATGGCGTGGAGATGTTCGCGCATCCGGTTGTACGCGCGACCGATGAAGGTCACCGGGTCGGGCATCTGGCCCGCAGGCTCCTCGAAGCGCGCCGAGAAGTCGCCCTCCTGCGCACGCCCGAACAGGCTCATCAGCGTCTGCATCCGCGCGCCGATATGGCCCTGCAGGCCCACGTACACCATTACGCCGATGCCGTAGAGCGCGAGACTCCACAGCTGCTCCGTCGGCGACGTCAGCGTGCCCGTATCCGCGGCGACCGCCACGATCGTCGTGAAGCCGACGGCAATCAGCGCCAAGTTGATGAGCGTCGCCGTCCAGCCGAAGAAGATCTGCGTGAACTGCACCGTGAACACCGCGACCAACAGCGCGCGTTCGTAGTGCACCGGCGGCGTGGTCAGAAACACGGCGGCAAACAGCACGACCATATCGGAGGCGATGGCCGTCGCCACCCAGCCCATACCTGCGCGTTTCGACCGTGCGAGCCAGAGCGCGAGCAGGCGGTGAAACAGCAAGTACGCGAGCATCAGGCCCATCGCCGCGAGCAGCAGATCGCGCATCGGCACGAGCGCCGCAATCGCCGAATCCGTCGAGATGACGCCGAACCACTTGAGCGTCAACGTCGAAAATCCCACGAGCGGCAAGAAGATGGCACGATACCGAGACTGCCAGAGCAGGATCTCGGCGTGCATCTCCTCGTCGGAGGGCGCGAAAGCTGGAGGTGGGAGCGGCATCTGGGGGGAAGTCGCACCGCGCGTGACGCAGCGGTCCGGCCAGCGTTAAAGGGGCTACGCGGACGCCACTTCCGCAAGGGCGAACCCGCTACGCCCCAAGATGTTAGACCAGGATGGCGCCTCGCCCTAGTCGGCGCCCGGCGGCTCGACTAGAAACGCGCCTCGAAATAGAGGTCAACGCGCGTCTGCCACTTGGGATGAATGCCACGCGCCACGTCGATCCGCGCCATCCCGTCGAGGAAGCTCGCGCCGATACCGACGCCGCTGATGGGCCGCCCGATGTTGTTCCAGCCGTCGCGTGGCCCGGCCCAGCCCAGGTCAGCATAAACGACCGGCCGCACACCCACCGACGCCGTGCCAATCTCGCTACGCGTCATCCAGAAGCTCTCGCCAATCGCTGTGCCCGCCGTCTGCCCGCGAACGCTACGCAATCCGCCAAGGAAGAACTGCCGCTGCGCGGGCAATTCACCGAAGCCCGCGCCCGCTGCAGTCGTGAGCGATGCAGTGATGGGCCCGAGGCCCTGCGACACGATGGTCTCCGCGAACAGCCGCTGATACGACGCGTCGCCCACGGCTGCCTCCGCTCGCACGTCGGCACTGGCGCGGAATCCGTTGGGGTCGAAGCCGTAGCTGCCCGTCCAGCGCGTACCGACCCCGTGATACCAGCCCTTCGTCGCGGCGACGTTCGGGATGAACCGCGCATCGTTCGCCCCGCGGAACAGCGTCCAGCGCGACTCCACGGCGGCGTTGAACTGCTGCTCGCTGAACAGGCGCCACGAGAGCCCACGCTGAATGGGGCGCTCGCCCGTGAGCTCGAGCCCCCACGCACGATGGTAAAAACCCTCGTCGCGCGCATAGAGCAGCGCGGCGAGCGACGCACCGAACGAGAGCGGATCGCCGAAGTCCGAGCTCACGGCCAGGCGGCGGAACGCGGCGCCGCGATACGACCAGCGTCCGTTGGACCGCGAGACGCCGAGCTCACCGTTGAGCTGCAGATCGCCGAGCGAGCCGCGCAGCTGCCCGTCGGCCTTGTAGCCGTTGCCCAGCGTCATCGACGCGTTCACGGCCGTGCCCAGCCCTTCGACGCGGTTGTAGCGCACCAGGGCGTATCCGAACTCGAAGACCGGCTTCTGCGGCGCCCAGCCGGGCTGCAGCCCCATATCGAGGGCGCGCATCAGCTCCTGCACTTCGCCCTGACCGAACAGCTCCTCACCCGCGTCGAAGATGCTCGGCGGCAGCTCCGCCGAGCGCGAGAGCACTGTGGAGTCGCAGGGAATGATCGTGCGCGTGAGGATGTCGGCCTCGCCGCGGCGCGATTCGCTGATCCAGCGCCCCGTCTCGGCGCACTGCCGGCGGCGCTCCTCACGCCGGAGCGTGTCGCGCCGCGCATAGTACGCCGTGAGCGAGTCGCGCACCGCGGACGAGTCGAGGCCCAATGCGTGCAGGGAGTCGCGCAGCGCCGCACGGCGCACCCGGGTCTCGGGCGCGCGCACAGGCACGGAGTCGAGGGCGTTCACCGATTCATACCGGTAGCGTTCCTCCACGCGAAACGGCACGCGCATCAGGCTCACGCGCGCGTAACCCTCGAGCGCCTGCAGCTTCGGCATCCAGAACCGCTGCTCCTGCAGCCCGTACTCGATGCTCATCGCCGTGATCTCGGCGCGCATCGGGAAGAGGATCGGCTTGACGAACAACGGGACGTCTTCGAACGCCGTCGAATCCTCCTGCTCGGCCATCTGCTTGATGTCCATCTGTGCGCTCATCCGGTACACGGCGCGCACGATGTGGCCCGTCTCGGCCTCGAACCAGAACGAACCGACGGCGACGTTCCAACGGGGCTCGCGCGCCGCAATGCGGAGCTCACGGAGCTGGATGCGCTTGCCGTCGGGCAGCACCATCGTGACGGAGTCGCCGGACTCGTACGTGTAGTAGGCTTCCGAACCGATGGCGAGCGGATGCACGAGGTCCTTTTCGTTGACCTCCATCGTCATCCGGCCGTTGCTGCCCAGCGAGATCAACGGCTCCTTGCCCGGATAGTACGGCAGCGGCGCCATCTCGCCCGCCTCGTTCCGCATCTCCTGCTCCACCTCGGACCGCGCCTCGCGGATCGCCGGCAGAGCCGAGCGCGCGCCGAGCACTTCGATCTCGGCACCGCCATCGCGGTGCCAGCGCACGCGCGAGGCGTTCTCGGTGCGGAAGAACAGCCGCTCGCGCGCCGTCTCGCGAATGCTCATCCCCACCGAGATGCGCTGATACGTCCGCGCGTCATAGCTCACGAGCGACGAATCCTGGCGCACGCGCGCCGCTCGGGCGCGCTCCAGCATCACCCGCGCGCGCTGGTCCTTGAACGCCGTACGCAGATGTTCCGCCGTCACGGGAATGCGGCGCGGCGCGTCCTGCTCCTCGTCGTCGCCCACGCGCACACCCGCCTGGTTGCTGCCGACCGTGACGGTGACCTGTAGGAGCAAGGCGAGTTTGGCGATCAGCACTGGAGGGGAGACGGGGTTCGATGACGACTACGTATGGGAGTGCCCCCCGGTTTCCGCCCCGGCGGGGGGAGCGGCCGGTTGCGCGGCCTCCCCGCGGGGCGGACGCGTCGTGGCGCGATGGGCGCGCGCCTGTGCGGCGCGCCAAGTCTCGTGGTCGAGCGCGCGCGCGGCCGGCAGCTGCAGCGCCGTGACGAGCAGCGGCACGAGCATCAGCCACGGCGCGCCCGGGAACGACGGGCGGCCGTCGCTGGCCAACCCGCCGAACCGGACCACGAGGCGCTCACTGTTGCGTTGAATCCAGACCGTCAGGACGATCACGCCGATGCCAAGCGCGGCCAGGACGATCGGGAAGAACGGCGTGTCGCGGAATACCTCGCCCGCGAGCCACCCGAGGTACGCGACGAACCAACCCAGACCGAGCAGCGTCCAGGGGGCGCGCCGCATCCGCAGTGAGAACGCGAAGGCCACAAACGCCGCCGGCACGAGCAAGTGCCGGTACCACTCCACTTGGTTCGTCAGCATCACGCTTGCCGTCGCGGCCGCCATCGCCGCCGTGAGGTGCAGCCACAGCGCGAAGTCCGCATCGCCGCGCTGCCGGCGCGACGTTTCATAGGCGAGGAGCACCATCACACCACTCGCCGCCACCCACACCCAACCGGCCGACGCGGCGCCCCAGCCCGCCCGGCCGAGCACATCGGCCGCGTGAAACACCGCGCGGAGCAGTACCAGCGCCACCGGCAGCACGAGCAACGAGAAGCGCGTGGAGCGCAGCGCCACGAGCGCCGCCGCAACCGTCGCCAGCTCCACGAGCACCTCGTTGCCGCGGCAGGTCCAGAACGCAAACTCGGGATACTGGCACGCCGTGTACGGCACCTCGGGTATCCACTGCAC
>CAYPYY010000093.1:6544-8514 GCA_964414995.1 uncultured Gemmatimonas sp.
AGGTCACGAATCGCCTGCGCCTGCTCCGCCGTGATAATGCCCAGTGAAACGGCCGCATCGAGCCGCCGATCATCATCGCCTTCCATCACGCCTCCGGGCGCGAGCATTGCGCCGCCACGCTGACTCCGAGTGATTTCGTTCTATGTCGCGCCCTTCCGACCGCACCGAACCCGCTGCCCCCGCGCTTGGTGATCTCCCACTCGACGAGTTCCGCGAGCACGCCAACCGCCTCGTCGACTGGATTATCACATACCTCGACACGCCTGAACGCTATTCCGTTCTATCCCGTGTCGCGCCGGGGGAAATCCGCACAGCACTGCCCGCACACGCGCCGGAAGGCGCCGAGTCACTGCAGACCATCCTCGCGGACCTCGAGCGCATCGTGATGCCAGGCGTGACGCACTGGAATCATCCCGGCTTTCTCGCGTACTTCGCGAACACCGGTTCCGTGCCCGGCATCCTCGGCGAGCTCGTGACGGCGGCGCTCAACCAGGTGGGCATCCTCTGGCGCACGTCGCCCGCACTGGCTGAGCTCGAGCAGGTCACCTGCGGCTGGCTGCGCGATGCGATGGACCTGCCGCACGACTGGTTCGGAATGATTGCCGACACGGCGAGTACGAACGTATTGGTTGCGCTCGCGGCGGCTCGCGAACGGGACGCCGGGCTCGCCGTGCGCACACGCGGCCTCGCGGGGCGGACCGACCTGCCAGCGTTCCGCGTCTACTGCTCTGAGCACGCGCATTCGTCGGTCGACAAGGCTGTCATCACGCTGGGGCTCGGCCACGAGAACCTCGTGAAGATTCCGGCTGACGCGGCATTCCGGATGCAATCCGAGGCGCTTGCGGCGGCCATCGCCGCGGACCGCGCCGCGGGACGTCGCCCGATGGCGGTCGTCGCGACGCTCGGCACGACCTCCAGCACCGCAGTGGATCCCATCGCAGAGATCGCCACGCTGTGCGAGCGCGAGGGTATCTGGCTGCACGTCGACGCCGCCTACGGTGGCGCGCTCGCGCTGCTCCCGGAGCGCCGCGCGCAGTTCGTGGGACTCGAGCGCGCTGATTCGCTCGTCGTCAACCCACACAAGTGGATTATGACGCCGATGGACTGCTCCGTGCTCTGGACGCGCCACCCGGATGTGTTGCGTCGCGCGTTCTCGCTCACGCCTGAGTACCTGCGCACCTCGGAGCAGGACGTCGCGCTGTCGTACTCGGACTACAGCTTTCAGTTGGGGCGTCGATTCCGGGCGCTCAAGCTCTGGTTCGTGCTGCGCGCCTTCGGGCTGGAGGGCATTCGCGCTCGCCTGCGCCACCACTGCGACCTCGCGCAGCGGTTTGCCGGCTGGGTGGAGGCCGCGCCAGGCTGGGAGCTGCGCGCTCCGGTCGGGATGTCGGTGGTCTGTTTTCGGTATCGGCCGGCCGATGTGACGCGCGACACCGACCTCGAGGTCGTCAATGCAGCAATCCTCGAGCGGGTCAATCGAAGCGGCGAGGTGTTTCTCTCCCATACGAAGCTGGCGGGGGAGTACGTGCTTCGGGTGGCGGTCGGGAATCTCCGGACGGACGAGTCGCATCTCGCTCGCGCGTGGGGCTTGCTTCAGGAGGCGGCAGCGGCGATTTAACAAATCGCGCTGGGCGGCTTCCAACGGGCACAGAACCCGCGCAGGCCCCCACCCTGCCGCGCGACAACCGGCCTTAGGCCACGCAGGAGGCATCACCGATGTTGCGTCGTTTCCTGGTTCCCGTACTTGCAGTTGCCGTCACCGTGACGGCGTGCGACACCGGCGTCACCGGTGTCGAGTCCGCGGCCTACGCCGACGACTACGCCCTTGTGATGTTCGGCGAGGCGGGTAGCGCCCTCGAAGGCACGATGGGCACGCAGTCCGGTCCGCGGCCGTTCGACGGGCGCACCGGCCGCCGTGAGCTCCCCGACTCGCTCAAGCTGACCGAGGAGCAGAAGGCCGAGATCGCCGC
>CAYPYY010000093.1:8614-10494 GCA_964414995.1 uncultured Gemmatimonas sp.
ACCGTCTCGCGCCACTCGTCCATAATCTCGTAGACCGTCGGAATCACGAGCAGCGTGAGCACGGTCGAGGTGATCGTGCCGCCGATGACGGCGCGTCCCAGCGGCGCGCGGAAGTCCGCGCCCTCGCCCACGCCTAGCGCGACCGGGATCATACCGGCGATCAGCGCGAACGTCGTCATCAGAATCGGACGCAGGCGCACGCGGCCGGCTTCGATGATCGCGGCGCGCCGCGGCATCCCCTGTTCCTGCCCCCACTTCGCAAAGTCGATCAGCAGAATCGCGTTCTTGGCCACGATGCCCATCAGGAGAATCACGCCAATCATCGACATAATGTTCAGCGTGTCGTTCGTGATGATGAGTGCAAGCACCACGCCGATGAGCGACAGCGGGAGCGAAATGAGGATGGCGACCGGCTCGAGGAACGAGCCGAACTGCATCACGAGGATCAGGTACATCAACAGCAGCGCGATGCCCAGCGCCGCCAGGATGTCGCCGAACACCTGCGCCTGGTCCTTCGCTTCGCCGCCGAACGACCACCGCACGCCAGCGGGGATGTTCATCCGCTCCAGCTCGCGCGTGACCGCACTCGTGACTTCGCCCAGCGATCGGCCCGAGACGTTGGCCTGCACCACGATCACGTTGTCGCGATCCAAGTGCGAGATCTTCGCCGGCCCGAGGCCCTGTGTGACGCTCGCGAGCTGGCCGAGCGGCATCATCCGCACCGGACCACCCTGCCCGCCCACCGCAATCGGCAGACGCTCGATGTCCTGCACGCGCGTACGCGCCTCGGGCGCGAGCCGCACGCGCACCTTTCGGTTCTCGCCCGACGGATCCACCCAGTCGCCGGCATCCACGCCGGCAAAGGCCGGACGTAGCGACTGGGCGATCTGCCCGACCGTCACGCCCATCGAGCCCGCCAGCGCGCGGTCGAGCGAGATCTCCAGCTCGGGCTTCTGCCCCTTGGTGGAGAGACTCACGTCCACCGCGCCCGGCGTGGCGCGCACGATCTTGAGCACCGTGTCGGCCACCTGCTGCAGTTGCCGGCCGTCGAAGCCGCGCAGCTCCAGCTGCACCTGCTTGATGGCACCGCCAAAGCCGTTCGTGAACACGGCCACGGTCGCGCCCCCGATCTGCTTGACCTGCTCGCGCAGCGTCGCGCCGAACTGATCCTGCGAGATGTTGCGCGTGGCCTTCGGCGTCATTCGCACGTAGACGGAACCCAGGTCCACCGCGCCCAGCGCTTCCGACGGGTCCATTCCGCCGCCCGCACCAATCGTCGTGAACGTGTAGCGCACTTCCGGATGCGCGCGCGCGAGGCGCGCCGCCTCCTCCGTCTTGAGCCGCGTGTACTCGAGGTTCGAGCCCGGCGGCGTCTCCACCTGGATGATCAGCTCGGAGTTGTCGCTCACCGGCACGAAGCCGAACCCGCCGATCGTCGCCTGCAACGTGAGCGCGCCGACCAGCGAACCGATAGCGAGCACGATCATCGCGAGGCGATGATCCAGCGCCCAGCCGATCACGGCGGTGTACTTCTGCGACATCCGGTCGAACCAGGCGTTGAACGCCTCGAGCTTGCGCGAGATCCAGCTGCGGTGCTGCCCCTCCTCGAGCTCCGGGTCCGGCCAATAGGCCGACAGCATCGGGTCGAGCGAGAACGACACGAACAGCGACACGAGCACCGCGCAGGCGATCGTCAGCGCGAACGGTTTGAACCACTGACCCGACAGCCCCGCCATAAACCCAATCGGCACGAACACCGAGACGATCGAGAACGTCGTCGCCGCTACGGCCAGTCCGATCTCGTCCGTGCCCTCGTGCGCGGCCTTGAAATGGTCTTTCCCCATCTCCACGTGTCGCACGATGTTCTCGCGCACCACGAT
>CAYPYY010000094.1:0-10490 GCA_964414995.1 uncultured Gemmatimonas sp.
ACGTCGGGCAGGAAGTGCATCTCGATCTTCACGAGCCCGTCGCCCTGGCAGGCCTCGCAGCGTCCGCCCTTCACGTTGAACGAGAAGCGCCCCGGGCCGTAGCCGCGCAGCTTGGCCTCCGGCATCTCGGCGAAGAGCTCGCGGATCGGCGTGAACAGGCCCGTGTACGTCGCCGGGTTGGAGCGCGGCGTGCGTCCGATCGGCGACTGGTCAATATCAATGACCTTGTCGAGATGCTCGAGGCCCGTGACGCGATCGTGCGCGCCCGGGACGACGCGTGCGCGGAAGAAGTGCCGCGAGAGCGTGCGCTGCAGGATGTCCTCGACGAGCGTGCTCTTGCCGCTGCCGCTAACGCCGGTGACCGCCACGAAGCAGCCGAGCGGGAACTCCGCCGTCACGTTCCTGAGGTTGTGTTCCTTGGCGCCCTCCACACGGAGCACGCGCCCCGGCTCCGGCTTCCGTCGTGCGTCCTTCCGCTCGATCTTCGCCTTGCCCGTGAGGTACTGCGCGGTGATGCTGCGCGCGACCTTCTTTACCTCGGCGACCGTGCCCTCGGCGATCACTTCACCGCCGTGCTTGCCGGCACCGGGCCCGAGGTCAATGAGATGATCGGCCTCGAGGATCGTCTCCTCGTCGTGCTCGACCACGAGCACCGTGTTGCCGAGGTCGCGCAGGCGCTTGAGGGTCTCGAGCAGCCGCGCGTTGTCGCGCTGATGGAGGCCGATGCTCGGCTCGTCGAGGATGTAGAGCACGCCGACGAGCCGCGACCCGATCTGCGTCGCGAGCCGAATGCGCTGGGCCTCGCCGCCGGAGAGTGATTCCGCCGAGCGATCGAGCGTGAGATAGTCGAGTCCGACATCCACGAGAAAGCGCAGGCGCTCCCGCACTTCCTTGAGGATCGGTCCCGCGACGCCGGGATCGAGTCCGGGCTTGCCCTTGTCGCGCAGCGGGACGCTCTCGGCGAACTCGAGCGCGTCGCGCGTCGAGCTCTCGGTGAACTCACCGATATTGCGCCCGTGGAGCGTGACCGCGAGTGACTCGGGCTTGAGCCGGCGTCCGTGGCACGCAGGGCAGACGCCAATCACCATATACTCTTCGAGTTCCTGTCGAACGGTGTCGGACGTCGTCTCGTTGTAGCGACGCTGCACGTTCGAGAGGATGCCTTCCCAGCGCGATTCGTCCTCGCCCTTCTTCTTGGCCGTGCCGAAGAGCAGCTCGAACTTCACGCGATCGGGCAACTTGCCCCACGGCGTGTTGAGCTCGAACCGGAGCTGCTTGGCGAGAGCCGGAAGAATCACGCGCCGCAGGTAGCCGTCGGGCTCGCCCCAGGGCAGGATGACGCCTTCGAGGATCGAGATGCTTGGATCGCCGAGTACGAGATCCGCGCTCGCAGTGCGCTTGGTCCCGAGACCCGAGCATTCCGGGCAGGCGCCGAAGGGCGAGTTGAACGAGAAGTGCCGCGGTTCGAGCTCCGGCATCGAGATGCCGCAATCGGGGCAACCATACTTCTCACTGAAGAGCTGCGTGTGCTTGCCGCCGTCGTGGCGCACGATCTCGACCAGGCCCTCGGCGAGCCGCAGCGCGGTTTCGATCGAATCCGTGAGGCGCCCGCGATCCTCGGCGCGCACGACCAGGCGATCTACCACCACCGAGATGCTGTGGTTGAGCTTCTTGTTGAGCTTGGGCGGCTCGGCGAGCTCGACGAGTTCGCCGTCCACGATCGCGCGCACGAAGCCCTGCTTGCGCGCGTCCTCGAACAGGTCGCGGAACTCACCCTTGCGACCCCGCACGAGCGGCGAGAGGATCTCGATCTTCGTGCCCGAAGGCCAGGTGAGCACGATGTCCGCGATCTGCGCGGGCGACTGCCGCGCGACCGCGCGACCGCAGTTCGGGCAGTGTGGCGTACCGGCGCGCGCGTAGAGCAAGCGCAGGTAGTCGTAGATCTCGGTGACCGTACCAACCGTCGAGCGCGGGTTCGCGCCGGCGGTCTTCTGCTCGATCGAGATGGCGGGCGAGAGGCCTTCGATGGCGTCCACATCAGGCTTCTCCATCAGCCCGAGGAACTGCCGCGCGTATGCGCTCAGCGACTCGACGTAGCGGCGCTGGCCTTCGGCGAAGATCGTATCGAACGCGAGCGATGACTTGCCCGACCCCGAGAGTCCCGTGACGACGGTGAGCTTGTCGCGTGGGATGGTGACACTGATGTTCTTCAGGTTGTGTTCGCGCGCACCGCGCACGATCAGCGAATCGCCGGGCATAGTCATTTAAGTTCGCCAATCGCAACGGGTTATACAACTGCGCCCCATTGCGCCCTCTGTGGGACGGCGTGCGAAAGGAACTGCCATACGCTCGCTGTGGTTCCTGCCTCAGCCCGTGCCGGCGGCTAGATTGCGTAGTCGCAACCCCTTACGGCGCAACGCAAACCGCCCACCGCTGCCCCTGTGAGAGAGCCGTCTTCCGCGCCCGACCCAGAACAGCTGCCCCTCGGGATGTTCGAGGGTGAGCCGCTCCTTCCTATAGAAGGGGAGCTCGACGGGGTGGAGATGGTCGCCGCGCCGCTGCGCGAGCCGCCGGTCTGCGGCGAGTGGTCCTACGACGACAGCGAGCTCGAGGAGACGCGGTTCGTGGCGCGACGCATTGACGGCATCGCGGCACCCTCGTCCAAGGCCACCCCGATCCAGCCGATCCGCGTGCTCGTGGATCAGAAGATGCTCCAACCGCGCCCTTCCACCGAGACCGGCGCCATCAAGGAACGCACCTCGGCGGATCCGCCGGGTCGGCAGCCGCGGCCCACGCTTGAGGCACTGCGACTCGCGTTCGAGCAGACGCCAGGCAACACGGTGCGCGCACTCGCCTACGCGGCGGCGTTGGAGCGATCGAACAACGCGGCTGAAGCACTGGCGGCGCTCGAGAAGGCGCGCGCGGCCGGCGCCGAGGCGTTCGCCATTGAGTGCGCTCGCGCATCGGCGCTTGGCGCACTGCTCAAGTACGACGACGCCGCAAAGAGCATCAAGGCAGCGGCCAAGCTCAAGGCCGACGATCCGGAGATTCTCATTCAAACGGGCATCCTCGCCTGCCGACGCGCGCGGTGGAAGGACGCGATCGAACCGCTGCAGAAGGGGGTCGCGGGCTCGCCCGAGCACGCGCAGGCCCACTACTACATCGGTGAGGCGCTCAACCACGCCGACCGCCTCGAGGATGCACGCATCGCGTACGAGCGTGCGGCCAAGCTCGATCCCGAGAACTGGCGTGCAATGAAGGGCGTGGGCGTGGTGCTCGACCGTTTGGGACGTCCGACCGAAGCAGCCAAGTGGTATCGCAAGGCGCGGGACGCGCAGCGCGGATGACCAACCCTGCGAAGTCGCGCACGCGGCGTGCGCTCGCCATCGGCTTGCTCTTTGCGTGGAGTCTCGGGCTCGTGGCGCTCGTGCGCCGCGAGTTCTTTCGCGAGCGAGCAGCGATTCTCGCCGAGGCCGCGATGCGCCTACCGCCCGGTGCCAACTACTACGTCGTCGAGCAGGACGGACGGCAGATCGGATTTGCGTCTACCACGATCGACACCACCGCGACGACGTTCGAAGTCGTGGACTATTTCATCGCCGACCTGCCGGTGGCCGGCCAGGCGTTCCGCGCCAGTGCACGCAGCGTGATCACGCTCTCGCGCGCGCTGTCGCTGCGCAAGTTCGACGTGCAGATCGAGACCCCGCAGGCACCGATGAGCGCCGTGGGCGCGGTCGAAGGTGATTCCGCCGTGCGCTTCGTGCTGCGGATGCCCGGCCAGCCCACCGACACGCAGCGCATCGCCGTGCGCGGTCCGATTCTCGTCCCCACGCTGCTTCCCGCGGCCGCGGTGCTCACCGCGCCGCCCAAAGTCGGACGCACCGTCACGCTCGCGAGCTTCGATCCGCGCACGATGTCGCCCGCCGACGCGCGCTTCCGCATCGCGGCCGAGTCGCTGTTCACCATCATCGACTCGGCGGCGTACAGCGCGGACTCGGGACGCTACATCGCCGCGCACTCCGACACCGTGCGCGCGTGGAAGCTCGAGCCCGAGGGCGAGGCCGGCGGCTTTAGTGGCTGGGTGGATGCCAACGGCAGCGTCGTGGCCTCGACCCAACCCGGCGGCATTGCGCTCAGGCGGATCGCGTATGAGATCGCCTTTGAGAACTGGCGGCGCACGCGAAGCACGTCGGTTGTGGCCACAGCGGGAAGCGGCTCGACGACACTCGGTGATTTGCTCGAGGGCACCGCGGTGGCGGCTGGCGCCGTTCCCGATGCCGGCTCGGCGCGCGCGCTCACCGCACGTCTGAGTGGCGTCTCGCTCGAGGGCTTCGACCTGCGCGGTGGACGGCAATCGCTCAGCGGCGACACACTCTTCGTGACTCGTGAAGGCGCGGCGATGCTCGCCGCCGACTGGTCACTCGCCTCGCGTGACCGCGGCTTCCGCCAGCGCTTCGCGCCCGAGCTCGCCGAGGAGCCCTTGCTGCAGGTGAGCGCGCCCGAGATTGTCGAGCTCGCCGTGCGCATCGCTGGCAACGAACGCGACCCCGCGGTCGTCGCCGAGAGAATCAATCGGTGGGTGCACGACTCGTTGGCGAAGGAGATCACCATCTCCGTGCCCAGCGCACTTGCTGTGCTTCGCGCGCGCAGCGGCGACTGCAACGAGCACACGCAACTCTACGTGGCGCTCGCCCGCGCCGTCGGTATTCCGGCGCGCATCAACACTGGGCTCGCGTACGTGAATGGCAAGTTCTACTACCACGCGTGGCCCGAGGTGCGGCTGCGCGACTGGGTCGCCGTGGATCCCACGTTCGGCCAGTTCCCCGCGGACGCGGCGCATCTGCGCTTCATCCGCGGCGGTCTCACGCGCCAGGGCGAGCTGCTGCGGCTCGTGGGCAATCTCAAGGTTGAGGTCCTCAACGTCCGATGATCGAGATCACCAAACTCGAGAAGCGCTACGGCGACTTTCACGCCGTGAAGGGCATTGACCTCGTCGTGCCGCGGGGAGAGCTGTTCGGCTTCCTCGGACCCAACGGCGCCGGCAAGACCACCACCCTGCGGATGATGGCCGGCATCCTCAAGCCCACGAGCGGCGGCATTCGCGTCGCGGGCGTGGACCTGATCGCGAATCCCGTCGCGGCCAAGAGCAAGCTCGGGTTCATTCCCGACCGCCCGTTCATCTACGAGAAGCTCACCGGCAGCGAGTTCCTGCGATTCGTCGCTGGTCTCTACGATCAGCGCGGCGACGAAGTCGAGCATCGCGCGCGCGAGTTGCTGGCCCTGTTCGACCTCGAGGAATGGCGCGACGAGCTCGTCGAGAGCTACTCGCACGGGATGCGGCAGAAGCTCATCATCTCGAGCGCGTTCGTGCACCGGCCCGAGGTGATCATCGTGGACGAGCCGATGGTCGGACTAGACCCCAAGGCCGCGCGCATCCTCAAGGATCTGTTCCGCGAGTACACGCGTCGCGGGCACACGATCATCTTCTCCACGCACACGCTTGAGGTGGCCGAGTCGCTGTGTGATCGGTTGGCCATCATCGTGCAGGGCGAGATCAAGGCCTACGGCACGATGGCTGACTTGCGCACACAGCTGCAGGGCGGCGAGAAGGGACTCGAAGAGCTCTTCCTGCGCCTCACCGGCGAGAACGCCGCACGGGACTTGGTGGATGTCCTCGACGCCTGAAGTCCGGCAGCCGCCGATGCTGCGGCGCACCGGGGAGCACGCGACATCGCTCCCCGACCCGCCGTTGCTGCACCTGCTCCTCCCCAAGTGGCTGACGGCGCGCGCACGCGCCGCCGCGGACGAGAAGGGACGCGGCGCACGCATCGCGATTCTCGGATTCGTGGGCGTGCTTTTCTGGGCGTTCATCTTCGGCGTGCTCTACCGTCTGCTCACGTACTTCCGCGGCGTCGAAGAGATCGGTGCGCTGCTCGCCGGCAAGCTGCTCGGCCTGATGCTGCTCGGCTTCACTAGCATCCTGCTCCTCTCGAACATCATCACCGCGCTCTCGAGTTTCTTCCTCGCCAAGGACCTCGATATGCTCGTGAGCGCGCCCGTGGACTGGCTGCGACTCTACGGGGCCAAGCTGCTCGAGACGATCATTGCGTCGAGCTGGATGGTGGCGCTCGTGGCGATTCCGATGTTCACTGCGTACGGACTCGCATACGACGGCGGCCTGCTCTTCCCGCTCGTCGCGCTCGCCGTGATGCTGCCGATGTTCGTGATCCCCGCGGTGATCGGCAGCGCGACGACGCTGATCCTGGTGAACGTGTTCCCCGCCCGCCGCACGCGCGACATCCTCAGCGTGATCGCCGTGCTCGCCGCGGGCGGTATCGTCCTGCTCTTCCGGCTCATCCGTCCTGAGCGTCTCGCGCGTCCCGAGGGATTTCGCTCGCTGATGGAGTTCATCACCGTCCTGCGCACACCAACGTCGCCGCTAATGCCGAGCGAGTGGGTGTCGAAGGCGACGATGGGCTATCTGCAGGGCAATCCCGATTGGCTGAGTTTGTATATGCTCTGGAGCACTGCCGCCGCGTTCGTCGTGCTCGGCGCCCTGCTCCACCGCTGGCTGTACCACACCGGATTCAGCAAGGCACAGGAGAGTGCGGAGCGCTGGGTGAAGAAGGAGGGCGTGCTTGCGTTCGTGGGCGACACGCTGCTCCGGCCATTCGGGACGCTCAGGCGCGAGCTCGTGCTCAAGGAACTCCGGCTCTTCTTCCGCGACACCACCCAGTGGAGCCAGCTCATCCTGCTGGCGGTGCTCGTGGTGGTGTACGTGTACAACATCAAGTTCCTGCCGCTGCGCGGCGAGGGCATCACGTTCTTCCTTGTGAACGTCGTGCCGTTCCTCAACCTCGTCCTCGCCGGCTTCGTGCTCGCATCGATCGCCGCTCGCTTCATCTTCCCCGGCGTCTCGCTCGAGGGGCGCACGCTGTGGCTGCTCCGCTCCAGCCCGATGGCCGTGCGCGATCTGCTCTGGGCCAAGTTCTGGGTGGGCACGCTGCCGCTGCTCGTGCTCGCCGTCGCGATCGTCGGCGTGACGGACTACTTGCTCCAGGTCAGCGACTTTATGTTCTTCGTGTCCGTAGGCACGATCACGCTGATGACATTTGCGCTGGCCGGAATGGCGATCGGGTTCGGGACGATGTTCCCGCAGTTCGAGACCGAGAACGCCGCGCAGATCCCGACGAGCTTCGGCGGCCTCCTCTATATGATGGCGAGCGTCGGCGTCATCGGCGGCGTGGTCGTGCTCGAAGCGCGGCCCGTGTATAGCTACCTTGCGGCGCGCGCGTTCCGGCAACCGATCGAACCCACCGAGATGGCGCTCGGATTCGGACTCGCCGCGCTGCTCTGCATTCTCGCGACTGTGTTGCCGATCCGACTCGCGCTCAAGCGCCTCGAGGCCGTCGAGCGATGACCCCGCGATCAACGAAGGCGGAGAACCACAAGATGACCACACGCATCGGTGCGGCCAACGAAACCGACATCGGCCAACTCCTCTCGCTCAACAACCGGTACAGCGAGTCCGGACTGACGCTCGTGCGCACGCCCGAGTTCGCGGCGAATCACCTGGCGGACTACCGTGTGCTCCGCGACGCGCAGGGTGGCGTGATTGGCTGCGTGGCGCTCGACGAGTATTCCCCGTCCGTGGCCGAGATTATCTCGCTGGCGGTGGAACAGGACGCGCAGGGACTGGGCTACGGGCGCAAGCTGATTGATGCGGCGATCAAGTTGGCGAAGGCGCGGGGGTACAGCGATCTTTTTGCGGTCTCGTACTCGGACGAGCTGTTCCTTGCGGCAGGATTCGAGCGAGTGCCGCTGGACACCTATCCCGAGAAGATTTCCCGTTACGCGAAGGTGGACCGCACGGAAATCGAGGTCGGTGAGAAGCACTGCTTTGCGCGGCGACTGAAGTAGGCGCGCCGTCGCGCGCCGTGCGCGGCACCCCGCTTCACTCCCGTACGTGGAGGCACGATGCAAGCGTCCCCCCCGAAGCATCTCGGCGCCAAGCCCCGCGCGATGCACATCGTGTTGCGCGACGGCGGACACCTGAGTGCCAGCGTCTTCATCGCCGTCGGGCAGGCGCTCGCGCCCTTCCTCTCCTCCCGCAAGGGTGGCTGGCTCAATGTCACGCGCGCGCAGTGGGAGTTTGAAGGCATCGTGCACCCCCACGCCGTCGTGCGCGACGACGACATCGCCTGGATGCGGCCCGTGGAACCGGACGTCGCCGTCTCGATGCCCGGCACCGTCGGCGAGTCGCACGACGTGGACGTGCTGCTCGAGGACCGCTCCTGCATCCGCGGCCGGATCGTGGTTGCCGCCGGGCAGCGCTTCAGCGACTATCTCGCCGCGGGTGGTCGCTTCCTCCCACTGAACCAAGCGCGTGCCGCGGACACCGGAGAAGAGTACGGCGACATCGCCATCAACTTCGAGCACGTGAAGGCCGTGCGCCACGTGTTCGCGCTCGAGAGCGACACCGCCGGTGCCGCGGCCAAACAGGCGCAGTGGGAGAAGGCGCGCAAGAGCATCGAAGCGCGTGAGCGCGAGACGGCCCGGCGTCCGACCACCGACGCAACGCCGGTGGCGGCCGCGCCGCCATCGCCCGAGGAAGTGCGCTCTCCCGATCGACTCGCGGTGCACTGGCTCGTGCGCATCGCCCGCGACGCGGGCCTGCTGCCCCCAGACATCGCCGAGGTCGGCCCCGAGGTCACGCTCCCTGAGCTCTGGCGTGCGATTGCTGGCAAGAATGACGTGAGCGACGCGGAGATCGCCGTGCTCGTGAGCACGATGCTCCGCCTCCCGCGCGCGGACATCTCGCGCAGCCAGCGCACGGCCCGCGACATCGTGCCGGCCAAAGTCGCCCGTCGACTTGGCGTCATTCCCTTGCAGGCCGATGCGGCGTCACTCACCGTCGCGACGGCGGAGCCGGGCTCGCTGGAGCTCGAACAGCAGCTGCGGTTCGTGACGCGACTGCAGCTCAAGCTGGAGGTGGCTGCGCCGAGCGAGATCGCAGAGGCGTTGGAGTACTTCTATCCGGCCGAGGCGACGCCGCCGGCGCGGGCGACGAAGGCGCGCTAGGGGCGGGGGCTAGTCCCTTCACCGCTTCGCGTCACCGCGTCGCTTCACCGCGTCCCTTCTCCGCGTCCCTTCTGCGCGTCCCTTCGCCGCGTGCCTTCACCGCGTCCCTTCGCCGCGTGCCTTCACCGCGTCCCTTCGCCGCGTCCCTTCCCGGTGGTGTGAAGGGATTAGGTGACAGGCTCAATGCGCCGATGACGGGGCGAGTCGCTGGTGGGTGGGAGTTGTGGTGTGCCCGAGACTCCCCTGCTTCAGATGCTGCGCGCAGAGCTCGCGACGCGTCGCTACTCGCCGCGCACGGCCGAGGTCTACTGCCGCTGGGTCGTGCAGTATGTGCGGTTCCACGGGATGCAGCATCCTCGTGCGCTCGATGCGTCGCACGTGCGCGCCTTCCTCACGGACCTCGCCCAGCGCCGGCGTGTGAGCGCAGCCACGCAGAACCAGGCGATGGCGGCGCTCCTCTTCCTCTACCGCGAGGTGCTGGCCACACCGATGGGCCCGCCTGACGGCGTGGCCATTGCGAAGCGTTCGAAGCACATCCCGACGGTCCTCTCGATCGAGGGCGTCACGCGGGTGCTCGACGAGATGCGGGGGACGTCGCGATTGATGGCCGCGCTGATGTATGGCAGCGGGCTGCGCGTCGCGGAGTGTTGTGCGCTGCGCATCAAGGATCTGGATCTCGACCGACTTGAGATCCTTGTGCGCAGCGGCAAGGGAGCGCGCGATCGGCGGACGACGCTACCCGCGGCGCTTGTCCCGCCGCTGAAGCAGCAGGTGGCCCGTGTGCAGCGCCAGCACCAGCGCGACCTCGCCCGCGGGCACGGCGCGGTGGTGCTGCCCGACGCGCTGGCGAGGAAGCTGCCGAGCGCCGCGACGGCATTGGAGTGGCAATGGGTATTCCCTGCTGCGCGGGAGTATGTCGAGCGCGAGACGGGCCAGATCCGCCGACATCACGTGGACCCGAGTGTGGTGCAGCGCGCGGTCGCGGAGGCAGCGCGCGCGAGCGGAGTGCACCAGCGGGTGACGTGTCACACCTTACGCCACAGCTTCGCGACGCACTTGATGGAGGCGGGCTATGACATCCGCACGATCCAGGAGCTGCTTGGCCACCAGGACGTGAGCACGACGATGATCTACACGCACGTATTGAACAAGGGCGGCCTTGGGGTGAAGAGCCCATTGGACGCGCTCGGGATTATGCGGCGGCCGCCGCAAGAGAACACCAAACTGCGTCGCGGTCGGGGGGAGTAGCCGCGGGGCACAAGGTGGTGTGGTGCGGGGAGTTGCGGGGTTTTGGTGCGGGCGGCAATGTGGAGGGGTGTCGCTTTCACACGGGTTATTGTTGTGGAGGCAGAATCCACGTTATGGCGACACCGACAGATCGGTGACCACGAACGGATTTGACGGGTATA
>CAYPYY010000095.1:0-10477 GCA_964414995.1 uncultured Gemmatimonas sp.
ACAAGGTCGCCATCCGCCTGCACGCCGACGTGAAGCCCGAGATCAAGGTCTGGGTCATCAAGGGCTGATCGCGCGCTGATTGGCGTGGCCGAGGGCGGGTTCCGACGCGGAGCCCGCCCTCGCGCGTTGCCGCCGTCCCACCGTGACGCCGTGTGCGCCGCCCGCGGTCTGTGTCAGGTATGCTGCGCGCGAGGTAATGCACTTGCTACGGCCACTTGCCCCCTCGGAAATCACCGGGAACCTTTCGGGGACGCTCGGGTTCGCTCCCCTTACCTGCCCCACTTGATGGCCGCCACCGCTACCACTTCGATGACCACCGCCCGACGCGCTGCGCAGGTCCTGCTCGACAACAAGGCCAACGACGTCGTCGTGCTCGACTTGCGCCCGGTGTCGGATATGACGGACTTCTTCATCGTCGCCAGCGGCACCTCGGACACGCACGTCCGCGCCACCGCCGGCCACGTGATGGACACGCTCAAGAAGGAAGGCATCACCGTGCACTCCGTCGAGGGGCTCGAGCAGGGCCGTTGGGTGCTGCTCGACTACGTGGACTTCGTCGTGCACGTCTTCCACCCGACGCTGCGCGCGTTCTACCAGTTGGAACGTCTCTGGGGCGACGCCCCCACGGTCTCCGTCACCGCCTGATCGCCTATGCGCCGACTCGCTCCGCTCGCCGCGCTCGTCCTCGCCCTCGCCGGCACCGCGACCTCGGTCGCCGCGCAGGGCGGATACTTCGGGCAGAACCACGTGCAGTTCCGGAAGTACCGCTGGCAGGTGCTCAAGACCGAGCACTTCGACGTGCACTACTACCCGGAGCTCGAAGAGGTGGCGCGGCTGACGGGCCAGATGGCCGAGCGAACATACGCGCGGCTCAAGGTCGTGTTCAACCACGACTTCCGTGAGCGCAAGCCGATCCTGATCTACGGATCGCGCAACGAGTTCGCCCAGAACAACGTGATCGGCGATCCGGGCGAGGGCACGGGCGGCGTCACGGACGCGCTGCGCCAGCGCAATATGTTCTTCTTCTCGGGCGATATGCGGCAGGCCGAGCACGTGCTCGCGCACGAGATGGTGCACGTGTTCCAGTACGACATCTTCGCGAAGGGGCGCGCGGGCGGTGGGCTGCAGCAGCTCGCGCAGATCGGGCCGCCGCTGTGGTTTATGGAAGGAATGGCCGAGTACCTGTCGATTGGCCCGGAGCACCGCTTCACCGATGGCGTGATGCGCGACGCCGCGCTCAACGGCCGCATTCCCAGCGTCGAGGGGATGTCGAACCGCCCGGACCTGTACTTCCCGTATCGCTTCGGTCACTCGTTCTGGACCTACGTGGCACGCCGCTGGGGCGACGAGGTCATCGGCGAGATTATGCAGGCCGCGCCCTCGCTGGGCATCGAGCGGGCGTTCCGTCGCTACGTCGGCATTGACCTCGAGGACCTCGGCGAGGAATGGAAGGAGGACGTGCAGACGCGTTACCTCCCGGAGATCCCCCAGCTCGAGCGGCCGCGCCGCACCGCGAGCGCGATGCTCAATCCGCGCCGCACCGGCGGACTCGCGCCGGTGTACGTCGCGCCCGCACTTTCGCCCGACGGCCGCCAGATTGCCTTCATCTCGCTCGGCTCCCTCCTGCGGGGCGAGGTTTTCTTCGACCTCTACCTCGCCGACGCGAACACCGGCAAGCGCATCCAGCGCCTGACCAAGAGCGCACTCGACGCCGACTTCGAAGAACTGCGCTGGGGCTACTCGCAGGGGGCCTTCTCGCCCGACGGCCGCTACTTCGCGTTCACGGCGCAGCGCCAGGGCCGCGATGTGCTGTACATCCACGACATCCGGCGCAATCGCACGCTGCGACGCATTGACTCGCCGCTGACCCAGATGCACTCGCCGTCGTGGTCGCCCGATGGTCGGCGGATCGTGTTCTCCGGCATCACCGGCGGGGCGAGCGATCTCTACATCGTGGACGCCGACGGCCGCAACCTGCAGCGGCTCACGCAGGACGTGCTCGGCGACCTGCAGCCCCAGTGGTCGCCGGACGGCCGCCGTATCGCCTTCGCGTCGGAGCGCGGACCGCAATCCGACCTGCCACAACTCAAGTGGGGCGAGTGGCAGATCTCCGTCTACGACACGGAGACCGGCGAGATCGAGGTGTTGCCGAACCAGGACGGCAAGAACCTCAATCCGATGTGGGCGCCGGACGGCCAGAGCCTGGCGTTCATCTCCGATCGCACGGGCATTCCGCAGATCTTCCTCTACGACCTCGCGGACCGCCAGCACTATCAGCTCACGCGCTATGTGGGCGGCGTGATGTCGGTGACGGAACACAGCCCGACGATGACCTGGGCGCGGCAGGCAGACAAGCTCGCGTTCACGTATCACGACAACGGCGAGTACGCGATCTGGAGCATCGTCGATCCGCGCGCGCTCAAGAAGGAGCCGTTCGTGCCGGCCCCGCGCGTGCTGGCGAGCGCCGACTCGTCGCGCACGGGGCGACGCGACACGCTCTCCACCGCGGCGGCCAATATCGCGGCCATCGCGCGCGAAGTGCAGCAGGGAATGCGGTCGCAGTCGCTGACCGGCACGCGGCGCCGCGCCGTGTACCTTGGCGCCGATGGCTGGCGGCCGGTGGACCAGCCACCGGTGGCATCGGGACGCGGCGTGTCGGTCGCGTCGTTGCTCGACAGCACGTCGCTGGCATTGCCGAGCGTGGCGAGCTTCACGACGGAGCGCTACCGCGCGGAGCTCAAGCCCGAGTACGTCTCCACCCCGCAGATCGGCTATGCGCAGGACAACTTCGGGCGCGGCGTGTACGGCACGACGGCGCTCGTGTTTAGCGATATGGTCGGCAATCGGCGGTTGACCGTCGCCGGCGGCGTGAACGGGCGGCTGAGTGAGGCGCAGGTCTACCTGATGTACAACGACCTTGGCAGTCGCCAGCAGTGGGGCGCGGGCTTCCAGCAGTTCCCGTTCTTCTTCCTCGCCGGGTTCCAGCAGGCGCAGAGCGGCAGCATCATCATCCAGGAGCAAGTCATCGCGCGCTTCATCCAGCGCAGCGGCCTCGCGATGGCGCAGTATCCGCTCAATCGCTTCACGCGCATCGAGTACGGTGCGTCGCTGAACAACATCGACCGCTCGCTGATGTACATCTCGCAGGCGTACGACTTCTCGAGCGGGTTCGGCACCGGGTTCTTCATTGACTCGATCGTCAACCAGGCGTCGCTGAACTACGCCGCGCCCTACGTCGCCCTGGTGTCGGACAACTCCCTGATGGGCGCCACGGGCGGCATCTACGGCCGCCGGTACCGCCTGCAGTTGGAGCAGGTGCAGGGCACGGTCAAGTGGACGAACGTGATGGCCGACTTGCGGCGCTACGATGCGCTGATCTTCTCGTACCTCACCTTCGCGACGCGCTTCGCCGCGAACCTGTCCATCGGTCCTGATGAAGAGCAGTTCCCCAAGTACATCGGTCGCCCGGACTTCTTCCGCGGGTACGATCGCGAGACGTACTCCGGATCGGACTGCGGCACCTCGACCGCCGATCCGAACGCCTGCGCCGCCCTGCAACTCCTTGGCAGCCGCGTGATGTACGCCAACGCCGAGCTCCGCTTCCCCTTGGTGCGGCGATTCGACCTCGGCCTCGTGCCGATCTCCTTGCCGCCGGTGGACGGCCTGTTCTTCTACGATATGGGCGTCGCGTGGTCCGACGGTCAGCGCCTCCGCCTTTCGCGCCCGTCGAACTACGACTTCACCAGCGAGCGGTATCCGCTGCGCAGCTACGGGTTCGGCATTCGCCTCAACCTCTTCAACATCGCGTTGCTACGCTGGGACTACTCGATTCCGCTCGACAGCCAGCGCAAGAAGGGCTACTGGTTCTGGACGCTGGGGCAGTCGTTCTAGGGGCGTCGCGCGACTAGTTTTCGCGCGTGACCTCCCCCCGCGCCTTTCTCGCAGTCACGGCCGTCGCCGCAGCAGTCGCCTGCGGCGACGGTCGTCGCGTTTCGGGCGCTCCGCCGAGCGGCATCGGCCCTGACGCCGTGCTGCTCCGGACCCCGCTCGAGGGCGGGACGGCCCGCGCGCATCGGGTGGGCAGTGACAGCGTGCTCTGGCAGTCGCGCACGCCGGTGCCGGCGCTCGAGTCGGCGCTGGGCTTCGATGACTTCCTCGGCCTCGTGATGGTCCGCGGCCGCGATGGCCGCATCGTCTCCGTGGATCTTCGACTGGGCTCCGTCGCGACGCTCGGCGAGGAGCGGATGCGCGGGGCCACCGTCGCGGAGGGCTCGGCCGTGTACGGGCTGGACTCGACGGGCCGCGTGCTGCGCCTGACGCCGGTGGCCACCTGGAAGTGGGACGCACCGACGGGAGAACCGTTGTTGCTGCCCACACCGGACGGCTCGCTGCTCGTGTTCTCGTCCACCGACCTCGCCACGCGCGTGCGTCGCTTGATCCCGCCGGAGGCCGGCACGCTGGACTCCGCCGAGACCCCGCGCGTGCGGCTCGCGGTGCGAACGCAGGCGGGCGATCGCGTGTGGCTCTCCACCGACCAGGGCATCGTCGCCTTGCGCGCGCGCGATCTCACCGAGGCCCTGCGGCTCGACATCGGCGATCCCGTGGTCGCGATGACACCGACGCCTAGTGGCGACCGCATCTTCATCGCCACCGACGACAACGAGCTGCGCGTGATCGATCGCTACGCGGAGCGCGAACGCGGCGCCGTGGACCTGCCATTGCCCGCGAATGCGCTGCGGATGGATCCCGATGGCCACTACCTGTTGGCGCGCGCAGCGGGCGTGGACTCGGTGTTCGTCGTGTCGGTGGGCACGAATCGGGTGGTGAACACCGTGGGCTCGGCGTGGCGCGCGGATCTTCCGCTCGTGACGCCGGATGGCGGCGTGCTGCTGGCCCGCGGTTCCGATGCCGTGCTGGTGGACGCGGAGACCGGACGGGAGCGATTCCGCTACCGCGGCGGCGCCTCGGATGCGTGGACGTTGGTGCGCTGGAACGGCTTTCGGCCCCGGGCCAAGGGACTGGACCGCCCCGTCGAGTTCGAGGAGTTCGCGGCGGACTCGGCTGCGGCTGACAGCGCCGTGGCCGCCCTGATCGCCTCGCGCTACGGCGATCTCGCGGGCATCGGTCGTGCGGAGCCGTTGGGCGAGCCGGGCAACCAGCCCCCGCCCGCGCGCAGCGGCGGCGAGCGCGAGATGTGGACCGTCTCGTTTGCGACGCTGCTCACGGAGGACCGCGCCCGCGGAATGGCGGACACGATCGTCGTGGACGGCAAGCGCGCGCGCGTGGTCGCGGGCAACCGCGATGGCGTGCCCGTCTGGCGCGTGCTGCTCGGCCCCTACGACACGCGGCGCGAGGCCGAACGCGCCGGAATGAGTTCCGGACATTCGTACTGGGTCTTTGAGGGCGTGCCGTGACGAGTGAGCCGCTTCCACCCGAGGTGTGGGTGGAGGAAGGACGGCGGGTCGCGGCGGGGCTCGACGATGTAGCGGCAGCGGTCGTGACCGGGCGCGATCCGGACGCGGCGGCCGCCGTCGCCCTGGGCATCGCGCGTGCCGTGCCGCGGGAGCGACGCGTGGCGGTCGCGGATCTGGTGGGGCAGCTACGGCTGCTCACGCCGCTCGACGGTCAGGCGGGTCTGCTCGAGTGCCTGCGCGACGGCGAGCCGGTCTCGGCCATCGGCGAGCCGCTGCCCACCGCGCCAAACGTGTACGTCCTGCCGTCCGGCCGCGGGCCCATTGCCGAGCGCTGGGTCTTCGAGAGCGCACGGTGGGAGCGCCTCGTGGCCGGATTCCGCGAGGTGGATGCCCTGCTGCTCCTCGTGGCGCCGGCGCACGCGCCAGGGCTCGACGCGCTGATTCGTCGCGTGGATGGCGTTGTGGCCGTGGATCTGCCTCCCGTGGAGGTTCGTGCCTGGCCACTCCTCGCGACGGTGGACCATCCGGAACCGGAACTGCCGGTGATCGCGCCGCGCGCGACCGCGCCGACTGAGACATCCGAGCTCGTGGCGGGCGCGCAGTCTTACGGCGGTCGACGCGCTGGGCGCCGGATCGGCCGCTGGATCCTGTTGGCCGCGCTGCTGCTCGCTGGCGGCCTGTATGCGGCCCAGCGCGTCGGCTGGGACGTTGGAAGTGCGGCGGCCCCGCGCGACGCCGCAGTGCCCGAGCACGAGCCGTCACCGGCGGCAGCGCCGTCGGATGCGCCCGTGGTCGAGGTAAGCCTCGGTGCTCCCGTCAACCCCTCGGACTCCGCGATCGCGCTACGATTCGCCGTCGAACTCGTAGCGGCAAACACCCTCGCGAGTGCAAATTCCTCTCTCTCGTCGCTGGAGGTTCCGGCCCCCGCCGCGACGGTCGTGCCGGTACCGATAGGCTCAAGCGTTCGCCCGTGGTTCCACGCCGTCGTCGGGGCGTGGCCGGATCGGGCCAGCGCGGACGTCTGGCTGACGGCACGACGCACGGCAGGCACGCTGCGACCGTCGGCTGGACGCGTGGTCGAGGTGCCGTTGGCGCTGGTGCTCGAGGATTCGATTGGACGTGAGGATGTAGCGGCCGCGGTCGCACAGTGGAATGCGCGCGGCGTGCAGGCATATGGGCTCTGGCAGTCGGGCGGCTGGGTGCGGCTGTACGCTGGGGCGTTTGAGTCGGCGGGCCAAGCACTCTGGCTCGCGAGCGTAGTGGAAGAGGCGGGCGTGATGCCACGCCTGGCGTATCGAACCGGGAGAATGTTCTAAGTGCGGTTGACCAAGCTCGAGTTGCACGGCTTCAAGTCGTTCGCGGATCCGACGTACCTCACCTTCGATTCGGGGGCGACGGCGATCGTCGGCCCCAACGGCTGCGGCAAGTCCAACGTGTCGGACGCCGTGCGGTGGGTGCTCGGTGAGCAGCGCGCGCGGCTGCTCCGTGGCGGCAAGATGGAAGACGTGATCTTCCAGGGCTCGTCGGCGCGGCGCGCGGTCAACATCGCCGAGGTCTCGCTGCACTTCGAGAACGCGGACGGCCAGTTGCCCGTGCCGTTCCAGGAAGTCGTGATCACGCGGCGCCTGTCGCGCAGCGGCGAGTCGGAGTACTTCCTCAATCGCGCGCCCTGCCGGCTTCGCGACATCCACGACCTCGTGCGCGGCACGGGACTCGGCGCCGACTCCGGCGTGGTCATCGAGAGCAAGATGATCGACGCGCTGCTCTCGGATCGCCCGGACGACCGCCGCGAGCTGTTCGAAGAAGCCGCCGGCGTGGGTCTCTACCGCGACCGTCGGCGCACGACCGAGCGCCAGCTCGAGGCCACGAGCGCGGACCTGATTCGCATCGACGACCTCACCTCCGAGGTGCAGACGCAGGTGCGCTCCCTGCTCCGCCAGCGCAATAAGGCGGAGAAGGCGTCCACGCTCACCACCCGCCGCTTTGCGGTGGAACTCACGCTCGCCTCGCGGGAGATGGCGGCCTGGCAGGCCGAGCTCGCGGACCTCGAGGCACGCCTTGGCGGACTGCGCGATGCGCTCCCCGCGGGCCAGCAGGCCGTGCGTGACGCGGAAGTCGCGCGCGACGCCGCGCAGGCCTCGCGTGCCGCCGCCGAGACCGCGCGGCAGGAACGCGCCGTGCTCGCCGCGCAGGCGCGGCAGTCGGTGCTCGAGCTGCAGCAGGAGCTCGCCGTGGCCGAAGAGCGGCACCGGAATGCACTCACGCGCCGCGAGCGGGCGCAGCAGGAACGCGCCGAGGGCGCGGCCTTTGGCGATCGCCTGCGGCTCGAGGCCGAGGCGGCGCTGCAGGAGGAATCGGCCTGCGCGCAGGCGCTGACCGAGGCGAACGAATCGCTCCGCCACCGTGTGCACGCCGAGGAGGCGGCCCGTGCGGCGGTCGTCACGGCACGTGAGCACACCGACGGCGTCGACCGCACGGTGCGTGAGCTGCGCGATCACGCACGCCGGCTCGAGCTGGAACGCGAGAATGCCGAGCGCGAACTCGCCGAAGTGGCACAGCGCACCGCTGCGCTGGCCGCCGAGCACGAGGCACTGAGCGATCGCTTGTCGTTGGCCGAGCGCGAGCTGGCGAGCGCCGACGACGCGCTCACCGTTGCGAAGGAAGCCGCACAGGCCTCTCAGACGGCGCTCGACGCTTCGCGCGCCGCGGCGCGCGAAGCCCGCGAGCGCGAGGCCGCCGCGCGCGCTGACGTGCGGCGCGTGGAGGAAGAACACACCGCGCTACAGGGACGCCTCGCTGCGCTGGAGCGCCTCGAGCGTGAGCGCGTTGGCCTCGCCCCTGCGGCGGCCAAGCTGCTGCGTGAGCGTGAGCGCTTTGGCAGCGACGCCGTGCTCGGCCCGCTTTCCGACTTTATCGGCGCCGACGCCAACGTGGCCGCGCAGATCGAGCGCTTCCTCGGCGCGTCGGTGCACGCCATCGTGGTGCGCGACCGCGCCGCCGCCGACGCGGTGCGTGCGTGGCACGCCGAGACGAACCCGGGCGCACTCCTGCTGCTTCCGCTCGACGCCTTGCGAGGCGACGGCGCGAGCGGCGATGCCACCGAGCTCGCGGCGCGCGTGCGCGCCGAGGGTGCGGGCGGCGGTTGGGTGCGGGCCTTGCTCGGTCGCGTGCACGCGACCGCGGACGGCAACGGCTTCGTGGATGCGCGTGGGGCGATGTGGCTGCCGTCGAAGGAGACGGGTGCCGGTCCGCTGGCGCGGCGCGCGGAGCTCGAGGAGCTGCGAGTGTCGCTGGCCTCGATGGATCAACGGCGTCAGGCGGTGCAGGCCGCGGCCCAAGCGGTACACGACCAGGTTGTGCAGGCGGAGACCGCGGCGGCTACCGCCGCGGATGCCGCCGCTGCGGCACAACAGTCGCTCGCGCAGGCCGCGCAGGTGCGCAACGAGCGTGACCGCGTGCGCGAGCGGAGCGCGCGCGAGCTCGCGGACGCGGTAGCGCTCAAGGAGAAGCTCGCCGGACGCCACAGCGAACTCGGCGACCGCGTGAACGCGTCCATCTCGGCGCAGGAAGAGCTCTCCCAGCGCCTCAGCGCTGCGGACGAGGCCGCGACGGCGTCGCGGGCGGTACTCACGACCGCCGAGCGCGCGCAGGACGAAGCCCGTGAGGCGCGCGCCGCCCAGCAGGTGGCACACGCACAGGCCGAGGCGCGCCGCCAGGTGGCCACGGAGCGCCGCGAGCGCCTTGAGCGCGAGCAGCACGCCGCCCTGGACCGACTCGCCGCCCTCGAGCGCGAGATGGAATCGCTGGCGCAGGAGGACGGCGCGCTCGAACAGCAGATGACGGTGTGGCAGCAGGAGATCGCCGCGCGCCGCGCCTCGCTGGGCGAGGCCGAGGCCGCGCTGACCAACGCCGAGGCCACGGTGCGCGACACCGACACCGAGCTACTCGAGGCGAGCCAGTCGCTCGACGCCGCGCGTGCCGCGACGGTGAGCGCCAGCGAGACGCTGCACGCTGCCGAACTCCGGCACACGGAGCTGGCGGGTCGTCGCGCGGCCATCCGCGAACGGCTGGAGGCCGAGTGGCGTCGCCCGCTCGACGAGCTCTTCGCGGACTATCAGCCGGTGGAGGCCGAGGAGGACGCGCTGCGCGCCGAAGCCGAGGACCTGCGCCGGCAGCTCGAGGCGCTGGGCCCGGTGAACCCGTTGGCCATCGAGGAGCACGAGGAGGAGACCAAGCGTCTCGAGTTCCTCACGACGCAGCGCGCCGACCTTGTCGAGGCGCAGGCCAAGCTGCACCAGGCCATCAAGGAGATCGACGTCACCGCGCGCGACCTGTTCCTCAAGACCTTCGCCGAGGTGCGCACGCACTTCCGTGAGATCTTTATGACGCTCTTCGGCGGCGGCGAGTGCGACCTGCGCCTCGAGGATCCGGAGCGGCCGCTCGACTGCGACATCGAGATCCACGCGAGCCCGCGCGGCAAGCGCACGCAGCGGATCCACCTGCTCTCGAGCGGCGAGCGTGCGCTCGTGGCGCTGTCACTGCTCTTCGGCATCTTCCTCACGAAGCCCAGCCCGTTCTGCCTGCTGGACGAAGTGGACGCGCCGCTCGACGACCAGAACATCGGCCGATTCGTGCGAATGCTGAACGAGTTCAAGAAGAAGACGCAGTTCATCGTGATCACGCACAATCCGCGCACGACGACCGAGGCGGCGGATGCCGTCTACGGCGTGACGATGCAGGAACCTGGCGTCTCGAGCCTCGTCAGCGTCCGGATGCGTGGACCGGCGGTGGACGCGACGCCGACGGAAGCCGCGGGTGCCGCGGCGCCGGCCTAAGCGACAACAGGACTAGAACGATGCTGGTAGTGATGAAGCAGACCGCGACCGCCGAGGACATCGAGCGCGTCTGCGCGTGGATCCAGGAGCGCGGCTACACAGCCCAGCCGATGCCGGGCGCGCAGCGCACGGCCGTCGGCCTCGTGGGCAACGATGGGCGCGTGGATGGCTCGCCGCTCGAGGATTTCCCCGGCGTCGCCGAGGTCATCTACGTCTCCAATCCGTACA
>CAYPYY010000096.1:0-7985 GCA_964414995.1 uncultured Gemmatimonas sp.
CCAGCTCGGCGCGCCAGGTGTTCGGTCCCGTGCGGATCCAGCGGTAGGACACGCGCCCGTTTGCGGGATTCAGGAACGTGATCGTATCGCCCGATACCGTGATATTCGACGACACAGCGCCACGGGTGTTGAGCTTCACGAGTCGGCCATTGCGCCGCGTGATGTGTCCGTTGAGGGTGCGCCGCGTGAATGTCGAGTCCGCGACTTCGTACTGCTCAATCGTGGAGTCGTTGACCATTCGGTACTCCTCGAAGAACGACGGGTAGGCGCCGCCGCTGCCGTTCCAACGGCCGTCGAGCCAGCGGAGCGCGCCGACGCCGGACTGCGCCACTGCTGGGCGCGTGGGCAAGAGAAGAAGCGCGATGATGAGGACACGGTGCAGCGCGGAGCGTGATGACATTGCGATGCTCACTTGCGTGGCGTGGTGGTCAGCTCGGATGCAGCGGGTCTCGTCACGATGACGAATTCGGGCGGGCAACGGAGGGTGAGGGATTCGAACCCACAAGTCCTTTCGGACGCCGGTTTTCAAGACCGGTGCAATAGCCATTCTGCCAACCCTCCGACGCCCGAAAACTCGGTGATTCGCGCCCCTGGGGCAACGGCCCGACCGCCGAAGCTTTGACGGGGCAACGATTTGGGCCGCGCCGGTGACTCACCGGGTGTCGCCCCACCGCCGCCTCGCGGGCGGCGCCGCGCCCCCTCGACTGTGGCGCGATTGCCAGCCGCATATAACCTTGTCTGCCTATGACCGCCCCGCCGCGCACCTCAGAGCCCGCCCTCGCCGCCATCCGTCAGGCCGGCGGTGACGAGCTCGTGGGCGAGATGCTGCGCTCGTTCGGCTCCTTCGCGCAGGCGCAGGTCAGCTGGCTTGAGGGGCAGTTGGCCACGCGGCAGTACGACAGCTTCGCCCAGGCTGCGCACGCACTCGGCGCCAGCGCGGCGGAAGTCGGTGCGCACGACGTGGCCAGCGCCTGTGCCCGCGCTGAGCTCGCCGGCGCCGGCCACGATGCCGTAAGTGCATCGCAGGCGCTTGAGGATGTCATTGAGGCGCTCGCCGCCGCCCACGGCTGGATCGACGAGCTCGTCTCGCCGTAGCGCCGTGCGGTAGCGGGAAAGACGAAGGCCGCGCCCCTCGCGAGGCGCGGCCTTTGTCACATCCGGAGGACCTACGGGCGCGGAACGCGCGGCGCCGGAATTGCGGTGTCTCCCATCGGGGCGACGGACTGGCTCGGCGTCAGCTGCGAAAAGATGTCGCCGAAGTTCGTGGCGATCGCGACCTGCCGCGCCGTCTCGAGGATGGTGTCGGAGCGTTGCTGCTGGCCCGCGCGCGCGAGTGCGTCGGCGGTCACTACGCCCGTGTTGAAGATGAGGAAGGGAATGCCGCGCGAGGGGTCGTCCACCCAGTCGCCGCGACGAATGAGAGAGCCCGGCGCGCGGAACTCGCTCCACAGCGCCTCCGAGCGCTTCACGTCCACGTAGCCCTCGCCCGGCACGATCACGACGTCGCCGCCCACCTGCACCGGTTGCTCGACGATGCGCTGGGCGTGCCCCTGCGTGATGGCGTAGCCGCGCAGCCCCAGTTCCTCGACGAGCGAGCCGGCCGTGCGGCTGAAGTGCACGGCGCGGTTGTTGTTATCGAGGATCATTCGGAGCACGAGGATGTCGGCGCGCGTCAGCAGCCGCGGCTCGATCGTCGCCTCGAGCGCCCCCTTCTTGAACAACTGCGGCGAACGTAGCTCCTGGTACAGCGGCAGGCGGTCGGCTTCGTCCAACGTCATTCGCAGCACCGAGCCCTCGGGCTTGGGCCACTCGCGGTCGGCCCAGACCTTTGGGCCCTTCTCGCGATCGTACTCGAACACGGGTCGGCGGATCAACTGCCGCGTGTACCAGTCCGTGTTGAGCAGCGAGGTGTTCGCGATGGTCACGTCGCGGCGCACACCGAGGACTTCCTGCGCATACCAGAGCGGGAACGTGTCGTTGTCGCCCACGGTCACGAGAATGCCGTAGGGCTCGACCGAGTTCAGCATATCGATGGCGAAATCGGCCGTGTCGGTCTGCCCGGAGCGCGACGCGGACTTCCAGTTCCCCACGAGCGGCACCAGCGCGATGAGCAACACGGGCGCCGCGAGCAGCCACGCGCGCTTCGTCGGCAGGTCGTAGGTATCCCGACCCACCGTGACGCGTTCACGCCCGAACAGGATGGCGATTGACTCCCAGACGTACACGAGTCCGAGCGCCGCCCACACGCTCCAGGCCGAGAAGGACCAGAGGTAGAAGTAGTCGCGGTCACGCACTTCGCGGTCGACCGTGCGGCCGAGCTCCGGGTCCTGCGACGCGCCGTACTTGAAGTTCAGGTAGTAGATGAGCAGCAGCGTCAGCGTGAACATCAGCGGCCCGAAGAACGCAAAACTTCGAGGGTCGCGCCGATAGTGGACCCAGCCGCCGAGCAATCCCAGAATGAGGAAGATCGCGGCGAGCGAACCCTGCAGCCCCGGCATCTGCTGCTTGTGGTCTCGCAGCCACTGCCACTTGAAGTACAGCCACCACATCCCGAGCTGCGCCGAGAACGGCGCCATCCGCTCGGTCACATCGGGCTTGCCGTACTGGCCGCGATTGAAGTTGTACATAAAGGCATCGTACGTCCCCTTGGAGAACGTGCACGACACCTCGAGCCCGTTGCGGCAGGCAGTCGGTTCGCCTTCGTTGATCGGCGGGTTGTACGCCGCGCGGATCGGCTGCGTCGCGAACGACGAGCCACCGAGGATCATCGCCGCGAAGGCGACGAGGATGAGCTTCCAGTTGAGGATGATCTTGGGCTTGCGCAGCAGCACGGCGATGCCGGCGGCAGGCAGCGCGAGCAGGCCGGCCATATGGTTGGCGTAGCCGAGCCCGCAGAGGTAGGCGACCAGCACGAGCAGCTTGTCGGCGCCCGGTGCATCGGGTTCGTCGCACCAACGCACCACGAGCCACGCACAGATGGCGAGGCCCGCGAGCGAGACCGTGTAGACCTTCTCGTTGACCACCGAGTTGCTCCACACCGTGAACGCCGTCGCGCCGATCAGCACCGCGAGTCCGCCGCCTACGATCCGCTGCCAGCGCTGCTCGAGCCAGCCGACAAGCACGCGCTCCGTGATGAGGAACCACATTCCGGCCGCCGCGGCGCTGGAGAGCGCGGCGAGCAGGTTGATGCGCATCGCGACGTTCGGCGCGATCGGCAGGATGGAGAACACGCGCCCGATGAGCACGAAGAACGGATTGCCCGGCGGATGCGGCAGTCCGAGGGTGTACGCCGCGGCGATGTACTCGCTCGTGTCCCACATCGCCGTCTCGGGAGAGAGCGTGATGAGGTAGAGGAGGAAGGTCAGCCCGGCCGCGACGGCGGCGGCGAAGTAACTCGGGCGATAATCGAGCTCTAGGGACATCGGTGCGTGGCTTGGGTGAATCCTGAAAACTGCGCTGGTCGCCCCCGTGGGGGCAGTGCTAGTGCCGGAACGTTCGCTGTCCCGTAAAGACCATCGCCATCCCGTGCTCGTCGGCCGCGGCAATGACCTCGTCGTCCCGCACGGAGCCGCCGGGCTGAACGATCGCGCGTACCCCTGCCTGCGCCGCTTGGTCCACGCCATCCCGGAAGGGGAAGAAGGCATCGCTGCCCAGGGCCGCCCCGTCCGTCCCGTGGCTGGCCGCGCGCGCCTTGTGCACGGCGAGGAAGGCCGCATCCACCCGCGACATCTGCCCGGCACCGATCCCGATGGTCGCGCCATTGCGGGCAAGCACGATGGCGTTCGACTTGACGCTGGCCACCGCGCGCCAGGCGAAGAGCAGGTCCTTGAGCTCCGCACTCGTCGGCTGCCGCTTCGTCACCACGCGCCAGCCGCGGTCATCGAAGCTCGAGGGCATTCGCTCCTGCACCAGCACGCCGCCGCGCACGCCCTTCACGTCCAACGTTGCCGCCGTCGCCCGCGCCGTGCCCTCAAGCACGCGGAGGTTCTTCTTCGCGCCGAGCACCGCCAGCGCCTCTGGCGAGTAGCTGGGCGCCACCAGGCACTCCACGAACAGCGACGACACGGCCTGTGCAGCGGCCTCATCGACGTGGGTGCTGAACGCAATCACGCTGCCGAACGCCGACACCGGGTCACAGGCCAGTGCCTTCTGATACGCCTCAAGCGCCGAGGTGCCCGTAGCGAGGCCACAGGGCGTCGTGTGCTTGATGATGGCGCAGGCGACCTCCTCGCCGAACGGGTCGATCGCCAACATCGCGCCTTCGAGGTCGAGCAGGTTGTTGAAGGACAGTTCCTTGCCGCCGTGCTGCCGGAGCGCGCCCAGCCCGCTCGCCGCGCGCTCCACGTAGAAGGCGGCCGACTGCCCGGGATTCTCGCCGTAGCGCAACGTCTGTGCACGCTCGAACGCCAGCGTGATCCGCTCGGGAAACCGATCGCCGCGCTGCGCCGCGAACCACGAGCTGATGGCCGCATCGTAGCTCGCCGTGTGCGCGTAGACCTTCTCCGCCAGGTCGCGGCGCATCTCGCGGGCATCGCCGCCGTTCTGCAGCGCCTCCAGCACCCGCGTGTAATCCGCAGGATCCACCACCACGGTCACCGCCGCGAAATTTTTTGCGGCGGAGCGCAGCATCGAGGGCCCGCCGATGTCGATCTGCTCAATCACGTGCTCCGGCGAGAGGCCGGCGCGCGCCGCCGTCTCGCGGAACGGATAGAGGTTCACGCACACGAGGTCGATCGGCTGAATCCCGTGCGCCTTGATCGCCGCCATATGGTCGTCGAGGTCGCGACGCGCGAGCAGCCCGCCGTGCACCACCGGATGCAGCGTCTTGACGCGCCCGTCGAGCATCTCGGGAAACTGCGTGGCCTCACTGACGTCCCGCACCGGGAGCTTGGCTTCGCGCAGGGCCTTCGCCGTGCCGCCGGTAGAGAGCAGGGAGTAGCCGAGCTGCACGAGGCCGGTGGCGAAATCCACGAGGCCGGTCTTGTCCGAGACGGAGAGGAGCGCGATGGGCATCGGTCTGGTCAGTCGTGGTCGTCCACGAAGTGTTCGAACGAGAGCGCCGGTGCGCCGCGTACGCGCCCGGCGTCGTCCAGCGTGATGGCGCCGGCGGCGACGCCCGCAACACAGAGTGGATAGAGTTGGTGCTCGACCTTCAGCACTCGCTCGCCGAGCGTCTCCGCCGTGTCATCGTCGTGCACGGGCACCGGCCACTGGGCGATGATCGCGCCCTCGTCGTAGTGCTCGCTCACGAAGTGCACCGTGGGGCCGGAGATGCGCGCACCCTTGGCCAGCACCGCCTGGTGCACGCGCGGGCCGTACATCCCGGGCCCGCCGAACGCCGGCAGCAGCGCGGGATGGACGTTGAGCATCCGCCCGCGGAACGTGCGCACGACGTCTGTCGGAATGAGACGCAGGTAGCCTGCGAGCGCGACGTGGGTGATGCGGTGCTCGCCAAGCAGGTCCCCGAGCCGATCGCCTTCTGCCGCGGGGAGATGCACGGCGGGCACGCCCAAGCGCGCCGCGCGCGCCAACGCGCCCGCCGCGCGGCGATCGGAGACCACGAGCGCAAGCTCCGCGGGCGCCTCGGTCCCGAGTGCGCGGAGGTAGTCGGCGATGGCCTGAAGGTTGGAGCCGCCCCCGCTGGCGAGGACGGCGAGTCGTGCGCGTGGCGTCACTGCGGAAAGTTAGCCGCGCCGCGGGCCGAGGACGAGCGACACGGCGTCCTCGAGGCTCTGGGCGACTTCCGCGGACTGCGTGGCGCGCGCGATGTCCTCGGCGGGCGTGTCCGTGCTCGGCACGAGGATCCCGCGGCCGCCGAGCCTCTGCGCGGGCGCGACATCGCGCCAGCGGTCGCCGATGCACACCGAATCAACCAGCGAGAGGTGGTGGGTGTCCGCCGCGCGACGGTGCAGCAGGTCGCCGGGTTTGCGGCAGTCACAGGGGCCCGAGATGCTCGGTTCGTGCGGACAGTGCAAGCTGTCGGTGAGCGCGATGCCGTGCCGCGCGAGCTCGGCGTCGAGTCGTGCCCGCACGGCGTCGTAGTCGGCTTCGGTGAGCAGGCCGCGGGCGATGCCGGACTGATTCGTGATGACCACGAGCGCGTAGCCGGCGGCCGCGCAGCGCTTGAGCGCATCGACCACGCCGGGGAGTAGCGCTACGAGTGCGGGGTCGCGCAGGTAGTGCTCATCGCGAATCAACGTGCCATCGCGATCCAGGAACACGACCGGGCGCGCCCCGCCGCTCATTGCACCGCCTCGCGCAGTCGTCCCGTGAGCGCGTCGTCGTGCTCGCGAGGCACGCTGCGTAGGTCGAGCCAGAGTCGCCCTTCGCGCAGTGTGGCGATGACGGGCAACGCGTGGTCGCGGAGACGATGCTCGAGCGATTCGATGTCACCGCCGAGTGTCACTGCGCTCGAGGGAATGCGCGCGGTGGGGAAGGCGCCCCCGCCGACGGTTGCTTCGCTCGCGTCCACGCGCGCATCGCCGCCAACCGCGGCGGCGAGCGCCGCCGCACGCGCGCGGATCTCGTCCGGCGGCGCGGTGAGCATCGCGAGCGCCGGAATGGCACGCACCGCTCGCGAGGGTTCGCGATACAGCGCGAGCGTCGCCTCGAGCGCGGCCAGCGTGAGCTTGTCTACCCGCATCGCACGCGCCATCGGATGCCGCTTGAGCTCGGCGATCGCGGCCGTCGTTCCGAGGATGATCCCTGCCTGCGGCCCGCCGAGGAGCTTGTCGCCACTCATTAGAACCAGCGAGGCCCCGTCCCGCACGGCATCGCGCGCGGTGGGCTCGCCGCTCAGCCCCCAGGGCGCGAGGTCGAGCATCAGGCCGCTGCCGAAGTCGTGGATGACCGGCACGTTCGCCTCGGCCGCAATCGGCACGAGATCACGCACGCTCGCCTCGGCCACGAAGCCGTCCACCGTGAAGTTGCTGCGATGCACCTTCACGATGGCGCCGGTGTGCGGCGAGAGCGCGCGGCGGTAGTCCGCGACGTGCGTGCGATTCGTCGTCCCGACTTCGACAAGAGCGCAGCCGCTCGCAGTCATTATCTCGGGCACGCGGAAGGACCCTCCGATCTCGATCAGCTCGCCGCGGCTGACGAGCGCTTCGCGGCCGCTGGCGTGCGCCTGCAACGCGAGGACCAAGGCGGCGGCGCAGTTGTTGACGACGAGTGCGTCCTCGGCGCCGGTGAGCTCGCGGAGAAGGGCCGCGGCGTGCACGTGACGCGAGCCGCGCTGTCCCGAGGGCAGGTCGTACTCGAGCGTGGCGGCGCCGCTGGCGATGACGGACACGGCGGCCAGCGCCTCGGCGGCGAGCGGCGCGCGGCCAAGATTGGTGTGCAGCACCACGCCCGTTGCGTTGATTGCGGGGCGGAGCGTGGAGGCAGTGCGCGCGGTGAGCCAACCCTCGATCGCGCTGCGCCACGCGGTGTCGTCCACGGGGAGCGTGCCTCCAGCGCGCGCGTCGGCGATGATGGCGCGCACCGCCTCGGTGAGCAGCGTGCGCGGCCAGCGCTCCGCGAGTGCGCGCACGGCGGGGCGATCGAGGGTCGTCCCGACAGCCGGCAGGGCGCGCGGAGCAGTCATCGGTCGGCGGGCGGCGGCGCGGGCGGCGCGGGCGGCCGGACGCGGATCTCGCGTTCCGTGCGCGCTGAGGCGCCATTCAGTCCCACGGCGCCGACGATGATGAGGCGGTACGTGCCGGGCGGGAGCGGGGCGCCGAGGCGAATGCTCCACTGTTGAATCGGAGCGAGCCGGTCAAACTTTGGCGGCGGGATCGCGGGGACCGTGTCTGCCGCCGCAACCGCTGTATCGGGCGCCGCGAGGCGCGTCGGTTGCGCCCCACGAACAGCGGCGGCCGGCGTCGGCCGCGCCAGGGAGTCAGGCCGCGCCGTCGAGTCGGTCGCGACGTTGGCGGTATCGCGCGCGGCCAGGGTGTCGGCCGCGCGTCGCGCCGCCTCGCGCTCGATGCGTGCGAGCGAGTCGT
>CAYPYY010000096.1:8085-10458 GCA_964414995.1 uncultured Gemmatimonas sp.
AGGGTGTCGGCCGCGCGTCGCGCCGCCTCGCGCTCGATGCGTGCGAGCGAGTCGTACACCGTGCTCGGCATCAGCACGCTGGCGAGCGGGAGTTCCGTCGAGTCCGTGGTGAGCAGCAGCACCGAGGCCGCCGTGGGCTGCCAATCGGCAACGATGGGTCGGTCGAACTTGAGCTTGAGACCCGTCGAATCAATGAATTCCACCTGCTCGACGCGCGGTGCGATCGTGTCCTGTACAAAGGCGTAGATATCCACGCTCGCGCGGTCGGCGATCTCGACGGTCGTGGAATCGTACGCCTCGCGCAGTCCGATGCTGCGGTCGTTGTTCGTGTCAATGAACCCGCGCACGCGATACCGGCCCGGCGCGAGGTCGCGCACGGTGAAGCGTCCGGAGGAATCCGCGCGCGTCACCCAGCGCAGTGCTGTGTCGGCCTCCGTGAAGACTTCCACGCGGGCCAGCGGCGCGGACTTGCCGGCGGCGTAGTCGAACACGACGCCCGAGAGCTCGCCGGTGCTGATGGTCGCACCCGTGGAGAACACGAGATCGGTGCGCTCCGCCACCACGTTGCCGCGCAGGTCGGCGACGCCGGGGAAGAGCGTGATGCGATAGGTCGTGTTGGCGCGGAAGCCGCGGCGAGGGCGTACTTCGATCGCCGTGCGCCGCCAGAGAATCTCGTCGCGCCCGTCTGTGGGTGAGACTGAGATGATGCTGGCGAGGTCAGTGCCGCCGGGTCCGCCGCCTGAGGAGCTGATCGTCGCGAAGTTGCCGCCGCCGCGACCGCCGCTCTGTAGGGTGAGCTGCTGGTCCGCACTGCGTGTGCCGGGCGTGCCGGGGCGTTCGCTGATCACTTCATCAAAGAAGAAGCTGACCTCGCGCGCGCGGACGTTTACCGCGTTGGTATCCGGGCGGACGCTCACGAGCACGGGGATGTTCGGGTCCGGCGGCCCGCCGGGCGGCATTCCCGGCGACGCGCAGCCGGCCACGGCCAGCGCAGCCACGAGGCGAGCGGTGTGCGCCGGACGCAGCATCAGGCGCCGAGCTCGGCGAGCTTGGCCTGCATCTGCGCGACGCGCTCGGCCCACTCGCGTTCCTTTGCGCGCTCGGCATCCACCACGGCGGCCGGCGCCTTGGCGGTGAACTTCTCGTTGGAGAGACGGCCACGCAGGGCGTCGAGTTGCTTGGCGAGATTCGCGATCTCGCCCTCGAGACGTGCGCGCTCCTTCGCGAGATCCACCATCCCGGCGAGCGGCAGCGCGAGCTCGACCTTGCTGGCGAGGACGGCGTGCGCGGCCGCGCCGGCGGGGGCGGGCTCGAAGCGGAGTTCGCAGCGGGCGAGGCGTTGGACGAGTGCGCCACTTTCCTTCAGAGCGCTGAGTGCGGCCGTGTTGCTGCCGGAGACGTACGCGGAGATCATCGTGCCCGGTTGCACGCCGTACTCGGAGCGGAGGGTGCGGATTGATCCGGTGGCCTCGACCACGACGTCGAACAGCGCGCCGCTCTGCGCCGATTCTCCGCCCGACGTTGCCGGGGAAGTGCCAGCGGTTGCCGCACGCGTCGTCGGCCACGCGGCCGTCGCGAGAAACGCCCCCGCGGGCCGTCCCGGCAACCGCTGCCACAGCGCTTCAGTCACGAACGGCATAATCGGATGCAACAGCCGCAGCCCTTGGTCGAACACGTGCACGAGTACACTGCGCGCGACCTCGCGGTCCGGCCCCGGCGTCGCAAGGCGCGTCTTCACGGCCTCCACGTACCAATCCGCGAGCTCGTTCCACACAAAGCGTCGCGCCGCCTCCGCGTACGCATCGAGGCGCATCCCGAGCTGGCGCTCGCCCTCGGCCCAGTTGGGCACGCCCGACGCATCACGCCGCACCGGCCGCGCCGGTCCCAGCGCCGCGTCGCACTCGGCGATGGCTGCGTCGAGTCGATCCAGAATCCAGCGATCCTCGAGCGCGAGCGACCCACCACTCGCCCCCGCGCCACCCGCCGCGCCCGGCAGCGGCAGCACCGGTTCCTCACCGACCTGCAGCAACAAGAAGCGCCCGATGTTCCAGAGCTTGGTCGCGAAGTTCCGCCCCGGTGCGAACGACTTGTCGAGATCGTTCGGGTCGAGCATCACGTCCACGCCCAGCCCCATCCCTTGGATGAGCGTCCAGCGCAGCGCGTCCGCGCCGTAGCGCTCGACCACATCGAGCGGATCGATGCCGTTGCCCAGGGATTTCGACATCTTGCGGTGCTGCATATCGCGCACGGTGCCGTGCAGGTACACCGTGTGGAACGGCGCCCGCCCGAGGAACGCGTAGCTCGAGAAGATCATCCGCGCGACCCAGAAGAACAGGATCTCCGGCGCGGTCACGAGCACGTCGCTGGGGAAGA
>CAYPYY010000097.1:0-9883 GCA_964414995.1 uncultured Gemmatimonas sp.
GGGCGCACGCTGGAGGTCGAGGCCGCGGGGCACCGCTGGCCGGTGCGCAAGCCATTGCCCTAGTGCCCCAGCGGTGGTCACCTTTCGGGCGCAGGCGCACCCTTTCGCACCGGACTTCTCGTGGTCAGGCATACCGACACGTCGGTCGTCACGATCGATCGCTACATCATCGAGCAGGAGCGTCGCTTTCCCGAGGCCACGGGCGAGCTCTCGGGCATCCTCTACGACCTGGCGCTCGCGAGCAAGATGATCGCCAACAAGGTTCGCCTCGCCGGTCTCGTGGACATCCTCGGCGCCGAGGGCACGCAGAACGTGCAGGGCGAGATGCAGCAGAAGCTCGACGTCATCGCCAACGACATCATCGTCAAGGCGATGGATCACGGCGGCCGCCTCTGCGCGATGGCATCGGAGGAGCACGAGGCCATCATCCCGATTCCCTCGAAGTTCAAGCGCGGGAAGTACCTGCTGCTGTTCGATCCGCTCGACGGCTCGTCCAACATTGACGTGAATGTGCCGGTGGGCACGATCTTCTCGGTGCTGCGCAAGTTCACCGAGGGTGAGGAAGGCCGGCTCGCCGATATGCTGCAGCCGGGCTACAAGCAGGTCGCGGCCGGCTACGTCATCTATGGCTCGAGCACGATGCTCGTCTACACGACCGGACACGGCGTGCACGGCTTCACGCTCGACCCCAGCATCGGCGAGTACCTGCTCTCGCATCCCGATATGCGGATCCCCGAGCACGGCCGCTACCTCTCGGTCAACGATGCCTACGAGCAGATCTGGGACGAGCCGGTGCGTGCGCTGATGCGGCGCTACCGCGGGCTCGACGGCAAGCGCGAGGCGATGAACGTGCGCTACGTGGGCTCGCTGGTGGCCGACTTCCACCGGAACCTGCTGGGCGGCGGGCTCTTTGCGTATCCGTCCAACAAGAAGTCGCCGGACGGCAAGCTGCGGCTTCTGTACGAGTGCAATCCGCTGGCGTTCATCTGCGAGCAGGCGGGCGGCGCGGCCATTGATGGCTATCGTCGCATCCTCGACGTGGCGCCCACGGAGCTGCACCAGCGCTCGCCTTACTACGTGGGTTCGCGCCGCGACGTCGAGATCGCGGCCGAGATGCTCGCCAAGGGCTGAGCGCGGATGGCGCGGAAGGATTCGAACGCAGGCGACGAGCGACTGACGCCGAGCGGCATTCCGGTGGAGGCCGTGTACCGGCCGGCGACGCCGGACGCGCGCTATGCGGAGAAGCTCGGCGAGCCGGGCGCGTTTCCCTTCACCCGCGGCGTGCAGCCGACGATGTACCGCGGGCGCCACTGGACGATGCGGCAGTACGCGGGGTTCGGAACGGCGCAGGAGACCAACGCGCGGTTCAAGCTCCTGCTCGAGGCCGGCCAGACGGGGCTCAGCACGGCGTTCGATCTTCCCACGCAGATGGGGATGGACTCCGACTCGCCGCGCGCCCTCGGCGAGGTGGGGCGCGTGGGCGTGGCGATCGATTCGGTCGAGGATATGCACCTGCTCCTCGCCGACCTGCCGCTCGACAAGGTCTCGACCTCGATGACGATCAACGCCACGGCGAGCATTCTGCTGGCGATGTACATCGTGGTGGCGGAGGAGCGGGGCATCGCGCGCGCGCAGCTGAGCGGTACGATCCAGAACGACATCCTCAAGGAGTACATCGCGCGGGGCACGTATGTGTTCCCGCCGGAGCCGTCGCTGGCCCTGATCGCCGAGACGTTCCGGTTCTGCGCAAGTGAGGTGCCGAGCTGGAATCCGATCTCCATCTCCGGCTATCACATTCGCGAGGCGGGTGCGACGGCGGTGCAGGAACTGGCGTTCACGTTCGCGAATGCGCTCACGTATGTGCAGCGCGCGGTGGACGCGGGGCTGGCGGTGGACACGTTTGCGCCGCGGCTGAGCTTCTTCTTTGCCTGCCACAACGATCTGTTTGAGGAGGTCGCCAAGTTCCGCGCGGCGCGCCGGATGTGGGCGCGGCTGATGCGCGAGCGGTACGGCGCGAGCGACGCGTCGTGCAAGCTGCGCTTCCACACGCAGACCGGCGGCGTGACGCTGATGGCGCAGCAGCCGCTGAACAACGTGGTGCGCGTGGCGGTGCAGACCCTCGCGGCCACGCTGGGCGGCACGCAGTCGCTGCACACGAACGGCTACGACGAGGCGCTCGCGCTGCCGACGGCAGAGGCGGCGACGTTGGCGCTGCGCACCCAGCAGATCGTGGCCTACGAGAGCGGCGTCGCGCAGACGGTGGATCCGCTGGCGGGGAGCTATTACGTCGAGGCGCTCACGGACGAGGTGGAGCGTCGTGCGCAGGAGCTGCTCGCCAAGGTGGAGTCGCTCGGCGGCTCGGCGAAGGCGATCGAGGCCCGCTTCTTCCAGGAGGAGATCGGGCGCTCAGCCTATGAGTTCCAGCTCGGCGTGGAGAGCGGCGCGACGGTGATCGTTGGGGTGAACAAGTTTGCGGATGGTGAGGAGCCACCGATCATCCCGGCGCCCGACTTCTCGGCGCTCGAGCGGGAGCAACGGGCGCGGTTGGCGGCATTGCGCGCTGGCCGGGATGCCGCGCGGCTAGGCGCGGCGCTGGGGGCACTGCGGGCGGCGGCGCCGAGTTATGCTGAGCCGGGCGCGGCGCGGGCGCCGCTAATGCCGCTCATAGTGGAGGCGGTGCGGGCGCGGGGGACGGTGGGGGAGATCTCGGACGTGCTGCGGGGGGTGTGGGGGGAGTACCGGCCGGGGTAGCGCGGTGTTGCACAGGGCTCGGCAATGACTCTGGGCGCGCGGACCGAGAGCGCAGTGGCGGTCGCGCCGCTCGGCTGTAGGTTCCACGCTATGGACGAGGCGCTTCACGATTTGCACCGCGCCCTAGGCGATCGCTACGAGATCGAGGGCGAGCTCGGACGCGGCGGAATGGCCGTGGTGTACCGAGCGCTTGACGTCCGGCATCACCGAGCCGTCGCCATCAAGGTGATGCGCTCCGACCTCTTGGCCCAGGACGCCCACGACCGCTTCCTCCGCGAGATCGAGACGGCGGCCTCACTGCACCATCCGCACATCCTCGCACTGTACGATTCCGGGCGCGCCGGCGACCGCGCGTACTACGTGATGCCGCTCGTCGAGGGGGAGTCGCTCCGCCAGCGACTGCAACGGGCCGGTCCCCTCGCCCTCGACGACGCGGTGCGCATTGGCGCGGAGGTCGCGGATGCGCTCGAGTATGCGCATCAGCGCGGCGTGGTGCACCGCGACATCAAACCCGAGAACATCCTGCTGTCGGCCGGGCACGCCCTGGTGGCCGACTTCGGCATTGCTCGGGCCGTCTCGGCGTCGGGCGGACGTCTGACGGAGACGGGCATCGCCGTTGGGACGCCGGCCTATATGAGTCCCGAGCAGGCGACGGCCGACGTCGGGCTCGACGGGCGCGCGGACCAGTACGCGCTTGGCTGCGTCGTGTACGAGATGCTGGTGGGAAGCCCGCCGTTCTCGGCGTCGAGTTCCCAGGCGCTGATGCTCAGGCACGCGCTCGATCCGGTGCCGCCGCTGACGACCGTCCGGCACGTGCCGCTGGCGGTGCAGTCCGCAGTTGTGCGTGCCCTGGCGAAGGCACCGGCCGATCGGTTCGCGACAGCGCGTGACTTTGCAGCCGCGCTGCAGGCAGCCGCACCGCGTCACGCGGACGCGCCGCCGCCGCTGGCACGCCGGAGCGTGCACCGGCCCGCGGTGATCGGCGTCGGCCTCGCGCTGGTGCTCGCCGCCGGCTTTCTGACCACGCGGGTGCGTGGCTCGTCGGCGCCGGAGTTGGATGCCGACTCGGTCCCCTCGATCGCCGTCCTGCCGATGCAGTTCAGCGGCACGCCCGAGGATTCGATGCTGGCATACGGGTTGCACGAGCAGCTGACCCAGGCGTTGGCGCGCGTGCCGGGCATCCGGATGCCGGCCTCGGCGCGCACGGCGGCGTATCGTGACAGCGCCGTGGATCCGGTGCAGGTGGGGAGGCACCTTGGCGTGCGCACCGTGTTGACCGGGCGCCTCTACGTGACCGGCGAGACAATGCGCGTGTTCCCCGAGCTGGTGCAGACGGCGGACGGGAGCGTGCTGTGGACGACCACGCTCTCGGGCCAACTCGCGCACGGGGACACGATCGCGGACTGGTTCCTGATTCAGGACCAGGTGGCCAGCGAGGTGGTGGCCGCGCTGTTGCCGCGGCTCGACCCGACGGGCCGGCGCCGCGCCGCCCGCGGGTCGCGCACGACCAGCGCCGAAGCCCTGCGCTACTACTCGGCGGCGGTACGCCTCGGGAATGGTGCGCGGGAGACGCAGAGCGCACTCGCGTTACTCGACAGCGCGCTCCAGCTCGACAGCACCTTCGCCGATGCGTGGGCCGAGAAGGCGCTTCGGTTGGTGCTCGCGCCGGACGCCGTGCGTTCCCACACCGAGCGCCTGATCAAGTATCGCCGCGCCATCGATGCCGCCCTCACGCACGATCCCGAGAATGCGGTCGCGCTCGCCGAGCGCGCGTGGTTGGCGTACGCCTACGAATGGGACTGGGACCGGGCGCTCGCCGACCTGCGGGCCACCGTGCGTGCACAACCGGCCGCCGCGTGGCCGATGATCAACTTCGCCGGTGTCCTCGCGTTCGCCGGATTCTCGGACTCGTCGGTCATCTACGCTGAGCGCGCGGCAAAGCTCGAACCGACGTCGGCGTTCGTCTGGAATATGCTGGGGAAGATCTACGCGTTCCGCGGGGAATCGGAGAAGGCGATTGCCGCCAGCGAGCGGTCGCTGACGCTCGACTCGACGATGTACCACACCAACTGGGTGCTGATGCACGAGTACCTGAATGCGGGACGGCTGGCCGAGGCCGAGACCGCCGCGGCGCGCTTGCTGCGCACGAGTGGCGAGGGACACCAAGGACTGGTGTTTATGTCGCAGTTTCGTGCGCGCGCCGGTGATCCGTCGTACGCGCGGCGCGTGCTGGACAGCCTCACGCGCGTCGGCGCGCGGTCGCGGATTCCGAGCGCCGACTACGGTGCACTCCTGCTCCACGCCGGCGACACGTCCGCAGCGCTGAGCGCCCTCGAGGAAGCCGTGGAGCAGCGATCGCTGGAACTACAGAGTTCCCTCTCGGTGATCTTCGGCGGACTGAAGGGCAATCCGCGCTATGACGCAACCGCCGCGCGCGTGTTCCAGAACCGGCCAATCTTCATCGGCCCGTACTCGTTCCCGCCGGGTTCACGGGCGTCCACTGGACGCCAAACCGGATCGAGGCCGGGGGGCTGAAGGCCAGCGGCTTCCGATAGTTCGGATTGACCACCGGCGCCCCTGCGCTCCACACGTAGTTGTACTGCTGGTCCACGCGAACGGGAGCCTGCTGATTGCTCAGGTGGTTCGCATCCACAAAGATGCGCACGTGGCCGAGCGCCTGCGGTTGCACGACGTACGCGAGCCGTAGGCTGACGTCGAACACGCTCGGCGTCCGGCCCGCGCTGCCTCTCGGCACCAGGTAGCCCGAGACCCACGCGCCGAGAGTGGAGTCGGCCGCGTACTTGTTGATTGGCGTGCCGGAGGACCAGCTCGCGACCGCTCCGATCTCGAGCGCGGCGTTCAGCGCCCAGATGCCGCTCACCTTGAAAACGTGTGGCCGGTCGTTTGGTAGCAGCCCGACCGAGTTCTCTGCTTGCGCTGCGGTCGTGTAGCCGTAGTTGTTGCCCGGGTTCGCCAACGCGTTGTCCGACGAATACAGCCCCACGTAGTTGCCGTAGTTGCGCGAGAACACATACGACGCACGGTATCTGAGCGGGGCCCGACCACCCACGAGCGAGAGCTCGACCGCCGTGTACTCGCGTCGTGGTTCTGGCAGAAACGCCAGCGTGCCCTCGCCGGGGGTGCCGATGCAGAAGAACAGCGGACAGGACGCGTCCACGCCCTGCTGAAACGCCCCCTGCAGTGTGCGCCGGATGCCGCGGATGGTGACGACGGTTTCCGTCCCGACGAGCCGCTCGAATCCAAGCGTGTACTCGTCGCTGTGCTCGGCCGATGCGCCGTCGGCGGTGCCGGCAAAGTCTGACTCACGCGACGAGGCGTTCAGCACGGTGTCGATCGTCGTGCCGGGGACGCGCGGGTCGCCGATCGACCGCATCTCCACGAACTCGTAGTCCACGAAGTACAGCGTGGCGAGGTTGAGCGGCTGCTGCTGGTAGTAGCGCCCGGCGGAGCCGAAGACTCGCGCGCGCCGCTCGCGGCCCATCGCCCACGAGAAGCCGGCGCGAGGCTGCCACTCGTGGGAAAGCCGCTGCGCCACCCGCCCGCTTTGCCCACTGAGGGATTGCCGCGACCAGCGCAGGCCCGCGGACAACGTCAAGTTGGGTGTTACGCGCCACGCGTCCTGCAGGTAGAACGTCGGAATCTGGTTTCCGAACCGCGCGGCCATCCCCTGCGACCGCAATGCGTATGTGCTGTCGTCGGACCGCTCGATGTCGCCAATCCCGATTGAGTGAAAGCGGCGCGTGACGCGCAGCTCCTCCATCTCGGCGCCGGCGAGCACCAGATGCGTGCCTACGGACAGCGTGGCCCGCATCGTGACGTTGGTCAGGAGCTGCTGCGCACGATCCCACGGCACCCCGCCGCTGATGGTGCCGAGAAACCGATCTCGGAAGGTTTCGTCGTTCGTGCCGACGTCGGTGCGGCCCACGCGATCCGTGCGGGACCCGACCTGCGACGCTGACGCCTCGAATAGGAGCGCGTCGCCCACCGTGTGATGCGCCCGCAATACGACCGCGGATCCTCCCGAGCGATCGCGGAAGAGGTAGGGGTCCGGCGTCGTCGGAACGAGGCCCTCGGAGAAGGGGGGGAGGTCAACGCCGTCGCGCTCAGTCGGGTCGCCGAACATCGAGAGTTCCACGCGCGACGTCGCTGCCGGCTCCCAGGTCAGCTTGCCGGCGAACACGTTGGTGGTGCGCGTGTCCGCGAACTCGCCGAGTGATCCGATGCGCCGCATCGCTCGCTCGCGTCGTGGATTGATGGCCGCCGAGAACCAGAGGTGATCGCGCACCACCGGTCCGCTCACGCGCAGTCCTGCATCGTGCGCGACGCGGTCGCGTTCTCCCAACGTGGGGAGCGCTCGCGAGTCTGCGGTGAGTGCGGCCGACGTCGCAAACGCGAACGCATCCCACTCCACGGTGTTCGTTCCGGTGTGCGTGACGGCGTTCACCACGGCGCCGAGCGCGCGGCCGTACTGCGCCTCGAAGCCGCCCGAACGGACCTGGACGCTCTGCACGAAGTTGAAGGGCAGGCTGATGCCTTGCGTGGCCTTCAGGGGTTCGGTGGTGTTGACCCCATCGACGAAGAACGCGTTCTCAAGTCCGGTGGCACCGCCCACGTTCGGGCCATCGCCAAAGAAGCTCGTGTTGGCGTGCGGCAGCGTGGCGATGAGCGCGGTGTGATCGCGTGCGCCGGGAAGACCGGCGAGCTCCGTGGCGTCCAACTGTCCGCCGACGGTCGTCCGCTCGGGGTCGAGTGAGACCGACGGCGCGACCACGCGGTTGTCCGCGAGGGCGACGGCCGCCGGCCGCAGCGTCACGGTCGGAGGCGCCGTCGTGGCGCCCAACCGCACGTGCACGCTGTCGAGTCGCATCGGGGCGAATCCGATGCGCTGCACGACGAGCGAGTACACGCCGGGCGGCAGGAGCCGTAGTCGGTAGCTGCCGTCGTCGCTCGTGGTGGCGCGGCGCGTCCATCCCGCGGCCTCGCCCCGCAGCGTGACGGTCACGGCGGTTAGCGGTCGTCCGGCGTCATCCTGCACGCGGCCGAGGATGTCTCCGGTCGTCTCCTGGGCCTCGAGCGGCAGTAGTGCGACCAGCAATAGGGATGCCGAAAGGAGCAGCCGGTTCATCGTGTACCTCCACTGGCATCGAGGGCGCCGCGCCCGATAATCCTAAAGAGCTCACCGGCGGTATCACCGGCGACCGCATCCAGCGCGAGCGAGAGCTCGCGTGGGTCGTGCCAGAACGTCGCCGTCCACGTGGGGACGCCCGAGTTCCTTGACCACAGTTCCGCGCGAAGTCTCAGCCGGCCGCCGCGCAGGCCGGCGGCCAGACGCAGTTCCATTGTCTGGGAGCCCTTGGGCGCGACGGTATCCAGCCGGATCATCGGCGACTGCTCGAGCCGTTTCGCCAGCGAGTCGCTGATGGCCTCGGACGTCAGCGGCGCCGGCAGTGAGTCTCCCGCGTCGGCATTTGCCACACGCGTCACGTGCACGGAAATGACCCGGTCGCCTTCCGCCGCCGGCGGCGGCGAGGAGCCGCAACCCGCGGCGATGAGGACCAGGGACCAGTATCCGAACGACGGGAATCGCATTGGCACGGGTGTTCGCATCGGGGCACCGGGAAGGAGAATGTGCGACGAAACTGGCTCGGGCGGCGGCGCTGAGCGTACTTTTGCCGTCCTCTCGCCATCCTCAGGGCAAATCGTGACCAGGACACCCTTCGAACTGCGCGTACTCGGACCGACCGAGCTGCACGGGCCGGATGCGGGCGCTGCTGAGGCGATGTCCAAGCAAACCAAGCGCTTGGCGCTGCTGGCGTATCTCGCAATCACGTCGGCGGACGGCTTCCGCAGGCGCGATCAGGTGGCCGCAGTGTTCTGGCCCGAGTCGGACCAGGGGACGGCGCGGACGCACCTCCGCAAGGCACTGCACGGCATCCGAGACACGCTGGGTGAAGACCTCTTTCTGACGCGGGCTGACGACGAGGTTCGCACCGCCCCCGACCTCCTCAGCTGTGACGCGGTGGCGCTGCGTCGAGCGGTGGCCGAGGAGCGGTGGAGCGACGCGCTGGCACTGCACCGGGGCGAGCTCTTGGAAGGCGTGTTCCCCGAAGGCGTGGATCACGAGTTTCACGAGTGGCTCAGCGCCGAGCGCAAGCGCCTGCGTGAGATGGCGGCGAGCGCGGCGTGGCACTGCGCTGCTGCCGAAGAGGCGCGCGGCGATCGCATTGCCGCGACCGCGATGGCGCGGCGGGCTCGTGAGCTGGATCCGGACAACGAAGAGGGCGTTCGGCGCCTTCTGGAGCTGCTCGATCGCCGTGGCGATCGCGGCACGGCGCTGCGTGTGTACGAGGAATGGCGCGCGCGTTTGCAGGAGGAATTCGGGGTCGAACCCGCACCGGAGACCCGGAAGCTCGCGCGGCGCATCCAGGCGGCCCGACAAGGCGAGTCGCACGACACGCCGGCACTTCCGCCTGCGGCGCTCACGATGGCGGACCGACCGCACCCCACGGCGGCGGCGCCGCGTGCACGCGCGGACGCGCCATCGCCCGCGACGCGCTGGCCGTGGCGCGTGGCTGCGATCGGCGCCATCGGCGTGCTCGTCGTCGCGGCTTCGCTGGCGCTCACGAGCGCGCGGGCGCCGCACCCGCGGTCGCTTGAGTTCCAGCCACTCGCTGGCATCGGAGATAGCAGCGCGGTGACGCTCGCTGCGCTGGTCACCGAACTCCTCACCACAGGACTCGCGAGCGACTCCAATGTCGAAGTGTGGACGGCGGCCGCTCTGACTCGCAGCTCCCTCGAGGCTCAATCGTCGCGCCGCCCGCGCGTGCGTTATGTCAGCGATGGCGCCGTCCACGTTCGCGGCGCGCGTGTGGTCCTGACGCTGCGCATTCTGCTCGCGCCCGACGGCCTCACGGCCTTCGCTCGCGAGTACTCCGTGGAGGGGACCACCGACTTCGAAATCGCCGACGACCTCGCCGCGCGGGCGCGCCGGGACATCCTTGCGTACCTCCAGGAAACACGCCCGTAACGCGACGGCGGCGTCTTGAACGCGTCAGCGCATCCCGCTAACTTCAACAGGCTCCACACCTTACGCCTGTTCCACGCGCGATGC
>CAYPYY010000098.1:0-9855 GCA_964414995.1 uncultured Gemmatimonas sp.
CGCGAGGCCGTGGACATCGCGCTGGCCGGCGCCGGCAAGCTGATCGGGCAGAAGCTCGACTCCAGCGCCGACCGGCAGATCGTCGAGCAGTATCTCTCGTCACTCGGCAAGAAGTAAATGCGCGACGCGTCCATTGCCCGGAACTACGCCGAGGCGCTCCTCGCGCTTGCGACCAAGGCGGGCGACGCCGAGGGCTGGGGCGCGCTCGTGAGCGCGCTCGGCGATGCCGTGACGCAGGATGTCACGCTTCGCCGCTTCCTCGAGGCGCCGCAGGTGAGCGCCGCCGAGAAGAACCAGGTGATTGCGAAGGCGCTCGAGGGGCAGGCACCGCCAACGTTCGTGCGCTTCGTGCAGAAGCTCGTCTCGAACCGTCGCCAGATGCTGCTGCCCGACGTGGCGGTCGAGTATCACTCGCTGCTCGACGACGCGGCGGGTCGCGTGCACGCCCGGGTGACCGTGGCGCGTCCGTTCGACGCCGCGGCGACGGCGTCGCTTCAGGCCGCGCTTTCACAGGCGCTCAACAAGACCGTCGTGGCGCACGTGTCGGTGGACGAGCGCATTCTCGGTGGTGTGGTGGTGCGGGTGGGTGACACGGTGATGGACGGGTCGGTGAAGCGCCGGCTCGGCCGGTTGCGCGACGCGCTGGTGGGTGCGCGCTAAGCGAGGCCGTGACGGTGGTCACCGAGGGCCGTCCCGAGAGGGGCGGCCCTCTTATGTTTCGGGCGCGCGTCAAACAGATTGTGCCAAATGTCGGATGACGCGCCGCGACTGGACCGCCGAGGGTTTTTCACGCAGGGACTGACGCGAGCCCTGCGCGAGGTCGTGGATTCGTTTGGTGATCGGGTCGTGCGGGTGCGGTACGTGCGACCGCCGGGCGCGTTGCCGGAGCCGGCCTTCTTGGCGGCGTGTACGCGCTGCGGGGCCTGTGCGGATGTCTGTCCGGTGCACGCGATCCAGAAGTTGCCGACCTCGCACGGGTTGGCGGCCGGGACGCCGGTGCTCGAGCTCGACACGACGGCCTGCATTATGTGCGAGACGATGCCCTGTGCGCAGGCCTGTCCGACGCCGGCGCTGGAAGTGCCGCCCTGGGGCTGGCGTGACACGAAGATGGCAGAAATGGAGATCGACACGTCGCGCTGTATCACGTACCGCGACGTGGAGTGCGGGATCTGTGCGCGCGTCTGCCCGATTGGGCCGGACGCGCTGAAGATGGACAACCGCGGGCGCCCGGTGATCGGCGCGGCCTGCACCGGATGCGGCCAGTGCGTGAACGCCTGTGTCACGTCACCGAGCAGCATCCGGGCCAACCCTTTGGAGAGCGTGGGATGAAGTCGGGATCGGGCAAGACGGAAGTGAAGTTCGTGCCGAAGCCGTGGGGCCACGAGGTGATCTGGGCGCACACGGAGCTCTACGTCGGCAAGGTGCTGCACATCAAGGCGGGGCACGCGCTCTCGGTGCAGTATCACAACCAGAAGGACGAGGTGATTCATCTCCTGCGTGGCGAGATGATCTACCGCATTGATGAAGGCGATGGGCTCAAGGACTTTCCGCTCAAGGCGGGCGAGAGCTTTCGGAACACGCCCGGCCAGATCCATATGATGGAGGCCGTCACGGACTGTGACGTGCTCGAGGCATCCACTCCGCATCTCGACGACGTGGTGCGGCTCAACGACCGCTATGGTCGCGAGGGGACATCGAAGCCGTGAAAGTGATCATTCCGCTCGCCGGCAAAGGCACGCGCCTGCGCCCGCACACGCACACGGTGCCGAAGCCGATGCTCAAGGTGGCCGGCAAGCCGGTGATGGACTACGTGATGGAGGATGTCGCCAAGCTCGGGAACGTGGAACAGGTGGTCTACATCACCGGGCACCTGAAGGAGACGGTCGAGGCCCACGCGGCGAAGGCGTTCGGGATCCCCGGCGTGTTCGTCGAGCAGAAGGTGCAGGACGGCACGGCGGGCGCGGTGGACCTCGCGCGGCCGTACGTGAACGCGCCGGTGCTCATCATCTTCGTGGATACGATCTTCGATGCCGACCTCTCGGTGATCAACGGCTGCGAGGACGATGGCATCATCTGGACCAAGGAGGTCGAGGACTACCAGCGCTTCGGCGTGGTGGTCACCGACGCCAACGGCCATATGACGCAGATCGTCGAGAAGCCGAGCACGCCGATCAGCAAGCGCGCGAACATCGGGCTCTACTACATCAAGAACTGGAAGCTGCTCTACGAGGGCATCGCCCACGTGCTCAAGCAGCCGGCGAACAAGGGCGAGTTCTATCTCACCGACGCCTTCCAGTATATGATCGAGCACGGCGCGAAGATTCGCGTGATTGACGTCGCGGGCTGGTACGACGCGGGCAAGCTCGACACGCTGCTCGAGACGAATCGCGTGATGCTGGAGAAGGGGCGTGCGCACGTTCCGACGAGCGGGCTCACCAACGTCGAGATCATTGCGCCGGTGCGGATCGAGGATGGGGCGATCGTCGAGGACACGACGATCGGGCCGAACGTGGTGGTGGGGAAGGGCAGCGTGGTGCGCAACTCGACGCTGCGCGACACCATCATCGGCGACAAGAGCAGCGTGACGGCGTGCCAACTGCACGATTCGATGATTGGGGACTCCGTGGTGCTCGAGGGTGTGGCGGGCGCGGCGACGGTGGGGGACCACGGCGAGGTGCGGCCGTAGCGATGGACGCCGAGCGGCCGGGGCTCGACCCACGAGTGCCGCTGTGGCTCGCCGGGACGGCTGCAGCGCTCGCGCTCGGCGTCGTGCTCGGTTGGACGGCGCATATCCCCGCGCTCCTCGGTGAAGGGCTCACGCCAGCGACCACGAAGTTTTCGACGGCGCTGGCGATGCTCACCGGTGCGGTGGGGCTTGCGCTCAGAGCGCGGAGTGCGGAGGACGCGGCCGTACGTCACGCGGGGGCCATCGCGGTCTTCGGCGTCGCGGCGCTGTTGCTTGGCATCGCCATCCTCGTCGCCAACGGCGACGGCAGCGGCGCGTTCGTGGATGCCGCGCGCCGAGCGGTCACGCTGGCCCCAGGTGGCAGCGACTTCGGGCTGCCGTCGAGCCTCAGCGGCGCGGTGAGCGTCGCCTTCGGAATCGCCCTGGTCTCGGAGGCGGTGCGTGGGCCGCGCGCGTTGACCGCAGCGGTCGCGGTGGCCGTGCTGAGTGTGGCGCTGCTGGGCGTCGTCGGGGTGGTCTTCCACGTCTCCGACAGCGACTCGCCGTACTTCACCCGGCTCGGCGCGCCCACGATCGCGGGCTTCGCGGCGCTCGGCGCGGGGTTGCTCGCCCTGCGTCCGCGCTATGGGATGATGTCGCGACTGCTCGAGCAGACGGCGGCGGGGCACGCGTTCCGACGCCTCATTGCCGCCAGCATCGCCGTGCCGTTCGTGCTGGGCTGGATTCGCGTGCTGAGTCACCAATCCGGGTCGGTTGCGGTCGTGCCCGGAATCGCCATCTACTCGCTTTCGATGATGGCCGCGCTCGGCGTGCTGTCGTGGGTCCTGAGCGCGCAGTTGTCGCGTCTGGATGGCCAGCGCGCTGCCGCGGAAGCGGCGCTGCGCGAGGCGTACGAGTTTCAGCGGGCCGTGACGCTCGGCGCCGACCTCGCAATCATCAGCACGGATGATGTCGGCATCATTCGACTGTTCAATCCCGGTGCCGAACGGATGCTGGGATACAGCGCCGAGGAACTGGTGGGCCGCGCCACGCCGGAGCGATTGCACGACGCAAACGAGGTGCGGGTGCGGGCCGACGAGCTGACCGCGACGCTGGGGCGGACCATCGAGCCCGGATTCGAGGTCTTTGTCGCCCCGACGCGCGACGGCGCGGCGGACCAGCGGGAGTGGACATACATCCGCAAGGACGGATCGCGTCTGCGGGTCCTGCTGTCGGTCACTGCGCAGCGCGACGCCAACGGCGCCATCTTCGGGTTCCTGGGCATCGCTTCGGATGTGAGCGAACTGCGGCGCACGGCGGATGCCCTCGTGGCCTCCAATCGCGAGAAGGAGGTCCTGCTCCGCGAGGTGCATCATCGCGTGAAGAACAACCTGCAGGTGGTCTCGTCGATGCTCAGTCTCCAGTCGCGGTACTCGGCCGATCCGGCCGTGGTGGGGATGTTCGAGGAGAGTCGGGAACGCGTGCGCGCGATGGCGCTGATTCACGAGCGACTGCAGGGAGCCAGCGGATTTGGCAGCGTTGACTTTGTCGGGTACGCCCGTGACTTGGTGGCCTTGATTCACGTGGCCAGCGCGCGGACGCGTCCGCGGGTGCAGGTGCGAGTCGAGGGCGCCGCGGTCAACGTCCCGCTCGACGCTGCCACACCGCTGGGACTCATCCTCAACGAACTCATTGGGAATGTGCTGAAACACGCCTTCGGGCCCGACGACGAAGGGAGGTGCGACGTGCGGGTTTACCGGAGCACGACAGGTCTCAGGCTGACGGTCACCAACGGTGGACGCCCGTTGCCACCCGACCTATCGTTCGAGGGCGAGGGCAGTCTCGGCCTGCGCCTGGTCCGTGCGCTGGTACGGCAGGTGGACGGCGTGGTGCAAGTCCAACACGAACCTGAGCCCGCCGTGGTCGTCGAGGCACGATGGACCGCGGCGGCGGGAGAAGGCAGCGGATGACACCGAATGTCGCGACTCGGCGGGCGCCGCGCGCCGTGATCGTCGAGGACGAAGCGCTGGTGGCGGAGGATGCGCGGTCGATGCTCACGGACCTGGGCTACGAGGTCGTGGGTCTCGCCGCCCGGGCCGACGAAGCCCTCACCATCATTCGGGGGCAGCGGCCATCCGTCGTGCTGATGGACATCCATTTGAAGGATGGGTCAAGCGGCATTGATGTCTCGCGGGAGGTGCGTCGCGAGCTCGACATCCCCGTGGTCTTCGCGACGGCGTTCGCCGATGCGGAGACGCTCGCGAAGGCGGCCGCGACCGACCCCTTCGGCTACGTGGTCAAGCCGTACCACAAGCGGGAGCTGGCCGCCGCCCTCGCGATGGCGATGTATCGCCACGACGCCGACCGCACGCTGCGCGGAATGGAGCGCTGGCTCTCGATGACGCTCGGCAGCATCGCCGATGCCGTCCTCGCGGCCGACCTCAGCGGGCGGGTGACCTATATCAATGCGGCGGCCGAGGCGATCACCGGATGGTCGCGCGCAGAGGCGATCGGGCGACCGATCGTCGAGGTGTTTCGCGCCCGCGGCGGCAGCGCGGCCCTCCCGGTCGCGGATCCGGTGGCGAGCGTCATCGAGCGCGGCGTGACGTTCCATCTCACGCAAGACACGGAGTTGGTCACGCGCTCCGGTCGCACGGTGCCGATTGATGACTCGATCGCGCCGATCCGAAGCGCCGACGGCGAGATCGAAGGCGCGGTGGTGATCTTTCGCGATCGCAGCGCGGCCAAGCGTGCCGACGAGGAGCGCCGCGAGATCGAGGCGCGAATGCTCGAGGCGCAGCGTCTGGAGTCGCTGGGCGTACTTGCCGGTGGCATCGCGCACGACTTCAACAATCTCCTCACGATCATCCTCGGTAACGTGTCCGTGGCGCGCGAGATGGTGTCGCCGACCGCCGCCCAGCCGCCGGCCGCGGAGCTGGCCCCGCTGCTCGACGAAGTAAATGCGGCGAGTTTGCGTGCGGCCTCGCTGAGCCAGCAGATGCTCGCCTACGCCGGGCGTGCGCCGCGTCGGATGCGCGCCGTGGACGTGAGTCGCTTCATCGGGGAGTCGGTCGAACTCCTGCACACGGCCATCCACGAGCGAGTGTCGCTCTCGATGGATCTTGCGCCTGGCCTCCCGCTGGTGGATGCGGACAAGGCGCAACTGCAGCAGGTGGTGATGAACCTCGTCCTCAACGCGTCCGACGCTATTGGCGATCGCGGCGGCACGATTGCGGTGCGCACCTACCCCGTCAGCGACGGATCCCGCCGACCGGCTGCGGTGGGCGTCGAGGTGAGGGACGACGGACCGGGAATCCCGGAGGCCATCCGCGGGCGCATCTTCGAGCCGTTCTTCTCGACGAAGACCTTGGGGCGCGGGCTCGGGCTGTCCGCTGTGCAAGGGATCGTGCGTGAGCACCGCGGCACGATCGAGGTGCATTCCACGGAGGGCGTGGGGACGCGCTTCACACTCACGTTCCCGGCAGGTCGGCTCGAGCAAGCGGCGGCGGGCGGACACGCCGTCGCGCCGCCGCCGCGACTCACGGGGCGCGCCCTCGTCGTTGACGACGACGATGCCGTGCGCGGTGCGACGCGGCGGTTGCTGCAACGGCTCGGCGTCGAGGCCATCGAAGCCGATGGACTCCACGCGGCGCTCGACGCCGTGCAGCGTCACGGCCCGTTCAGCTTCTCCGTCATCGATGTCACGATGCCGCACGCCTCCGGTCCCGAGGTCGCGGAGCGCCTGCGCCGGCAGACACCGGCCCTGCCCGTCGTCTTCGTGAGCGGGTACGACGAGTCGGATGTGCTGGGAGGAACGGCGCTGGATGGGCGCACGTCCTTCGTGCACAAGCCCTTCTCGCTCGCCGCGCTGGAGCGCGCGGTGCGCCAGGTGCTCGAGGCGTCGTGAGCGACTACCGCGCGAGCACCACCTTATCGATCACGTGCACCCAGCCGTTGGAGGCCCGCACGGACGCCACCACCTTCGCGTCGTCGATATAGGTCGCCCCATCGCGCTGCGTGATCGTTGCGCGGGCCCCGTCCACCATCACGACGGACTGTCCGTCGCTAAAGAAGCTCAGGTCCAGCGCCGACGTCATCACGTGGTGCTGCAGGATCTTCGAGAGCTGTGACTTGTTCTCCGGCTTGAGCAACGTCTCGACCGTGCCCGCGGGGAGCGCGTCGAACGCCGCGTTCGTGGGGGCGAAGACCGTGTAGGGACCGGAGCTGCTCATTACGTCCACCAGGCCGGCGGCCTGCAGGGCGGCGACGAGCGTCGAGTGGTCGGCGGAGCCGACGGCGACCTTCACCACGTCGGGCGCGGAGACGTCGTCCTTCACGGAGGCGGCGCCGCCGGCGGCGGCCGCGGCGGGCACGTCGTCGTCGACCATCTCGCGGCAGGCGAGCGCGGGGAGCAGCAGCGCAATGGCTGCTCGGGTGACCAGCGTGCGGGGGCGAATCATCGGCGGGTTCTCCTCGAAGGCAGTGTAAAGGTGCAAGTGAAATGCACCTATCGAATCTCCACTGCCGCCGCTGCCGCGCAGTAGGGAATCTTCCGGAGCGCGAGTGAGCGATTCGCCTAAGGGAATCACGACCCGCTTGCCACCGCGTACGGCGGGAGCGCACCTTGCAGTACACAACTCGACCGGCGGACACCCGAATGGCGGCGACGAACGTCAGCGATCCCGGCTATTACCACCGCGTGGTGGACTGTCAGTGGGCCTGCCCGGCCCACACCAATGTCCCCGGCTACCTCCGATTGATCGCGCAGGGGCGATACGACGACTCGTACCTGCTGAATCGAGAGTCCAACGTCTTTCCCGGCATCCTCGGGCGGACCTGCGATCGCCCCTGCGAGCCGGCGTGCCGCCGCGGACGCGTCGAGGAGAAGCCGGTCGCCATCTGCCGCCTGAAGCGCGTCGCCGCCGATAACCGCGGCGACATCACGGATCGCCTGCCGAAGGCGCCAAGCAAGAAGAACGGCAAGCGCGTCGCCTGCATTGGCGCCGGTCCGTCCTCTCTCACCGTCGCCAACGACCTCCTGCCACTGGGTTACGAGGTCACCATCTACGAACGCAACCCGCAGCCGGGCGGGCTGATGCGCATCAACATCCCCGCCTTCCGCCTGCCCGCGAGCGTGCTCGACGAAGAGTGCGACTACGTCATCCGGATGGGCGCGACGATGCGCTACAACACGCCGGTGACGAGTCTCAAGGCGCTGCTGGCCGAGGGCTACGACGCGGTGTTCGTGGGCAGCGGCGCGCCCAAGGGCAAGGAGCTCGACCTGCCGGGCCGATGGGACGCGCCCAACCAGGTCCACATCGGCATCGAGTGGCTGGCAAACATCCACTTCGGCCACGTCGACAAGATTGAGCCCCGTGTGCTCATCATCGGCGTCGGCAACACGGCAATGGACTGCTGCCGCAGCGCCAAGCGCGTCGGCGCCACCGACGTGAAGGTCATCGCGCGCCGCGGCCGCCAGCACTTCAAGGCCTCGCCGTGGGAACTGGAGGACGCGGAGGAAGAGCAGGTCGAGATCATCGAGAACCACGCGCCCAAGCGTTTTCTCGTCGAGAGCGGCAAGCTCACCGGGATGGAGTTCGAGGTGCTCGAGTGGAGCACGGACGCTGCGGGCAAGCAGCGCAGCACCGTGCTGCGCACCGTCGTCATCCCTTGTGACGCGGTGATTCTCGCGATCGGCCAGGACAACGCCTTCCCCTGGATCGAGCGCGACATCGGACTCGAGTTCGGCGAATGGGATATGCCCAAGGTGGACAAGCAGACGTTTCAGAGTACGCGCCCGGGTGTCTTCTTCGGCGGCGACGCGGCGTGGGGACCGGAGAACATCATCTGGGCGGTGGCGCACGGGCACCAGGCGGCCATCTCGATCCACGCACACTGCGAAGGTCGCCCACTCACGGAGCGCCCGCCGCACGGAATGACGCTGGTGAGCGCGAAGGTCGGGATGCACAGTTGGGCCTACGACAACGACTACGACGCGGTGCGCCGCGCGAAGATGTCGCACGAGGAGCTCACCAAGCGCTTCAGCGGCATCGGGGTCGAGGTGGAGCTCGGCTTCACACCCGAGCAGACGGCCAACGAGGTACAACGCTGCCTCAATTGCGATATCCAGACGCACTTCACCGCACCGCTGTGCATCGAGTGTGACGCCTGCGTGGATGTGTGCCCGACGAGTTGCCTGACCATCACGACCAACAGCACGCCGCTGGACGAGCTGCGCACGCGGCTCTCGGCGCCGGCGCTCAACCTGTCGCAGCCCGTGTATGTCTCCGACGCGCTGCCGCAGACCAAGCGCGTGATGGTGAAGGACGAAGACGTGTGCCTGCACTGCGGACTCTGCGCCGAGCGCTGCCCCACCGCCGCGTGGGATATGCGGCGCTTTGACCTCAAGCTTCCCTACGCCGGAAAGGAGATGGCGACCCGATGAGTGGCGTCAACGACTTCGCCTTCAAGATCGGTACGGTCAACGGCACGGGTTCGGCCTCGGCCAACTCGCTGCTGATGCAAGCCATCTTCCGGATGGGCATTCCGGTCACGGGCAAGAACATCTTCCCGTCGAACATTCAGGGACTGCCGACGTGGTACGAGATTCGCGTCAGCAAGGACGGCTACACGGCTCGGCCGTCGGCAGTGGATCTCGTGGTCGCGCTCAATCCCGCGACTTACGCCAAGGACGTCGCGACGGTACGTCCGGGCGGCTACCTGCTGTACGACTCTTCGTGGCCGCTGGACCCCGACCTCGTGCGCGAGGGCATCACGATCCTCGGCGTGCCGTTCGGACAGATGTGCGTGGAGGCATTCGAGAAGGATCGCGACCGCACGCTGCTGCGGAACATCGCGTACGCGGGTGCGCTGGCCGCGCTGCTCGGCATCGATATGCAGGTGATCGAGGGGATGCTCAAAGAGAAGTTCGGCAAGAAGCAGCGGTTGCTCGATGCCAACCATACCGCGATCCACCTCGGCTACGACTACGCGAGGGCACAGTTCAGCTGCCCGTTGCCGTTCCACCTCGAGGCGATGCAAGCGAACGACGGCCACGTGCTGATGGATGGCAACACCGCCTGTGGGCTTGGTGCCGTGTACGCCGGCGCGACGGTCGGTGCGTGGTATCCGATTACGCCCGCGACGGCGCTGATGGAGGCGTTCGGATCGTTCTGCCAGCGGTTCCGCGT
>CAYPYY010000099.1:0-9641 GCA_964414995.1 uncultured Gemmatimonas sp.
TCCTCGGAGGTCGCGGGCCCATCCTGTTGCTGCCGTTCCAGGTGCTCACCGCCGCGGTCGTGGCCGCCGAGTGGATGCGCCGCTGGCGCCTCCGGCAACTGCCCACGGTGGCGCCGCACACCTGGCGCTTTGCGGCGCTGCTGCTGGCCCTGCTGACGGTGATCGGTGCCAGTATCCTGCGCAGCGCGGACGTGACGATGTCGCTCGGCCGCTCCCTGCTGCTCGCGGCGACGGCCGTCGGGGTGCCGCTCGCGGTGTGGGGCCTCGCCGACCGCGACGACGCGCTAGCACTGCTCGGGCGCGGCGCGCAGTTGGGCTTGCTGGTCGCCGTGCTCTTTGACATCGCGCAGGCGCTGGCCGTGGTGGGCGTGCTGGACACCGTGGTCACGCTGGGACCGGCCGAGGTACACCTGCCGCTCAGCTTCTACGACATCCTGCCGCGCTTCGGCGGTGGCGCCGCGGATATGAATCGCGGCGGAATGATCGCGCTGATGCATACGGTGCTGATCGCGTTGGCGCAGCCGCGCATCCGTGCGCGCGGCGCCTGGCTCACGCTCGGCGGCGTGCTGATCGTGTCGTCACTCTCGCGCTCGGTGGCGCTGGCGACGGTGTGCACGCTGTTGCTCTCGCCCGCGGTGCGCGGCGCGTGGCGCGCGCCGTGGCGTGGCATCGCGGTGGCCTGCGCGGCGGTGGCGACTGCCGCCGTACTCCTGCTCAATCCGGCGCTCCGCGACCGCACGGTGCAGACCCTGGCGCCGCTGTCCGAGCGGTTCACGCTGCGCGAGGGCTCGGCGCAGTCGCACGCGTTCCTGTTTGACCGCGGCCAGGACATCGCCACCCGCAGCATCGCCACGTCGGCGCTCGGCATCGGCTTTGGCAGCGCCTACCGTGTGCTCGCCGACGAGTTCGCCGGCAACAAGTACGGCAACTTCCACTCGACGTGGCTGACGCTGTGGGTCGAGAGTGGCGTGCTCTCGGTGCTGCTCGCGCTGGCGCTGATGCTGCTGCCGCTGCGACGCCCATCCCCGCTGTCGGGGCTGCTCATTGGTCTCGTGGTCTACAATCTCTTTTACAACGGGATCGCCGAGCCGCTGCTGTGGGTGATCCTGGCCCTGCTGTGGGTGACACCCGAGTTGCTGCGCGGCCGCGCACCTGAACCAGGCGAGGCCGTGTCGTGAGTGCTCGCGCGTTGCTGGTCGCGGCCGCCGCGTTGGCTCTGAGTGGCTGCGAGCAGTTGCTCACGCGGCCGATCATCTACAACACGGTGCGAGTCGAGGTCGTCTCGCGTGGCGGCACACCCGTGCCGAACGCGCGCGTGGAGCTGTACACGGGCGCGCGGCCGATGGGCTACGCCACGACCAACGGATTCGGCCGCGCGACCTTCCATCAGGTGCCGCGCGCGCAGTATGGCGTGGCCGTCACGCCGCCCACGGGCTACGCGCGGCTGCACGAGCTGATCGCGGGACCGCCGAGCGACTTCGTAGATGGCATCAACCTCGACGTCGGAGCGGACACGACCTTCCGCTTCACCGTGGCGAGGCGCGGCGACGGATTCGTGCGCGCGACGGTGAAGGATCAGGCCGGCGCCATCGTGCCGGGCCTCAACGTGACGCTGTACTCCGGTGCGGGGACTATCGGCACCAAGCGTTCGGACGCCGCAGGAATGGTGGAGTTCGGGCCGGTGCCGTTCGGTCAGTACGGGTTGTATCTCATTCCGCCGGATTCGATCGGCGCGGCGGGCGCGCCCGCCGTCTTCGTGGTCCCGATTCCCGTGGACGGCGAAGTGATCGCCACGCCGACCGTCACCGTCCAACGCTGCATCGGTACGATTCGGCCGCGCGTCATTGATCAGGACTCGCTACCCGTCGGCGGCATCAACGTGACGCTCTACACGGCCACCGGCGCCATCGCCACCTTCACGACCGACGGCCTCGGACGCGTCACGTTCGCCAACCTGCCCTGCCGCAACTACGGCGTGGGCCTGAACGCAGCCTTTGGCTACACGTTCCTGAATCAGCGCGGCTACGGATTCCAGGACGGGCTCGGCCTGTCGCACCAGGCGACGCTCGAACCAACCCTGCGCGCCACGCGGCTGTAGCGGGCGGCGCTACTCCGTCACGGAGGTGGCCGCTGCTGGCACGCGACGCGAGGCGTCGAACGCCGCCACCGCCCCGCCACTCGCCACCGCCAGCACGAGGCCAAGCACGAGGTTCACGAGCACACGCGGCGAGTACGGCTCGTCGGCGTCGGGCAGGCTGGGCGCATCCACCACACGCACGGCGTCGAGCCGCAGCGCGTCCTGCAGCTCGACTTGGCGAAGCTGCTTGAGCAGCAGCATATAGCCCTCGTTCAGCGCCGCGCTCTCGCGCGCGAGCCGCACGAAGCGCAGCTCCCGCTCCGGCAGTTGGGCGATCGTCGAGTCAATGCGCGCCACCGCGGCCTGCGTCGGCGCCAGTTGTTCGCGCAGTCCCTCGAGATACTGCTCGGCGATCTCCTTGAGCTGCCCTTCGATCTGCGTGATGCGCGCAGTCACGCGCTGCACGTCCGCGTTGGTCTCGCTGCGCGAGAGGCGCAGTTCACTCAGCTCTTCTTCGAGCCCCGTGAGTGCAATGCGCAACTCCTGCACGCCGCGATTGTCCATCAGCGTGGGGAACGCCGCGAGCTGGCGGAAGGCAGCGGTGCGCAGCGTGTCGCCCGCACGACGTTCGGCCAGCGCCAGCAGGCGCACCAGCGCCGCAATCTCTACCTCGGTGAGGTCGGCCGTCGCCTGCAGACGCCCGTAGCGTTCGATCTCGGCGCTCGCCTGCTCCGACGGCATCACCACGCCGGTGCGTTCCTGATACGCGCGCTGCGCTTCCTCTGCCGCGGTGAGTCGCACTCGCTGCTCGTCAATCTGGCGGCCGAGCTCGGCGACGGTGGACCCCGCATCCCCGCGGGCCGCGCCGGCCGTGTACGCCATAAACTCGGCGAGCATCCGCTCGAGCACGCGGGCGGCCGTGGCGGGATCCGCATCGTCATAGGTGAGCGCGATGAGCTTGGCGCCCGCTGATTGCCGTCGGATCTCCAACCGGTCGTGGATCGCCGAGCGCGCGGCCTGCCGCGAGACCAGAGACAGTTCGATTCGCCGCAGCGACTCCTCGGCCACAGCCTCGCCGAGCGTCACCAAGACGCCGCTGAGGTTCAGCGTGTCGCCCGCGCCGAGCGTGGCGGGCAGCGAGAGCCCATCGGGCAGATCCTCACCCGCGATCGCCCAGGAGCCCGCATCGCCGCGGGTGAGCGTCACCGTGCCCGAGAGGTTGGTCGCACTCGCCGGCACGCCGCGCACCGCGGTCAGCACCTCGCTGCGTGGCATCGCCGGCTCGACGACCTGCACCTCGAGGCCGAGCGAATCCACGATTGCATCGATGACACGGCGGCTGCGCAGCACGCCCATCCGGGTCTCGAGTTCATCGCTGCCCACGCCGAGCAGCGCGGCGCCTGGCATCGCGGCGACCGCATCGGACAGGCCCGCTGGCCCCTTCGGCTCCTCGATCTGCAACAGGGCCTCGCTGCGGTAGAGCGGCGATTGCAGGAACGTCCACAGCGCCACGAGCGCGAAGAACGCGCCGCCGGTGACAAACGGCAGTGGGCGCAGCGTCACGGGGTCGAGCGCGGGAGGCGCGGAGTCAGCGTCACGGAGATGGTGCGATTCAGGAGGTCCACGCCCTCGGTCTGCCCCGGTTCGGGCAGCTCGTAGGCCTGGTAAAGATGATTCAGACGAACGCCGTCGGAGACTTCAAGCAGCGCGTCAACCGGCCCGAAGGCCCGGCCAGCGCGCAGTCCCACCCAGAGAGAGACGTCTTCGCGCTTGAAGGGCAACGGGTTCACGTGCCGATAGTTCGCATCGCGCCGCCAGCGGCCGAGCGTGAGCCCCGTGCGCCAGCGCGGCGTGTGGTAGTCCACGAGGAAATGCTGGCTCGACCCCGCCGGCCCGATGCTGGGGCCGAGCATCTGCCCCTCGTGCGTCCAGCCCTGCGGCACGCTCGGGCTCGTATACGACGTGCCGATCGGGCGCACCCGCACGCTCGGGCTCGGCTCCACATAGCTGAACTCTGCCTGAAAGTGCAGCACGCCCTCGCGCCACGGCCGTGCCCACTGGGCGCCCACGAGGTAGCCCAGCGTGTGCCCCGGATGCTCGAGCAGATCACGCAGGTTGGCGGGCTCCTCAAAGCGCGCCCACTCCGCGTAGGCCTCCGCCCCCTGCGCCGGAAACAGCCAGCGCGCGAACACCGACGTGATCTGATCGCGGCGCTTGAGCGAGTCGGCCGTGCGGGTAAACGGACGCCCGGCCGAGTGCGCGAAGTCGAACAGCGTGGAGAGTCCCGGTGCGCGACGGGCCATCACCGCACGCGAGAACCCGATCGTGGGCCAGGGCTGCTCAGGGCTTCCCGGGCGCCAAGTCACCGCGGCCGCGCTCAACGATCGCGCATCGTTGTCCTCATCGAAGTCAAAGAACTCCGACTCCTGCAGTCGCCCGAGCAACACCGTGTACTCGAACGCACCGACCCGCGTGCGAATTGGCGCCGGACTTTCGATAAACGCCTGCGCAAACCCCGGCGCATTCGCCGAGAGCAGCAAGGCATTGCGCGCACCCGGCCCCCACCAGCGGTTCTCGTTGCCCACACCCACGCGCACGGCGTCGTGCAGCGTGACTGCGAGTCGGCCCTGCACGCGTACGTCGCTGCGCGGTGCATCACCGAAGCGCTGCGGATAGTCCAGCGACGTCGGCAGGGGATAGAACGGATTCGCCCACACGTTCCGCGACGGTGGATCCGACTGCGGCCAGGGAATCGTCTGGAACGCGAGATTCTCCTCGAACACGAACTGTGGCACGAGCACCAGCGACCAGCGTCCCCGCTCGACCGCAAGACCGGCGCTCGCCAGGATGTTCGCCCCGCGACCCGCGCGCAGTGGACCATCGTTGAATCCCCACGCGTGACCGCCGTTGCGGCCGACGAACACTTCCGGAGCAAAGAGACGCACGCCGTTGTGCGCCGCGCTGTCGCCGGCGATCCGCGTCCCCACGGAGCGCAGCAGGTAGCCCTCGCTCGTCTCTATCCCGAGCAACTGCCGCAGGCGCAGCAGGTTTTCGCTCTCGGAGCCCGGCAGCGGCAGCGTCTGCGGCGCCAGCGGCACGTACGAACCCTGTGCCGCGACGACCCGCGCCGCCACGAGCGCGAGCGCGATCACGGTGGCGAGGCGCGCGAGGGGTGGCCGGGGGCTTGGCACGATGGGTAACCTTATCCGAATGACGCGGCGCATATCAAGTCAGCACTACGCTCGTGTTCGCCGCTTCGCGACTCTGCTCTGCTCCGCGGGAATCGCCGCGGCACCGTTGGAGGCGCAGCGCAGCGGCGACCTCGGCGGCGCCGTCCTCGCGGCCGGCGAACTCACCGGGTACCTGCGTACACGCGAACTGCTCGACTCCACGCGCAACGTGCGCTGGGGCCTGCAGCCGTTCTCCACGGCCCAGGAGCGCGAGCTCGACTCGCTCTCAGGCGGCAGCGCGCACCCCTGGCAGGCCCGTCTCGCAGAGACACGCCGCGCACGCAGCCACCGTGGCTTGCAGTGGACGCCGCTGCGCCCCGACGTGCAGTTCATCAACAACTCCCAACTGCCGGTCGGCCAGAACGACGGCGTGCTCTGGGCCGGACGTGGCCTGACGATAGCCGCGCAGTGGGGCGTCGTCGCGCGCTGGGGACCGCTGCGCGCGCAGTTCGCGCCGATCGCCTTCCGCGCGCAGAACGCCGAGTACGTGCTCTACGCCACCGGCCGCAGCGGGCTCGGCGTGTACCGCGATCCACGACGCCCAACGCAGATTGACCGTCCGCAGCGCTTCGGCGACGAACCCTACGGTCGCGTGGACCTCGGCGACTCGTTCATCGAGCTCGAATGGCGCGGCGTGCACGCGGGCCTCAGCAACGCCCGCCTGCAGTGGGGCCCCGCGCGCGAATACCCGCTCGTCCAGAGCGTCAACGGCGGCGGCTTCCCGCACGCATTCATTGGCACGGCGCGGCCCGTGTCCATCGGCATCGGCGAGCTGCACCTGCGACACATCGTCGGCCGGCTGGAACAGACGCCGTGGTCCCCGGTGGACACCGGTCCCACGCACCGTTTGCACGTCGGCTTCACCGCGTCGTTCACGCCGTCACTGATCCGCGGCTTCGAGATCGGGGGCGCCCGCGTGATGAACGTGGGCTGGCGCGAGGGAATGCCGACGTTCCGGCAACTCACGCGTCCGTTCCAAGGCGTCATCAACGATCTCGTGAGCGACATCAATGCGAACGCCGAGAACCAGTTCGCCTCGGTCTTCGTGCGCATCGCGCCGCCGAGCACCGGATTCGAGGCCTTCGTCGAATGGGCGCGCGACGACTTCAGTGGCAACCTGCGCTGGCTGCTCCTTCAGCCCGACGATCTAGGCGCCGCCACCTTGGGCGTGGCGCAGTCGGTGCGCTCCGCAGACGGCGCGCTGCACAGCGTGCGCGCCGAGTACGTGAACGGCGATCTCTCGCACGGGGATCGCACGGGGCGCACGCTGTTCCGACCCTTCCCGATGTACATCCACGGCCGCACGCGCCAGGGGCTGACCAACCGCGGACAGCTGCTCGGCTCTCCCGCGGCCTACGGCGGTGCCGGTGCCACGCTCACCTGGGAGCGCTTCGATAAACGCGGTCGGCGCACGTACTCCATTGACCGCACCGTGATCGCCGATTGGTACGCCACGCTTGGCCCGGTGGGCGGTCTCTCCAACCCCGAGGTGCGCTACGGCCTGCGCGCCGAGTGGCTGCGCTTCCGCGGCGCGAGCGAATGGGTGTTGGGCGTGGCCCCGAGCTGGACGCTCAATCGCCGGCTCGACGTGGGCAGCGATGTCTTCAATCTGAACGTGACCGCGCGCTGGCGCGGGTGGTGATCGTCGCCTAGTTCGCGACGAGCAAGGTCACGACGATGCCGGCCAGGCCCACGATGGCCGAGACCATAAATGCCGAGTTGCGGTCGAACCACCCGCGTCGGCCGACGAAGATCTGATCGCCGCTCTCATAGGCGACGTCGCTCAACCCGGCGTTCATATCGAGTTGATCAAACACGACGCGCCCCGCGCGCACGAGCCGCACGCGCGCGAGATCGCCCTCGGGCGACGCCCCGCCGGCCATCGCCAGCACCGCGCCCAGCGTGAGCGTGGGATCGGCGAAATGCACGCCCGGCTCCTTCACGAAGCCCACCACGTACACGCGCCGCATCGGCGTGATGCGCAGATCCGCGGCGCGCAATTCGCGCGCGTATGCCGCACGCAGCGAGTCAGCGACCACGCGCCAGACGTTGCCGGTCACGGCGCGTCGCCCGAGCAGCGGCAGGACGACGTTGCCGTCCTCTTCCACGGGGAACTCGCCGCGCACGGTCTCGTCGCGCCAGTGATAGACCTGTACGCGATCGCCCGGACGCAGTGTGAAGTCAGCGCTCGCCTGTGCGAGTGCCGCGTCTGGCTGCGCGAGCAGGAGCCCCACCAAAGCGAGAAGGCGACGCATAGCGCGGAAGATAGCCCTCACGCCGAGGTGAGGGGGAGGCCGCTGGCCGCGGCGGCGCGCTCCACCCAGCCCGCCGCGCTCCAGTGTGCCTGGACCCGCGCCACGCCGGCCGCACCCTGACGGCTCACGAGGGCGTCGTCGTGTAGGTAACGCAGCAGCGCCTCGCGCCACTGCGCAGCGTCGCGGGGAAGCAAGGTGCCGGTGACGCCATCGTCCACCGTCTCCGCAAAGCCGCCTTCGCGCACCGCAATCACCGGCGTGCCACTGGCCATCGCCTCAGGCGGCACCAAGCCGAATGGTTCGCGCACCGCCGCACACAGGACGACGCGAGCCGTCTGGTAAAGCTGCACCAGCCGCTCTTCGCCAATGCGTTCGTGAATGCGCACGGCGATCGCGGCCGCCCGCGCCCGCGCCTCAAACCGCGCGCGTTCATCCGGCGGTACCTCGTCGCAGACCACGTCCCAGGCCGGGCGCGCATCCGCCGGAAGCCCCGCAAGGACATCAAGCACAAAGTCGTGGCCCTTCCACGGCACCAGGCGACCGACCGTCACGATGCGCCGCTCGCGCGGTGCGTGGCTCGGCGCGAAGCGCGCCGTGTCCACGCCCGGCGCCAGCACCCGCGCCGACACCCCGTAGGCCCGCCGCAGCCACTCCACCGTGAACTGCGAGCTGGTCAGGACACGTCCCGCGCCTCGGATAGCGGCCCGATCGGCGCGCGCCACACGCCAGTGCCACGCGGCACGGGGCAACTTGGCCAGGAATTCGCGCGGCCCGTGTCGCGGACTCGGCGGCGCCTCGACGCCCACCGCCGCAGTGTCCACCGGCGCCAGCGCTTCCAGCGCGCGCATCCGCCGCGGCTCGTGCGTGTGTAGCACGGTCGGCACGGCAAGCGCGTTCACGATCGGCGGATGTCCGATCAGCCGACACTTCTCAACCCAGGCCACATCCGGACGCCACGCCGCGATGCGCGCCGCAAGCGCCCGCGTGGCGCGGCGATACCGCCGCAGCTCGCCGGCGCCACCCAGCTCCAGCGGCTCCACCTCCACGGTCCCCTGCACCGGCCACGGGGCGAACTCCTGCTCGGCCGAGGAGAACGTGAACAGCGCTACCTCGTGCCCGCGCGCGGCCAGCAGCGACGCCGACTGCGCGACGAGCTTGAGCGCGCCACCTGACGGCAGGTGGTGAAAGACCGCGATCCTCATCGCGCGGCGACGCTGCGCCAGAGTGATCGCAGCGCCGACTGCGCGCGGGCCGGCAGCAACGCGGATTGCAGCACAGACGCTCGCCTCACGAAGCGTGCGCCAGCACCCTGAACCGCCGGCGAGGGCTCCCAGCGCCGCGCCAATCGCAGCGCCTCCGCGCGGCGACCTGAGAGCGAATGCTCGAGCACGTGAAATTCGTCGCGCTGCGCTTCCAACGCGCGCACCAAGCCGCTGACATCGCGTCGGAACTGTTGGCCGAGTGACTGTGCCTCGCTCGCGAGGTTCGCGTAGAGCGCACGGCGACGCGCGACGACCGCGACGTCGTAATCCGACTGCCCTGTCCAGCGGTTGGCACCGTGCACGCGGAGCTCCGCCGTCGGCGACTCGAGGTACACGACGCAATGCGCGGCGATCGCGATGGCCACTTGTAGCCAGCCGTCTGCCGCGATCCGAAAGCGCTCGGGAATCGGCCCCGCGTTCGGTGATGCGGGTCGCAGCAACGCACGTCGCAGGGCGAGCCCCGACGTCGGCGGAAACCACTCGAGCAAGCCATTCGCTCCGGCCTCGCGATCTGCGCTCCGCGTGCGGGTGCGCGCCGCGACCTCATCCGGCGGATCAATGACAATTCGCCGCTGCTCCGCGTTCACCAGCAGCATTCGCGCACACACGGCATCCACGCCGTCGGCCGAGTTGATGGCCCGCTCCACCGCCTCGAGATGGCCTTCCCCCCACCGGTCGTCGCCGTCGAGAAACGCCACCCACTCGCCCTGCGTCTCCGCCAGCCCGCGGTTGAGCGCCGCCGCCTGCCCCCGATTCTCCTGACGCACCACGCGCACGCGATCCGCGTACCGCGCGAGCACCGCCGGCGTGTCGTCCG
>CAYPYY010000100.1:0-9571 GCA_964414995.1 uncultured Gemmatimonas sp.
GGCACGACCTTGAGCGTCACCGAGCGACCGCCGATCAGGTTCGCCGAGCCCGGCAGCACCTGAATGGTTGTGGTGCCGCCCGCCAGCACACGCGGGAACTGCGGATCCTGGGGCCACACCGAGTGCTCCGCCCAGACCTGCGCGGTGACCGGATTGGTCGCCTCGTTGCCGTCGTTGTGCGCGGCGGTGCCCGGCGCGGGATACACGCCGAGGTGCGAATGCGTGTCAATCAGGCCGGGGGTCACGTACTTGCCCTGGCCGTCGATCACGACCACGTCGTTCGGCGCTACCAGGTCCGCGCCGATCTCCGCGATCTTGCCGTCGCGGATGAGGATCGCGCCGTTGCGGATCATCGGGCCCGCGGCCGTGAGGATGTTGACGTTGCGGATCAGCGTCGGGCGCGAGGCCCAGGGCCGGTAGGTGCTGGGGAACGGATCCGCGTTGGGGCGGGAGTAGGCACCGGGCGGCGACTGCGTGGCCGGGGTCTGCGCGGGCGATGGCGTCGTCGTGGGCGCCTGTGCGGCCTGGCCGCTCGAGCACCCCGCCAGCGCGAGCGCGAGCAGGAAACGGGTACGGAACATCAGGACTGAGCCTCGTGGGTGATGTTGTGACCGCGCCGGTGGGGGGCGGCGAGGCAACGACCAGCGTGCGCGGAACCTATGCGCCGAGGGTGCGTCGCGCGAGCGCGGGGTCGTCGGTGCAGATGCCGTCCACACCCCAGCGGACCAACTGGCGCATCACGGACGGGTCGTTGACCGTCCACGCGATGACGCGCGCGCCCGTCTGGTGCGCGGCCGTCACCAGCGCCTCGTCAATGAACGACCAGTGCCGCCACAGGTCCCGACCGCTCACCGACTCGAGCGCGTGTAACGAATCCACCGGATAGCTCATTTCGAGCACGCCGCGCGGCACATCCGGCGCCAGGCGGCGTGCCTCGGCGATGAGGCGATGGTCGAATGAGTGCACGGCGCCGTTGACGTGGCTGTTCCGGATGTCGAAGATCGTCGGCATCGCGGTGTTGGGCCCCTTGAGCTCGCAGTACGCCGTGAGTCCGCCGGAGGCGATGAGCCCCAGCGCGTCCATCAAGAGGGGCGGCTGGGCAGCCGGGTCCGGGTGCAGGCGACCGTCGTTCGGCAGCGGGGGCGCGCCCGGCGGCACTGGCCACGGGTCGTGATGCACGCGGAGTCGACCGTCCGGGTGCAGCCACACGTCCAGCTCGATGCCCTGCGCGCCCAGCTCGATGGCGCGCTCAAAGGCGGCCATCGTGTTCTCCGGGGCGTCGCGCGACGCCCCCCGGTGGGCAATAATCTCGGCGCGGGGCACGGCGTATCTTAACGAACGGACCCCGTAGGCGTCCCACAGGCACCAGGATGACCGCAGCCGCCCTGACCCACGAAGCGACCGACGCGCAGTTGATCGCCCGATGGCAGTCGGGGGAGCAACGGGCCGCGGCCTTGCTGGTGGAACGGCACGCCAGGCCGCTGGCCCGCTTCGCGGCCAGTCTTGGCGTCCGGGACGACGTGGACGAGTTGGTGCAGGACACTTTCGTGCGGGCCTTTAGTTCGCTCGACTCGTTCCGCGCCGACAGCTCGTTGCGGACCTGGCTGTTTACCATCCTCAAGCGCCTATATCTCGATCGGCGACGCGCGGAACGACGACGGCGAGACATCGCCGAGGTGGACGAGCGCGACGCGGCCACGGAGTACGACGCGCTCGACGTGATGGTCGGGGACGAGATGGCGCGGAAGGTGCAGGAGGCGGTGAACCAACTCACCGCCCTGCAGCGCGAGGTGTTCTCGCTGCGGGTGAGCGAAGGAATGGCGTACAGCGAGATCGCGCAGGTGGTGGGCAGTACGGAGGGGTCGTGCAGGGTGCACTACCACAATGCGGTGAAGGCAATCCGGGAGTACCTGACTGATGACTGAGTGCACGAACGAGACGATGCGGGACCTGCTGCCACTGCTGGCGCGCGAGCTGCGCGCCGGCGACGAGGCGGCGCGGGTGCGCGCACACGTGGCGGACTGCGCCTCCTGCGCCGCTGAGCTGCGGTTGCTCGAGCGCGCGAGCGCCCTCTTTGCCGCTGCGACACCGGCCGTGAACACGGCGGCCATTCTTGCCAAGCTGCCCGCGTCGCCGGCGCAGCGGCCGCCATTGCACGTCGTGACGCCGGTACGCACGCGGCCGGTGATGCCACGGCGCGCGCTTGCGCTGGCGGCGTCGTTGCTGCTGATGGTCACGGTCAGCTCGCCAGTCTGGGGGCCGCGCGTCTTCGGCGGACCGGGCGTGGTGAGTGTGGTGCCTGGTGTCGACACCGGCCCCGATGTTCCCACCGTCATCACCACGCCCGGCGCCGGCTCGCGGAGCGGGGTGCAGGTCGTCGGTGGTCGCCAGCTCGAGGACCTCGGTGAGGATGAGCTTAGCTCGCTGCTCGGAGCCCTTGATGAACTCGAGGCCAATCTGGACGCCGAACCGGTGACGCTCACGTCGCCGATCATCACGACGTCGGAGGGGATGTGATGCGTGCATTGTTGGTGCGCGCCGTGCTGGCGGCCGCCGTGCTCTCATCGTCGGTGGCCGCGCAGGATCCCGCGCGGCGGGACTCGCTCGCCCAGCGTGTGCAGGCGCGGATGCAACAGGTGCTGCGCACGCAGGTCGGGATGACTGACGAGCAGATCGCGCGCTATCAGGAAGCCAATCGCAAGTTCGAAGGCCAGCGGCGCACGCTGTTCGTGGACGAGCGGCGTACCCGAATGGAGATTCGCGATGCCGTCGCCTCGGGCGACACGGCGCAGAACGCGCGCATCGGCCAGCTGCTCGATCGCACCCTGCAGTTGCAGCGGCAGCGTCTGGACCTGATGGAAGCCGAGCAGAAGGAGTACGCCTCGTTTCTCACGCCGGTGCAGCGTGCTCGCCTGTTTGGCATCGAGGAACAGCTGCGCCGCCGGATGATGGAGATGGGGCAGCCGGGTGGTCGGCCGCCCCAGGGCGGCGATCCTAGGCGAGGGCCTCCGCGACGGCCGCCTGGAGCGCCCTGATCCCGAAGGGCTTCTGTAGGAACGTCGTGTAGCGATCGCGCGGCGCGGCGGAGAGCGCGTCGGCGAGGTCGTAGCCGCTCGCGATGATGGCCCGCAGGGTGGGATGCGTGCGTCGAATCTCCCGCAGGAGTTCGGCGCCTCCCATTCCCGGCATCGTCAGGTCGAGCACCACCAGCGTGAGCGCGTTCGCGTGCTCGTGGAATCGCCTGAGGCCGTTCACGCCGTCGGCCGCCTCGACGACCGTCTGGCCCATCGATTCCAGCGCACGTCGCGCCAGGCGGCGCAGGGACTCCTCGTCGTCCACCACAAGCACGGTGCCCTGCGTCGTGACGCGTGGCGCCGCGCCAGACGTGGATGCGCCCTCCTCGGGAGCGAGGCCGGCGGGCAGGAACACCTCGAAACGCGTGCCCTTGCCGGGTGCCGACTGTACATCGAGCCGCCCGCCGAGCGAGTTCACGATGCCGCGCACGGCACTGAGCCCGAGCCCGCGCCCCATCATCTTGGTGGTGAAGAACGGATCGAAGATGCGCGCCAGCACATCGGCGCTCATCCCGGCTCCCGTGTCCTCCACGACGATATGCACCCACGCCGCGTCGCCGCCGTCAATGCGCGGCGCGGTCAGGTACTCCGCGGAGAGCGTGACCGTCCCGTTCTGATCGCCGATCGCCTCGGCTGCGTTCGTGAGCAGGTTGAGCACCACCTGCGAGAGCTGCGCCGGGTCTACTTCCACCCAGAGGGGTTGCGGGGCCGGGAAGGTGACGAACTCCACCTTCTTGGGCTGGGCCGCGCGCACCAGGGGGACGATGTCGGCGAGCACCTTCCGCGCATCCACCGTCTCGCGGCGTAGCGACGCGCGGCCCGCGTAGGCCAGCATCTGTCGCGTCAGTTCCGCGGCGCGGCGGCTCGCCGCGGCAATGTGATCCAGCGAGATCGTGACTTCCTCACGATCATCAATCGCGTCGCGCGCCACGTCCACGTTGCCCATTATGGCCGCGAGGAGATTGTTGAAGTCGTGGGCGATGCCGCCGGCCATCACGCCAAGCGACTCCAGCTTCTGCGCCTGCTGTACGCTGGCGTCACGCTCGCGGCGCTGGGCTTCGGCGCGCGCGCGCTCGGTGAGGTCCGTGGCGATGAGCCCCGTCGCGTAGCGCGTGCCGTCCGCGCGGACGAGCGGGAAGGCCACGGCCTGCCACGCGTGCGTCCCGTCGGGTGAACCAAGTTCCAGTTCCTCCTCCACCACCGTGCCGCCGCGCTCCGCACGGGCGATCAAGTGGGCGAGGGCGCCCGCGCGCGTCTCCGAGACGGCCGACGTCAGTGAGCCCGCGACGCGCTGGCCGGGGGTGAAGCCGACCAGCTCGGCGAAGCGCGTGTTGCCAAGCAGGATCTGCCCCTCCAGGTCCACCACCAGCATCACCGTCGTTGAATTGTTGACGACGTCCTCCAGCAGCGCGCGCGTGGCCTGCGCCTCGGCGAAGGCGCCCTCGGTGGCCTGGATCTGCGCGGCGCGCTCGGAGTCGAGACGCTGCAGCCGCGATGTCATCTCGTTGAATGCGCGGGCCAGGCTGGACAGCTCGTCGGTGCCGCGCACCGGCGCGCGCGTATCGAGCTCGCCGGCGGCGACCGCGGCGGCGGCGGCGGCAACCTGGTTCACCGGAGACGTGAACCGCCGCGTGACGACGATCGCGCCCAGCGCGAGGAGGATGGTCGCGAGCGTTCCGACGAGGAGCGTCAGCCACCAGAGGCGCCGCGCCGGTGCGAGCGCGCGCGCGGCATCGGCTTCCATCACGATGCCAATCTGGAGATCCGGCACCCACCGCCACGCGCCCATCACCTCGCGCCCATCGTGCGACTGGTAGATCCCCTCGCCATTGCGGCCGCGAATCACATCGTCCACGCCGACACTGCGGATGCCGCGACGCGCACCCGGCGTGCCGAATCGCTCAGCGGACACGTACTGCGCGAACCGGTCCACGAAGTACACGTCGACGTCGAGGCGCGAGGTGCGTCCGCGCAGCACGTCCTCGATTTCGGCGATGGACAGGTTCGCCGCGAGCACCGCGATGAGCGCGCCGCCGCGCCGCACGGGGGCGGAAATCGTCAGCGTCGGCCGACTGTCCACGCCGGCGGGATGCAGCGGCTGCACGAACGGGCCCGCCTGGCCGCGCTGATAGTACAGCTCGTCCACGGCGAAGCTGCCCACCTCGGTGGTGTCGCTCGCCCGCACGATGCGCCCGCCGGGCACCGCAATCAAGCGGTAGCGCTCTGCGGCCAACACCGACGCCGGCAGTCGCTGGATGCCGATGCCAGCGCCGAACAGCCGCGCGCCTCCCGGCACCTCGATGGCCGTGGCCATCAGTTGCAGCGCGTCCTGCTGGCGCCGAAGCCATCGGTCCAGGTAGCGGACGTCGTCATCAGCGTATGTGGCGAGCACGTCTGCCGTGTTCTCCCGCAGGGCCGTCTCCGCCGCTGTATACGAGAGGGCCGCCGCCAACGCCACGGCCGTGAATCCGAGCGTGAACACCGCCGCGGCCATTCGCGCGGCGAGACTGGTCCGGAGGAGCCGTCCGATCATCGGTCGGGTTCGATCACCGCGCGCACGATGGTGGAGTCGCGGTCCATCTCGAGCAACACGGCCCCCCGAATCGGGTCGCCCGTGCCGTCGAAGCGATACCGCGCGAACGCGCCGTCATACGCACGCTCGGCCCGCAGCGCGGCGGCCAGTGGGGCTCCCGACTTGGTGCCCGTGCGTTGCGCCGCGTCCGCGAGCAGGTACACGGCATCGTATGTGGCCGCGGCCGTGGCGCGCGGGCGAGACTCGGGGTAGCGCTGCTGCCAGCCGGCACGAAACTGCCGTGCCACCTCGCGGTCGAGCTTGCGGTCCCAGTTGGCGACGACGATCGAGCCAAGCGCATCTTCGCGCCGCTGCATCGACAGCACATCCCAGGCATCCGAGCCGAGGAACGTGCCACGGAATCCGAGGGCCCGTGCAATGCGCACCTGCGCCGAGTCGTGCGTGACGAAGTTCGGCAGCAGGATCGCATCCGGGCGCCCCGCCATTATGCGTCGCAGGTGCGGCTCGTGGCTCGACGAATCGTCCGAATTGAACGTCTCGATCGCGACCATTCGCCCGCCGAGCGAGCGGAAGGTCGAGTCAAAGAGGCGCGTGATGTCACGCGAGTAGGCGCTCGCCGCGGCGTGCAGCACCGCGGCGCGGCGAACCTGGAGCGAGTCGTAGGCGAAGCGGGCGAGCACCGTGCCCTGGACCGCATCCACGAAGGCGAGGCGGTTCACGAAGCGCCGGCCGGCCGTCACGGCAGGGTTCGACGCCATCGGCGCGATCATCGGCACCTCGGAGGCCTCGGCCGCGGCTCCGGCAACCACGGCCAGCGCGCTCGTCTGCGGTCCAACCAGCACGTCGACCGAATCGAGGTTGATGAGCGCGCGCGCGGTGATCGCGGCGGCCTCGGGGCGGGGCGCCGTCTCGCGTTCAATCAGGCGCACGCGGTGCGTGACGCCGTTGATCACGATGCCCCCGCGCGCATTGATCTCGTCCACCGCCATCCGAGCCCCATCGCGAGCCGGAATCCCCGACGAGTGCGCCATCGCGCCCTCGAACACGCCGATGAGTCCGATGCGAAACTCAGGCGGCGGCGACTCGCAGCTGGCCAGGGCGGCCGCGGCAAGCGCAATCAACGAGAGGCGGGGGCTGAAACGCATTGCGAACGTGTTAGTTTCCGTGTGTTGTCGCCCGGATGGCGGAACCGGCAGACGCAGGGGACTCAAAATCCCCCGAGGGCAACCTCTTGTGGGTTCGATTCCCACTCCGGGCATTGTAGCACTCAGCGGTCACTCGACTTTGGCGGATCGAAGATCAGGTCGGCGGCCAGCCACACCGTCCGCGTGAACGGATAGGTGACCAGCGGCGAGAGGATCATCGCCGCGACCGCGACTACCTCAATGCGGTGCCACGGGACGTCCGGCCACACCGCGAGCAGCCAGATCCCCAGGCCGGCCGCGAACAGCAGCTCGGCGATGATCAGGTTGACGAGGTAGGCCCCGACAAAATGGTCGGGATGTGCTCGGTCCAACTTGAGCGCACACCCCGGGCACCGGGGATTCAGCCGCAGCCAATTGCGGAAGAGGCCCCGCGAACCGCACTCCGGGCACCGCAGCGTCAGCGCCCGCAGCACGCGGGCCCCCGGGGCGGGCAGAACGGTGGGCGCGGCCATACGTGCAAGCTACATTCGTCGGGGCACGACTAACAGCACTCCGCTCACTCGCCCAATGCCCGGTCGCCACCACCTCTTCGTCCCCGGACCCTCCAACGTCCCCGATCGCGTGCTCCGCGCGATGCACCGCGCGCAGGAGGATCACCGCTCGAGCGCGTTCCCGGACCTGACCCACGGCTTGCTCCGCGACATCAAGCCGGTGTTCGGCACGGTCGAAGGCCGCCCCTTCCTGTTTGCCGCCACGGGCACCGGAATGTGGGAGGCCGCCATCGTGAACACGCTCTCGCCCGGCGACCGCGTGCTGGCCGTGCGGCTCGGACAGTTCTCGCACCTGTTCATTGACACGGCGGAGAAGCTCGGGCTCAAGGTGGACGTGATGGACCTCGAGTGGGGCGAGGCCTTTGACCCACAGGACATCGGCGAGCGGCTCGCGGCGGACACCGCGCACAGCTACAAGGCCGTGCTCGTCGTGCACAACGAGACCGCCACGGGCGTCACCAACGACATCGCTGGGCTGCGTGAGGCAATGGACGAGGCCAAGCATCCAGCCCTCCTGCTCGTGGACGGCGTGAGCTCAATCGGCTCACTCGAGTTCCGGCAGGACGAGTGGGGCGTGGACGTCGCGATCACCGGCTCGCAAAAGGGCTTTATGATGCCCGCCGGGCTCGGAATGGTCTCGCTCTCGCCTCGCGCACTGGAGCGCATCGAGACCGCCGGCTTTGCGCGCCACTACTTCGACCTGCGCCCGCAGGTGCTACATAACGACCAGGGCTATTTCCCCTACACGCCGGCGCTCGCGCACCTCTTCGGGCTCCGCGAGGCGCTCGATATGATGGCCGAGGAAGGGCACGCCAAGATCCACGCGCGGCACGCGCGGCTGGGCGAAGGCGTGCGGCGCGCGGTGGCCGCGTGGGAGCTCAAGATCTGCGCCCGCGACCCGGAGCGCCGCTCCAACACGGTCACCGCCATCGTCGTGCCGGAGGGCAAGGACGCCCGCCACGTCATTGACCACGCCTTCCGGCGCTGGGATATGGCCCTGGGCTCGGGCCTCGGGCGGCTGAACGGCAAGGTGTTTCGCATTGGCCACCTCGGCGACTGCAACGCCGGGATGCTCTTGGGCGCCATCGCGCTCGCCGAAGTGGCGATGCACGACGCCGGCATTGCCGTGCCGCTGGGCGCGGGCGTCGCCGCCGCGCAGCGCTGGTACCGCGAATCGGCGTGACGGCGCGCCACGTTGTATGGGTCACGCGTCGGCTGCCGGCGCCGGTCGAGCAGGCGCTTCGCGATCGCTTTGACGTCCGCCAGCGCGACGACGACGCGCCGCTCACCGCGGCTGAACTCGCCCAGGCCTTCGCCGACGCGGACGCCGTGCTCACGACAATCACCGACCGCATCACCGCAGAGCTGCTCGCGAGCCCCACGCGGCGCGCGCGGCTCGTGGCGAACTTTGGCGTCGGGGTGAATCACATCGCGCTCGAGGCGGCGCGCGCGCACGGTGTTGCGGTGAGCAATACGCCCGGCGTCCTCACTGAGGACACGGCAGACCTCGCGATCCTGTTGATGCTTTCCGTTCTCCGGCGCGCCGGCGAAGGGGAGCGCTTGCTCCGGCAGGGGTCCTGGACGGGCTGGACACCAACGCAACTGCTCGGCGCGCGGCTGAGTGGCCGCACGCTCGGCATCGTCGGCTACGGGCGGATTGGTCGCGCGGTCGCGCAGCGCGCCCATCACGGCTTCGGGATGCCCGTGCGCGTGTGGACGCGTACGCCGCGCAGCGCGGCGGATCTCCCGGGCCTACGCTTCGTGCACGACCTCGACGAGCTCCTTGAGCAGAGCGATGTGCTCTCGCTGCATTGCCCGGCCACCCCGGAGACGCGGCACCTGATTGGCGCCAGGCAGTTCGCGCGGATGCGGCCCGGCGCTGTGCTGATCAACACCGCCCGCGGAGACGTCGTGGACGAGGCCGCCTTGGTCGCGGCACTGGATGCGGGCCAGCTCGCCGGCGCTGGGCTCGACGTGTACGAGCGTGAGCCCGCCGTGCACCCCGGCCTGCTCTCGCGCGAGAATGTCGTGCTGCTCCCGCACCTCGGAAGCGCCACGCTCGAGACCCGCACGGCGATGGGCCTGACCGCCGTGGCCAACCTTGACGCGTTCTTTGCCGGCCAGCCGCTCCCAAACCCGGTCGAGTAGCGCGGCGCTCCGCTTGCTGGCGAGTGGAGCCGCTCCCTAGCTTTCGCACTCTCTCATTCCCACGGCATATGGCGACCTACAAGTTCGCGACCGTCCCCGTGAAGGGCGATCGCATCCAGG
>CAYPYY010000101.1:0-9426 GCA_964414995.1 uncultured Gemmatimonas sp.
GACGCACGCGCTTGATCATACCGCGGAGGGAGGGCGAGTCCTGGTGCACCACCGAATCCTGGTGGTGCCTGAGGCCGAGGGCCTCCAGGGTCGCATTCATCTTCTTGTCGTGCCCGATGCCCGACCGCACCTGCGTGATGCGGACCTTGCCTTCGGTGAGCGTGTTCGGCTCAGTGTGCTTCGGCCCGCGGGTGCGGTGCCAAACGAACGTACGCGGCATTTACACAACCTCCTTCGACTTGGCGCGCGACTTGTACGGCAGCGCCGCCACGTCCACACCACGCTCGCGCGCGATCTGCTCGACCGTCGTCAGCGCCGTGAGGCCCTCGAGCGCGGCCAGCACCATATTGTGCGGGTTCGTCGAGCCCAGCGACTTGGTCAGGATGTCGTGGATGCCGGCGCACTCGAGGACCGCGCGCACCGCACCACCGGCGATCACGCCGGCACCGGGCGCCGCCGGCTTCATCAGGACCTTTCCGGCCCCGTGCTTGCCGACGATCTCGTGCGGAATGGTCGCCCCCGTCATCGGGATGTGCACCATCCGGCGACGCGCGGCGTCCACGGCCTTGCGGACCGCTTCCGACACTTCGTTCGCCTTGCCCGTCGCCACGCCCACCTTGCCCTGCCCGTCACCGACGGCCACGAGCGCGTTGAACGAGAACCGACGGCCGCCCTTCACGACCTTCGCGACGCGGTTGATCGCAATCACGTTCTCGAGGAGATCCGAGCCCTCGCGCTCCTGCATCGGCGCGCCGCCACGACCGCCATCGCGTCCGCCGCGGCCACCCTCGCCGCCGCGCCCGCCCTGACCGCCACGGCCACCCTGGCCACCGCGTCCGCCCGGGCCACCCGGCCCGCGCCCGCGGCCACCCTGGCCGCCCGGACCACCACGACGCCCCTGCGGGGCTCCACCGCTATTCGTCTGCTCAGCCATTTAGAACTCCAGCCCGCCTTCGCGGGCTCCGTCGGCCACCGCCTTCACGCGGCCGTGATACTGGTAACCACCACGGTCGAACACGACCTTCGTGATCCCGGCCGCCTTCGCCTTCTCGGCGACGCGCTTGCCGACCTCGACCGACTTCTCCGTCTTCTTCCCCGACAGCCCGCTGTCCGTCACGGTCATCAAGGTCTTCTGCTGCACATCGTCCACCAGCTGGGCGGTCATATGCTTCAGCGAACGGAACACCACGAGACGCGGACGCTCCGCAGTCCCCGCCACCTTCGCCCGCACGCGGACGTGGCGGCGCGCACGCAGTCCCGCGCGCGTCTTCGGTACACGCTTCCCAGGCATTACTTACCTCCCGCCTTGCCGGCCTTCCGGCGAATCGTCTCACCCGCGTACTTGATGCCCTTGCCCTTGTACGGCTCAGGGGGACGCAGGCCGCGGATCTCCGCTGCCACCTGGCCCACGACTTCCTTGTCCGCACCCTCGATGATCACCTGCGTCGGCTGCGGCGCGCTCAGCTTGATGCCCGCCGGCGCCTTGTACTGGATCTGGTGCGAATAGCCCAGCGCCAGCTGCAGGCCGAACGGCTTCGGCTCGGCCTTGAAGCCGACACCCGAGATCTCCAGCTGCTTCGAATAACCCTTCGCCACGCCCTCGATCATATTCGCGATCAGCGTGCGCGAGAGACCGTGCAGCGACTTGTGCTTCGGCTCGTCCGAGGGACGCGCGACGGTGATCGTCGTGCCCTCGAGCTTGACCGCCATCTCCGGGTGCAGGGTGCGCGACAGCTCACCCTTCGGCCCCTTCACCTTCACCGTGTTGCCCGTGACCGTGACGGTCACGCCGGCGGGGACGGTGATCGGGAGCTTGCCAATACGTGACATTGTGGCGGCTCCTTACCAGACCAGGGCGACGAGCTCGCCGCCGGTGCGCGCCTGGCGCGCCTGGCGGTCGGTCATCAACCCCTGGGAGGTGGACAGGATGGCCACGCCCAGCCCGTTGCGCACGCGCGGAATCTCCGCGGCGCCCACGTACTGGCGAAGGCCCGGCGACGACACGCGCTTGAGCTCACGGATGACCGGCGTGTTGCCGGCATACTTGAGCGCAACGCGGAGGACCTTCTTGCCCTCGGGCGTCTCGAGTGTCTTGTAGTCGGAGATGAAGTTCGACTCCTTCAGGAGTCGCGCAATCTCCACCTTCATCTTGGACGCCGGGATGTCCACGCGCCGATGCTTCGAACCGACAGCATTACGGATCCGCGTGAGCATATCGGCGATCGGGTCGGTCATGCTCATAGTGCTACCTGGGCTCCTCTGGTTTCCGCCGGTGGCGGACCTGTAGGAATGAGAGAAGGTGGTATCCATCACCGAGTGTGGTGGACCTGCCTTCTGTGTCTTGTACTACAACTGCAGTCGTGAGTGCTGAGTACTGAGTGATGAGAGGTCTGGCAAAGCCTGACTCTGCCAACTCACAACTCACGACTCACAACTTCCGTTCTACCAGCTCGCCTTCCGCACACCCGGAATCAGCCCCTGCAACGCCATCTCGCGGAACGCGATGCGGCTGAGCCCGAAGGCCTTGATGTTGCCGCGCGAGCGCCCCGTCATCTGGCAGCGATTGCGGATGCGGGCCTTGGCCCCGTTCCGCGGGAGCTTCTGCAGCGCGACCTGGGCCGCCCGCTTCTCCTCCTCGCTCGCCGTCTGGCTCTTGACCACGGCGGTCAGCGCGGCGCGCTTCGGCGCCTGCTTCTGCGCCATCTGACGACGGCGCTCGTTCTTCTCGATCGTGCTCTTCTTCGCCATATGCTCCTCAGCCCTGGACGACGATCGGCTTGTCGTCGCCGCGGAACGGCATCCCCAGCTCGCGCAGCAGCGCGAACGCGAGGTCGTCCCGGTTCGTGGTCGTGACGAACGTGATGTCCATCCCGTGGATCTGCTCGACGAGATCGTAGTTGATCTCGGGGAAGATCATCTGCTCCTTGACGCCCAGGCTGTAGTTGCCGCGCCCGTCAAAGGACCGCGTGGACAGCCCGCGGAAGTCGCGGATACGCGGAATCGCCGTTGAGATGAAGCGGTCGAGGAACTCCCACATCCGCGCGCCACGCAGCGTCACCGAGACGCCGATCTCCTGGCCCTCGCGCTGTCCGTAGTTCGCGATCGACTTCTTCGCCTTCGTGCGCACCGGCTTCTGGCCGGTGATCACCGTCATCTCGTCCACGATGGCATCGAGGATCTTGGGCTGCTTGATCGCCTCGCCCATCCCGACGTTCAGCGTGATCTTCTGGAGATTCGGGACCTGGTGCGGGTTCTTCAGGCCGAACTGCGTGGCCAGCTTCCCGCGCACGGTCTTGTTGTAGTACGTGTGAAGGCGCGGGGTCGGGACCGGCTGGCCCACACCCTTGTGCTCCTTCGGCAGCATCGAGGCGCGCTTCTCGCCCTGACCGCCGCTCTTCTTCTTCTCGCCCTGCGTCTTGGTCGTCGCCATTGGTCAGTCCTCGCTCAGCGGCTGCGCGGGATGGCCGTCCCGCTCTTCGCGCTGATGCGCTCCTTCGTACCGTCGGCGTCGATCCGCGCGCGGACGCGCGTCGGAGCCCCCGACTTCGGGTCCAGCAGCATCACGTTCGACAGCGCGACGGGCGCCGGCATCTCGATGATGCCCGACTGCTCCTCGGCGGTGCGCGCGCGACGGTGCTTCTTCACGATGTTGATGCCGTCAATCGTCACGCGCCCGGTCTTCAGGTGCACGCGGATGACGGTCCCTTCCTTGCCCTTGTCGTCGCCGCGCATCACGCGGACCGTATCACCCTTGGTGATGGCGGTCGCGACGCGCTCGGCGTTGCGGACGTGGCGCGTGACATTCTTCTGTCCGGCCGTCTTGCGATGCTTGAGAATGCGCATTTACAGCACCTCGGGGGCCAGCGAAACAATCTTCATATAGCGCTTGTCGCGGAGCTCGCGGGCCACCGGCCCGAAGATGCGCGTCGCGCGGGGTTCGCCCTTGTCATCGATGATGACCACGGCGTTCTCGTCGAACTTGATGTACGACCCGTCCTTGCGGCGGGTCTCCTTGACGGTGCGGACGACGACGGCCTTGGCCACGTCGCTCTTCTTCACGGTGCCGTTCGGAAGCGCGTCCTTCACGGCCACGACGACCTTGTCCCCAAGGCCGGCGTAGCGCTTACGCGTCCCGCCGAGCACGCGGATCACGAGCGCCTTCTTGGCGCCCGAGTTGTCCGCCACCTTCACCACGGATTCCTGCTGGATCATAGTAGTCGGTCTCCCTTACCGCGCGCGGTCGACAATCTCGAGCAACCGGAAGCGCTTGTCCTTCGACAGCGGCCGGGTCTCGACGATGCGGACGGTGTCGCCGACCTTCGCGCTGTTGGCCTCGTCGTGGGCCTTCAGGCGCTTGGTCTTCGTCACCATCTTCCCGTACACGGGGTGCGGCACGCGACGCTCGATCGCGACCACAATGGTCTTGTCCATCTTGTCGCTCACGACCAGACCCTGGCGCACCTTGCGCGAGGACCGGTTCGAGGCGGCGGTGTTTGCAGTCTCAGCCATCTGGGTTTCCTCCCGCGCGCGTTAGCGCGCGGCCTCCATCTTCTGGGCCTTCTCGCGCAGCACCGTCTGCAGCCGCGCGATGTCGCGGCGGATGGTGCGTAGGCGCAGCGGGTTGCTCAGCGCCTCCGTGGCGCCGCGGAAGCGGAGCCGAAAACGCTCCTCCTCCAGCTCGCCGAGGCGCGCGCGGATCTCGTCCACGCTCAGCTCCCGAATCTGATCAGCCTTCATTGCCCTGCGCCTCCTCGCGCGCCACGAACTTCGTCTTCACGCCCAGCTTCGCGGACGCCAGGCCCAATGCCTGCTGTGCCACTTCCTTGGTCACGCCTTCGATCTCGAACAGCACGCGGCCCGGCTTCACCACGGCCACCCAAAGCTCCGGCGAGCCCTTGCCCTTACCCATTCGGGTCTCGGCGGGCTTCTTCGTCACCGGCTTGTCCGGGAAGATGCGAATCCAGACCTTGCCGCCGCGCTTGATGTGGCGCGTGAGCGCCACGCGCGCGGCCTCGATCTGTCGCGCCGTCACCCAGCCCGGCTCCTGCGCCTGCAACCCATAGTGGCCAAAGGCCACCGTCGCGCCGCGGGTCGCCAGACCCGTCGTGCGCCCCTTGAACATCTTGCGGAACTTGACCCGCTTCGGTGCCAGCATTGGTCAGCTCTCCTTAAGCGTCCGAGGAGTACGTCGAGTTGCCCCGACGACCCTCGATGACCTCGCCCTTGAAGATCCAGACCTTCACACCGATGGTGCCGAAGGTGGTCTTCGCAGTCGACGTCGCGTAGTCAATGTCCGCGCGCAGGGTGTGGAGCGGCACGCGCCCCTCGTGGTAACCCTCGACGCGCGCGATCTCGGCGCCGCCCAGGCGGCCCGAGCACTTCACCTTGATGCCCTCGGCCCCCATCCGCATCGCGCTCTGCACCGCGCGCTTCATCGCGCGGCGGAACGAGATGCGCTGGGCGAGCTGCGCGGCAATGTTGTCGGCGACGAGCTGCGCCTCGATCTCCGGGCGCTTGATCTCCTCGACATTCACCCCGACTTCCTTGCCCGTCAGCTGCTGGAGCTCCGTCTTGAGCTCCTCGACCGCCTGGCCCTTCTTGCCGATCACCACGCCCGGACGGCCGGTGTGGATGGTCACGACGACCTTCCCCGGCTTCCGCTCAATGGTGATCTCGCTGATGGCCGCGCCCGACAGGCGCGCCTTCAGATACTTCCGGAGCAGCGCGTCCTCCTTGAGGAGCGCCGGGAAATCCTTCTTGGCAAACCACTTCGAGCGATGCGTCGTGCTCACGCCGAGGCGGAAGCCGATCGGATGCGTCTTCTGTCCCATTATCGACCTTCCTTCTCGGCCACGATGATCTCCACGTGGCTGGTTCGCTTGTGCATCGGCGTCGCCCGGCCCATGGCCGCCGGCGTCCACCGCTTGAGCTTCACGCCCTCGTTCACGATCGCGTGCTTCACGTACAGCGCGTCCACGTCGAGCGACGTGTTCGCCGCGCGCGCCGCCTGCTCCGCGTTGGCCACGGCCGACGAGAGCACCTTCGAGATCTGCGACGCTGCGTGCTTCTTGCTGAACTTCAGCATCGCTAGCGCGTCGTTGACCGGCAGCCCGCGGATCTGGTCAATGACCAGCCGCATCTTGTAGGGCGACTGCCGCGTCGTGCGCTGGATGGCCCGTGCCTCGGTCATACTCACTTACCTCCCTTGGCCGGGGCCGCCGCAGCCGCCGGAGCGGGCGCCGCCTTCTTGTCGGTCTTGTTGTTGCCCGTGTGGCCGCGGAACAGGCGCGTCGGAGCGAATTCGCCGAGCTTGTGCCCGACCATATTCTCCGTCACGTACACGGGGATGAACTTGTTGCCGTTGTGCACGGCGAACGTGTGCCCGACGAACTCCGGGATCACCGTGCTCGCGCGCGACCAGGTCTTGACGACCTTCTTCTCGTTCTTGGCGTTCATCGCCACCACGCGCTTCAGCAGCGCATCCTGGATGAACGGGCCCTTCTTGATGGAGCGTGACATTAGTGGGTTCCTCGATCAGCTCTGGGTGGCCTTGCCGCGCTTCCGGCCACGGACGATCAGACGCTGCGACGCCTTCTTCTTGTTGCGCGTCTTCACGCCCTCCTTCTTGCCCCAGGGGCTCACCACGTTGCGGCCGCCGCGCGTGCGGCCACCGTGCGGGTGATCCACCGGGTTCATCACTTCGCCGCGCACCTTCGGACGACGACCCATCCAGCGGGTCTTGCCGGCCTTGCCCCACGACACCAGCTCGTGCTCGGCATTGCCGACCTCGCCAATCGTGCCCAGGCAGTTGCCGTGCACGAGGCGCATCTCCGTCGAGGCCATTCGCAGCGTCACGTACTCGCCTTCCTTCGCCACCACCTGCAGCGAGGTGCCCGCCGAGCGCGCCATCTGGCCGCCCTTGCCGGGCTTGAGCTCGACGTTGTGCACCGCCGTGCCCAGCGGCACTTCCTTCAGCGGCAGCGCGTTGCCCGTGCGCACGTCCGACCCCGGGCCGCTGACGATCTGGTCGCCCACCGCCAGCCCCTTCGGGTGCAGGATGTAGCGCTTCTCGCCGTCGGCGTACTCGACCAGCGCGATGCGCGCCGACCGGTTCGGATCGTACTCGATGTGCGCGACCGTGGCCGGCACCCCGTGCTTGTTGCGCTTGAAATCGATGATCCGGTACTTGCGCTTGTGACCGCCGCCGAGGCGACGCATCGAGATATGACCGTGGTTGTCACGACCGCCGCTCTTCTTGAGCGGCTCGGTCAGCGACTTCTCCGGCGTCGTGCGCGTGATCTCGGCGTAGTCCGGCACCGAACGGAAGCGCGTGGCCGCGCTCACCGGCTTGAACTGACGAATTCCCATTGGCTCAGCCCTCGAAGATCTCGATCGTGTCGCCCGCCTTGAGCGTCACGATGGCCTTCTTCCACCGCGGCCGCAGACCGGCCGAGGTCCCCACGCGACGCGGCTTTCCGCGCTGCTGGGACGTCCACACCCCGGTCACCTTGACGCCAAACAGCGTCTCGATCGCCTGCTTGATGGCAAGCTTGTTGGCCGTGGGGTGCACTTCAAACGTGTACTCGCCGCGCGCCTGATACGCCGCCGAGGTCTTCTCGGTGACGATGGGGCGGACGATCGTGCGATGCGTCGTCGGCATTGGTTACTTCCCCTTCTTCTTGGGGGCCGCCTTCTTCGCGGCCGGCTTCTTGGCAGCGGCCTTCGGGGCGGCCTTCTTGGCCGGCGCCTTCTTGGCCGCAGCCTTCGGGGCGGCCTTCTTCGCCACCGCCTTCTTGGCCTTCGGAGCCTCGGCCTCCACCTTCTCGGCCTTCGCCGCCTTCTTCGCGGCCGGCTTCTTGACCTTCACCTTCTCGACCGCCTTCTCGGCGACCGGGGCGAGGTCGTGGCCGATGGCGCCCGCCTCGACCAGCACCACGTCCGACCACAGCAGGTCGTAGGTGGAGGCGTCGGCGTACGGCATCACGACCACATTCGGGATGTTGCGGCCCGAGAGGTAGACGTTCGACTTCACGCCGTCGGTGAGGATCAGCGCCTTCTTGTGGGTGACCTCGAGACGCGCGAGCAGCTGCACGAGCTGCGCGGTCTTCGGGGCCTCGTACGCGAAGCGATCAATGACGATCACCGCGTTCTCGCGGGCGCGGGCGTTGAACGCCGACTTGCGCGCGAGGGCCTTGATCTGGCGCGGGACCTTCTGCTCGTAGCCACGCGGCTGCGGGCCGAACACGGTACCGCCGCCGACGAAGTGCGGGGCGCGCGTCGAGCCCTGACGGGCGCGGCCGGTGCCCTTCTGCTTCCACGGCTTCTGGTTGCCGCCGGTCACCCAGCGGCGCGTCTTGGTGGCGTGCGTGCCCTGGCGCTGGTTGGCGAGCATCGCCTTCACCGCCTGGTGCATCACCGGCATATTCACGGTGCCGTCGAACGTCGCCGTCGGCAGCTGCACCGCATCGCGCGGGGTGCCGAGCGCCGTGAAGGCCGCCGCCTGGAAGTTGTTGGTCTCGGACATCGGTTATCCCTGCTTGCGGACGAGCACGATCCCGTTGGTCGGGCCGGCGACGGAGCCGCGGATGTAGATCAGGTTACGCTCCGCATCGATCTTCTCGACGCGCAGGTTGATCTGGGTGTGACGCTCGGCGCCGTAGTGGCCCGGCATCTTCTTGCCCTTGATGACGCGCGACGGATCCGTGCCGGGTCCGATCGAGCCCGGACGACGGTGCTTCGTGTTGCCGTGCGTGTTCGGGCCACCGCCGAAGCCGTGGCGCTTCACGACGCCCTGGAAGCCGCGACCCTTCGAGGTCCCGGTCACCTTGACCATCTCGCCCGGCGCGAAGATGTCCACCTTGATCACGTCACCGACGTTGTACGTCGGCACCGCGGCGCCCTTGCCCGGCGCGTCGTCGAGGCGGAACGACCGCAGCACCGCCGGCGGCACCTCGAGCCCCGCCTTCTTGGCGTGCCCGATCTCCGCGCGGTTCGCGCGCCGTCCCTTCGGCGTCTTCTCGCCCTTCTTCGACTCGCGCGGCAGGCGCTGCGCGCCATAGCCGAGTTCCACGGCTGCGAAGCCCGCCGCCTCCGGCGTGACGACCTTCGTCACGGGATTCGGGGTGGCCTCCACCACCGTGCAGGGGATCTGCTCCCCCTTCTCGTCGAAGATCTGGGTCATCCCCAGCTTCTTTCCGATGATACCGATCATTGGTTACTCACCTAATGCAGTTAGTCGCGGCCCGGTCACACCGTAGTGTGTGATCCGCAGCGGCCGGAGGACTGTCAGCTGTGAGGGGTGATCCGTGAGCGCAGGCGTCGTTGCCGTTCCTGCCATCTCACAGCGCACATCTCACATCTGCCGTTATTCAACCTTGATCTCGACATCCACACCGGCCGGCAGATCGAGCTTCGTCAGCGCGTCCA
>CAYPYY010000102.1:0-9295 GCA_964414995.1 uncultured Gemmatimonas sp.
TCGGCGTCGCCCCGCTGCGCACGCACCTCGAGTCCTGCGACGAATGCCGGCAGCGGCTCGATGCGCTGCGCGCCGTCGCCGTGGACCTCGATGCCCTCCCGCACTTCGCGCCGCGCCACGGCTTTGCCGACCGCGTGATGCGCCAGGTGCAGGTCATCGAGCCTTGGCACGTCGCACTCGCCGAGCAGGCCAAGGCGCTGGTCCCGCAGAGCACGCCGATGCGCGTACTCGTCGCGGCCGGTGCCGGGCTCATCGCCACGACCATCTCGGGGAGCGCCCTTTGGCTCGCGTTCCGCGTTGACCTGCTGCGCTGGGGAACCGGCGTGGCGGTGGACAGCGGATCGCAGAGCGTGTGGGGTGCCCTCGCGGGCCTCGCCCGCGACCTCGTCACGACCCGCGCCGATGCTGGCGCGCTCGTTGTGGCGGCGGGCGCGCTCGCGATGACCACGGTCGGTGCGGTGCTGGCGTTCCGTCGCCTCGCCGCCACGGCCCGCGCGAACCGGAGCTGACCGTGCGTCAGCTCCGACCGCTTGGCGCGGCGATCGCTCTCGCGATCGCCGGCGCCTCCGTTGCCCGCGCCCAGGTCTCGACCGCCGCGGTGCCCGCCGATTCGACGCAGGAAGCGCTGCGCGCCCTTTCCATTGACGGCAGCGACGTCTCACTGAACGGCCGCTACGTGCGCGGCGACGCCGAAATCGGCGCGTCCGACACCGTGCGCGGCCCTCTTGTCGTGCTCAACGGCAACGCCGTTGTCAGCGGCACCGTGCTCGGCAACGTCACCGCGATCTTCGGCGACGTCACCGTGAAGGACGGCGCGCTCGTCCTTGGTGGTGTCACCGCCTGGCGCGGCCGCGTCATCATCGAGGGCGGACGGGTGCGGGGTGCGCTCCGCGCTTCGCCGTCGGCGGCCACGGTCGTCGCGGACGAACCGCCACTGAGCCCGGCCGCGGCACTCAAGTTGTCCGCAGGTTGGACCGCGATGTTGCTGATCATCGGCCTGGTCGCGCTGGTTGTCGCCGCGCGGAATCTCGACGCCACGGCGGGCGTGCTCGAGCGCGACTTCGGCAAGGCGTTCCTCGTCGGTGTGGCGGGACAGCTCGGGTTCCTGCCGTTGCTCATTCTCACCTGCGTCGCGCTCGCGGTGACGGTGGTGGGCGCGCTCTTGATCCCCTTCGCGCTGGTGGCGGCACCGGTGGCCTTCGCCGGCCTTGTCACGCTCGGCTGGCTCGCGATTGCGCTGATGACCGGCCACGCGCTCTGGCGCGGCTCTGCGCGCGACGATCGCGCCGCGATGATTCGCGCGATGGTGCCGGGCGTGATCATCCTAATGGCGCCGTGGTTCATCGCGGCCGCGCTCAATGGCGGTGGCACCGGTGCGATGCTGACCCGCACGGTGGCCTTGGGCATCACCTGGGTCGCGGCCAGCGCGGGGCTCGGCGCCGCGATGCTCTCGCGCGCGGGCACGGGACGGCCGCGGAAGTCCGAGCCCCCGTCGAGTACGGGCGGTGGGTGGCAGACGCCGACACCCGTGGCCGGCGTTGCCGCCGCGCGGCGCCCCGTGCCGGCGCGGCCCGGAGCGCCCTCGCAGTAAGCGGCGCTAGCGCGTCGCGGGTGCGGTCACACCGAGCGTGGTCACGATCGCCGTGGCCACGCTCGTGAGTTTCTTGGCCGCCGTGCTCGAGGGATCGCTCACGACGATTGGCGCGCCCCGGTCGGCGCCTTCCAGCACCGGCGGATACAACGGCACTTCGCCGAGCAGCGGCACGCCCACTTCGTCCGCGAGCCGCTTGCCACCGCCCGTTCCGAAGATCGCCATCGGCTTGCCCGTCTCCGGCGACTCGAAGTAGCTCATATTCTCGACGACGCCGAGCACCGGCACCCCGACGCGCTCGAACATCTTGGCGCCGCGCAACGCATCGCCGACGGCGACCTCCTGCGGCGTCGTGACGATGACCGCGCCGGCCACCTGCGTGGCCTGCACCAGCGAGAGCTGCGCATCACCCGTGCCCGGCGGCATATCCACGAGCAGGAAGTCGAGCCGTCCCCAGTTCACGTCGCGGAGGAACTGCGTGATGATCTTCATCACGATCGGCCCACGCCAGATGGCGGGCTGGTCGCGCTCGATCAAGAAGCCCAGCGAGATGACCTTCACGCCGTGCGCCACGAGCGGCTGGATCTTCTCGTTCTCGACGGGCGGTGCCTCGTCCACACCCATCATCCGCGGGATGTTGGGCCCATAGATGTCCGCGTCCATCAGGCCGACGTGGAAGCCCTGCTGCGCGAGCGCGATGGCGAGGTTCGTGGTAACCGTGGACTTGCCGACGCCGCCCTTGCCCGACGACACCGCGACAATGTGTCCGAGGTGCGGATACTGCACGGGTTGCGGCACCGCGGGCGCGCGCGGTGCAGGCTCCGCTCCCATCACCGGCAGCGAGCGCGCCTTCGGCGCGGCCACGGTGTTGGGCTTCCCTGATGCGGCGTAGTTCTCGCCACCCGCGGGCTCCGCGGCATCCTTCACATCTACACGCACCTCCGTGACACCGTCCACGCGCTCAAGGGCCTGCCGCACCTGACGAGCAAGCGTGGGATCGTCCTGCGAGGCGAGGAGGAGCGTGACGCGCACCTTGCCGTCGCGCGTGGCCGCGATGTCGCGCACCTGCTGGGTGGCGTACAGCGACGCGCCGGTGCGGGGATTGGCGATCGGGGCCAACGCCTCGGCGAGGCGGGCCTGGAGAGTATCGGTCATAGGGGAAAGCTCGTGGGCCTATCGTTCAACTCCTGAACGATAGGCCCACGGGCAGTCCCTTCAAAGGGCTTGGTGACAATCTGTCACGCCTTGCGATTGGGTCCCGCTACCACGTGGGGAACGAGTTCGAGAACGTACTTCGATACGGGCGCAGCGAGTTGCCGCCACTGCCCATTAGCGCGTTGGTGACCCAGCACGAGTTGTAGTTGTAGTTCTTCGTGCCGTTGAGGTTGTTCACCTCCACGTCGTTTTCCTCGACCGCGATGCCGAGCTGCTCATTCAGGCCCGAGATGATGGCGCCATCGATGCTCTGACCGCCGTTCGAGACGAGGCGGCCACCGACGAGGATGATGCCCTTCCAGCCCGAGCTGCCACCGTTGAAGCGCAGGTCGCCGAAGACAATAAGCAGACCACGGCCGCTATCCACCGGCAGCGGGAAAGTCGGGTGCGTCCCGAAGGGGCCGTTGCGCACGATGATCGTCGGCCACGACGTCGGATTGTTGTTGAACCAGGTCTGATTCGGAAAGCCCGTGCCACCCGACGGAATGTCGAACTGCGGCGTGATGGCCCCGTCATTCACGATGGCGTCCCAATCCACGCCGACCATATTCGCGACCTCCGTGCGGGTGAGGCCGAGCGTGTCAATCTTCTTTGACCCCGACAGCGAGTTGAGCCACTGCCCTGAACCCGTCATTCCGGGATTCTTCGGCACCGCGGCGGCCGGCAGCGAACTCTTCGCTCCACACTGGTCGTGGCCGCTGATCAATCCCGCCGAGCCTGCCTTGTTGATTCCGTTGATGCCCGTCATCGCCGACTTCACGGTCAGCGTGATGACGTTGTACGTCGCAAAGGACGACGCCGTTGCGACGGCATTGCCGGCGCCGGACACGCCCGTCTGCGTGCGCACGCCACGCGAGCGCACATAGTACAACCCGGGCACGGTGTTGCCGACCGGCGCACGCAGCACCGTCGTCACCACGTCCGCGTACCCACCGGAGAGCGTGATGCGCGCCGAGTCCGTGCCCGTCGGCAGGGCCGCCAGGCCCATTCCCGTGCGATTGTTGAGGCCCTGCTGCAATCCGGCCTCGGCCAGGCCGATCGCCGCGTCCTGCTGCAGCGAGGCGTCGTCCGCCGAACGCTCACCGCGCAGCATCGCAAAGCCCGAGGCCAATGCGCCGGTGAGGAGGAAGAGGGCAATCAACACGACCGGAAGGGCAAATCCCTGCCGGGCCTTTCGAATGTGCGTCGTCATAGTCACTGCGCCGCGTTGCGGAAGAACACGGGCACGCGCGTCACCGCTTCGATCGGTGTCGCACTGCCGGGCAGAGTCCGCTCGCTCTCGCCCACCAAGACGAGCTCCACGCCCGTCATATTGCTCAAGGGACTCGGGACGCCATCCTGGGCCGTCGTCCCGCCGGATACATAGAAGCGGAACCGCGACGCCGCGTCGAACGGCACGGCGACTTCCTCGGCCGTGCCACCCGTCACTTGGCGCCACAGCGCGGTTCGCCCGCTCACGAGCGTGGAGGCCGCGATGCGGTACGTGACCTCCTGATACAGGAAGATCGGCGCGCCGAGCGTCGTGATCGGCACGGCCGGCGCGATGATGAGCACACGCCCGTTTGGCACCGGCGTAATGCTGTTTGCCGTGCACGTGGCGGACAGACCGGTCGACAGCACGCTCGTGCCGGCGCTCACGTACGTCGTGACCGACGTGGTCAGCGTGTCGCGGTACGCAAAGCCCGAGTAGCGCGCCTGCGCATACACGAGCGAGTCGACCGGCGCAAAGGTGACGGTGTTCAATCCGCAATAGACGCCGACGGCATACGGCATTCGGACCCGCAGTGAGTCGGCCCCGGCCGCCACGATGCCGATCGGCTCGATCATCCGCATCTCCTGCCGCACGAGATTCAGCGCGTTGCGCGAGACCGCGCGTGCATCGCGCTGGTTGGTCGCCCGGGCGAAGAAGCGCAGCTGCGACTGCAACAGGCGCGTGATCCCCGCGCCGACGATGCCCAAGAGCACCACGGCGATGAGAACTTCCGTCAGCGTCAGGCCGCGACGCCTCATTGGAACACCACCGCGTTGCCCGTGATGATGCGATCCACCCACGCCGTGTCCGGACGCAGGTCCGTGTTGTCCGGGACGATGCGGATGCGGAGGCGCATAATGGTCGAGTTCACGCTTGTCGTATCAACGCAGCGCTGGTGCAGATAGTCGGCGATCTCGGTGATATCCGTACAGCCGATGTTGGCGATGATGTTGTTGCGCGGCATCGTGGAGAAGAGATCCACGGCCGTGGCCAGCGCCGACGCGCGCGCCTGCCCGATGGCCGCGATGCGGGCCTGGAGGCCGTAGCGCATCGTCGCCGCCGTGTGCACCGTCGCGATCAACGCAAAGAGCGTGAGCGCAACCATCACCTCTATGAGACTGACTCCCTTACGTGCGCGCATATCAGTTCCGCCTCAGGATGCCCGTCGTCGTGCGCGAGACCACCACGGACTCGCCCCCGCCCGAGAGACTAATCTGCAAGAGAGCTGTGCCCCGGCCATTCGGAAAGACCGTGATGCCCGTGGTCGGCCGGATCGCCAGCGAGGCATTGATGTCCTGCCCCGGGCCAAAGCTCCGCTGCTTGATGACCGCGCCGCTGTTGCGGTCGGTCACCCGTAGCCAGTTGCCGCTGATGGTAATGGTCACCGGCGCCCCGCGGCGCTGCGCCAGCCGCGCCGCCTCGTCCACCATTCCCTGCACGATGGTCCCGGCACGGCGCACCCGGTCCTGGGTGACGGAGCGCCCGAGACCCGGCAAGGCCGTGCCAAGCAGAATTCCCACGACGACCACCACGATCAAGACCTCGATCAGGGTGAAGCCGCGCCGGCTGCGTGTGATGGGGTGAACGAGACGCATTTCGGGCACTACCTGACTCCTGGATGGGCTATCAGATGCAGGACGACCGGCGGGGGGCGCCAGTCAGCACATCACAGTGTGATAGTCAGTCGGCCAGCGCGCCAGTCTCCAGAAGGTGACGCGCCTCACCAAGTACCTTGACCTCGACCTCCAGGGGCCCCCCGGCAATGAGTGCCCCAGACGCCCGCGCGTGGCCGCCGCCCCCGAACCGCCGAGCCAGCGTGTTCACGTTGACGCCGGCCACGCTCCGGAAACTCACCTTCACCTTGCCGTGGCCGAGGTCGCGGAAGAGGATGGCGAGGCGGACCCCAGCGATACTCCGGGGATACTCCGACACGCCGTCCAGGTCCTCCGTCGCCACGCCGTGCCGCTCCAGCGCCCCGGCGTCCACCCGCACCCAGGCCATCCCGTGGGACAGATCCACTTCCAGCGTGTCCAGCGCGTCCCGCAACAGGTGCAACCGTCCCAGCGGCACGCTTCCATAGATGCGCGCGTACATCTGCTCCGGATCCACGCCGACGCTCAGGAGCTCCGCCGCAATGGCGAGGCAGCGCGGTGACGTATTGCCGAACCGGAACCCACCGGTGTCCGTCACCAGCGCCGTATACAGCGACTTCGCAATGGCGATCGAGATCGACAGTCCGCGTTCCTTCGCAAAGTCGTAGACGAGCTCCGCCGTCGCGCAGGCCGCCGTGTCGGCCAGCATCGTCTTGCCGGGCGGCTCGTGCCCCGGCAGATGATGATCAATCACCAGCGCGTCCTTTGGCATCGCGCGGACGGCCTCGGCGAGCTGCCCGAGGCGCCCCACATCGCTGATGTCGAGCACGATGAGGCGGTCGGCGTCCTTGAGCGCCTTCGCACCCTCGGCCGACCGCTCCTCGACGTCGTCGCCGAGGAGCCAGCGGAAAAGCTCAGGCCACGGCGTCGGGTTCACGATGAACGCGTGCACGCCCATCTGCCCCAACAGGCGGGCCAGCGCCGTCTGCGAGCCGCAACCGTCGCCATCGGCATTGATGTGCGTGGACAGCGCCACCCGCATCCCCGGCGCGAGCTCCGCGGCGATCTGAGCGATCGCCGCGCGCCGCGCCGCGGGGACGCTCAGCAGGTCACTCACCGGCCCGGGCAAGCCTCGAGTGGGTGCGACCGTACACGAAGTAGATCACCAGCCCGAGTGCCATCCAGACCGCGAGCCGCACCCAGGTGTCCGGCGGCAGCGAATACATCAGATAGCCGCAGACCAGCAGACCGCCGAGCGGCACGAAGGGCACCAGCGGCGTGCGGAACGGCCGCGGCAGCTCCGGGCTCTGGTGTCGCAGCACCAGGATGCCGGCGCAGACGATCATAAAGGCGAACAGCGTACCGATGGACACGAGGTGTCCGAGGATGCCGATCGGGAACAGCCCGGCGAAAAACGCGGCAAACCCGCCCGTGATAATCGTCGCCAGCCACGGCGTCTGATACTTGGGGTGCACGCGTCCGAAGATTGGCGGCAGCAGACCGTCGCGCGACATCGCATAGAAGATGCGCGGCTGGCCCATTAGCATCACGAGCACCACCGACGCGAGGCCGGCAATTGCGCCGATCGTCGTCAGGTACTTGAGCCACGAGAGCGCCGGCCCCGCCGCATCGAGCGCCACGTACACGGGCTCCGCCACATCCAGCTGCGGATAGGGCACCAAGCCCGTCATCACCAGTGCCATCAGGATGTAGAGCACCGTGCACACCGCCAGCGACGCGAGAATGCCGATCGGGAGGTCGCGCTGCGGATTCTTGGCTTCCTGCGCCGCCGTCGACACGGCATCGAAGCCGATATACGCGAAGAAGATCACGCCCGCGCCGGCAAAGATGCCGCTCCAGCCGAACTTGCCGTTGAGCGGCGCACCCGCGGCGTCCGTGAGCTGCGTCGGGATGAACGGGCTCCAGTTCGCAGCATCCACGTAGAAGAAGCCGAAGCCGATCACGAGGAGCACGATTCCGACCTTCACGTACACGATCAGGTTGTTGAGCTTCGCCGATTCCTTGATGCCGAGCACGAGTAGCGTGGTCATAATCAGCACCAGCACCACGGCCGGCAGATTCACGATCGCACCCGTGCGCACCAAGGTGTGCGTGCCTTCGATGGCGAACGGCGCGCTCGAGAGCGACTCGGGGATGTGAATGCCCAAGTCACTCAGGAACTGCACGAAGTAGCCGGACCAGCCCACCGCCACGGTGCTGGCCGCGAACAGGTACTCGAGGATGAGATCCCAGCCGATGATCCACGCGAGCAGCTCGCCGAGCGTCGCGTACCCATAGGTGTACGCCGAGCCCGCGATCGGAATCATCGAGGCGAACTCCGCGTAGCAGAGCCCCGCGAACGCACAGCCCATTCCGGCAATCAAGAACGAGATGACGATGGCCGGACCCGCGTGCTGCGCCGCCGCCGTGCCCGTCAGCACGAAGATCCCCGCGCCAATGATGGCGCCGATGCCGAGCAGCGTGAGGTTGGTGGCCGTCAACGACCGCTTGAGGGAGTGCTCACCCTCCGCTCCGGCCTCCTGCATCAGGAGGGAGAGCGGCTTCTTGGACCAGAGACCCATTAGACGGAGTAGTTAGGCGCTTCGCGCGTGATCGTAACATCGTGCGGGTGCGACTCGCGCAGGCCCGCCGGAGTGATACGCACGAACTCCGCTTGCGTTCGGAGTTCGTCAATCGTGCGACAGCCCGCGTAGCCCATTCCGCTGCGCAATCCGCCCACCATCTGGTAGAGCACGTCGCCGACCGGGCCCTTGTACGGCACGCGGCCTTCGATGCCCTCGGGCACGAACTTCTTTGCCGCCATCTCGCCGTCCTGGAAATAGCGATCGGCCGAGCCGTCCTGCATCGCCGAGAGCGAGCCCATCCCGCGAATCATCTTGAAGCGACGTCCTTCGGCGAGAATGCTCTCGCCCGGACTCTCCTCAGTGCCGGCGAGCATCGAGCCCATCATCACCGTGGCGGCGCCGGCGCCGATCGCCTTCACGATGTCGCCCGAGTACTTGATGCCGCCGTCGGCGATCACGGGCACGTCGCCCGCGCCGCGCACCGCGTCGAAGATCGCCGTCAGTTGCGGCACGCCGATGCCCGTGACCACACGCGTCGTGCAGATCGAGCCGGGGCCGACGCCCACCTTCACGGCGTCCACGCCGCGCTCCACGAGCGCTCGTGCCGCACTTTCCGTGGCGATGTTGCCGGCGATCAGCTGCACCGTGGGATACGTCTCGCGCACCTTCGCCGTGGCGTCGAGCACGCCCTGCGAGTGCCCGTGCGCCGTGTCTACGATCAGCGCATCCACGCCGGCGTCGATGAGCGCCTTCGCGCGATCGAGATAGTCGCCACCGGCACCGATCGCCGCCGCGACGAGCAGGCGGCCCTCGCCGTCCTTCGCCGCGTTCGGAAACTGCCGACGCTTGTGGATGTCCTTGACCGTGATGAGGCCGATCAACTTCCCCGAGCCGTCCACCACAGGGAGCTTCTCGATGCGATGCTCCCCGAGAATCCGCTCGGCTTCATCGAGCGTCGTGCCGGCGGGCGCCGTGATCAACCCGTCCTTCGTCATCGCCGCGGCCAGCGGGCGGTCCAACTGCCGCTCGAACTGCAGGTCGCGGTTGGTGATGATGCCGA
>CAYPYY010000103.1:0-2830 GCA_964414995.1 uncultured Gemmatimonas sp.
ACGTGAACCACATCGCGTTTGTGATCGGACCCTGGCGCCGCCGCGACGGGCCGCACCACGAGCCGTTATCCTGGAGGCCACCGCAGACGCGGTAGGGCACGGCCATATCGAACGAGATGTTGTAGAACTGCCCGAGTGCGAAGCTGTTCGGGAAGATGTAGTTGCCGCCGTTGTCGAACGAGATGCCGATGCCGCCGTCATTGCCGACGACGTGGCGCTGCGGATCGTTCGGGTCAATCCAGTGCGCGTGATGGTCCACGTGCAGCCCCACCGTGGCGTTGCGCGCGTTCTTGCCGCCCTCGTCGGAGACCTTCACCGGCGTGGACGAGAACCACACGCGGTCGGGGTTCGTCGGGTGCACCGTCACCTGCGAGTAGTAGAACGGGCGGACGTTGTCGTTCGCCGTCTTCTCCCAGGTGCGACCGCCGTCCGCCGAGCGATACAGGCCGCTCGGACTGGTCTGCGCACGCGAGCCCGCTGCCGGACGTGGGTTCGGATTCGTGTCCGCCTCGACCATCGCGTACATCACGTCGGGGCGCGAGCGCGCAATCGCAATCTCGATGCGGCCCTTCATTGTCTCCGGGAAGCCGCCGCCGCGCACCTCGGTCCAGGTCTCGCCACCGTCCTCGGAACGCCACAGCGCCGAGCCGCGACCGCCGGACTGCAGGAAGTACGGGCCGCGAATGCGGTGATAGCTCGCTGCAAACAGGATGTTCGGGTTCGTCGGGTGGATGTCAATGTCCACGAAGCCCGTGGTGTCATTGATGAACTTCACGCGACGCCAGTTCTGGCCACCGTCGGTGGTCTTGTAGAGTCCGCGCTCGTTGTTCGGACGCCAGGCGGCGCCGAGGGCAGCGACCCACACGGTGTTCGGGTTTGTCGGATGCACGATCACACGGCCGATGTGCTCCGTCTCGCGCAGGCCGACGTAGCTCCAGGTCAGGCCACCATCGGTGGACTTGAAGACGCCGCCACCGGGCGAGATCGAGTTGCGCGAGTTCGGCTCGCCGGTGCCGAGGTAGATCGTGTTCGTGTCGCTCGGCGCAATGGCGAGGTCGCCCATCGACGGTACGCCGTAGTTGTCGAAGACCGGACGGTACGTGACGCCGCCGTTCGTGGTCTTCCACACGCCGCCCGCTGCCGCGGCCACGAAGAACGTGCGGCTGGGGCTGGGAAGGCCTTCGATGTCGGTGATGCGGCCGGACATATTCGCCGGACCGATGCTGCGCCATCGCAGCGAGTTGATCATCGTCGAATCGATCGCCTGCGCGCCGAGCGCGGAGGAAGCGATGGCGAGTGCACCGAGGGTGCTGAGGAGCCTCGTGGGACGCATTGGGAGTGTGGGAGTGAAGGTCGGACCTACAGGCACATCTATCATATGTACGGCGGCGGTGCGGCGGCCGTTGGTCGCTGGCTACGGACGGTTCCGGGCGGCATCTTTGGGCGCCCGGGCTCAGGGAAGTCCGGACAGAATCGGAGTGACGGATGCGGATTCGGTGGAAAGCGGCGGTCTTCGGCTTGGCGCTACCGTTGGCGGTGGCCTGCGGCCCGGAACGACTGGAGAAGACCGAGGCCGATGTCGCCGCGGCCATCACGGCGGCCGTGGCTCGCGGTGACACGGCGACCCTGCGGCTCTTCACCGAGGTGCCGTTCGCGTTCGACCGACTCTACATCGCCGGTCCGCGCACCGCCGCCGACGTGATTGCGGCCGCAATGCGCAATGAGACCTGGATACCCGAGTTCTCACGCGGCATCGAGAACGCGGACCATTTCCACCTGCTGCTGTTCGAGACGCGCGGGCGGCTCGTGCCGGCGGCGCTCCCCAAGCGCGTCGCGGACATCGCGCCAGAGCTGGTCGGGCGGATGTACGTCCCGGAGGACGCGATCTTCAGCGTCGTGCGTTCGGCGGCAGGGGGAGCGCCAACGCTCGCGGCACTCCCAGCGTCTCCGGCGTCGGCCGCACCCGCTCCCGAGTGAACTTCCGGCGCGCGGCGTCCATCGCGTTGATGCGTTCCACCCAGCGCGCAATCTCGACGTCGTAGCGCGCCAAGTTGTTCTGCAGCCAGTACGGCCGGTTCTCATAGCGCCAACTGCGCTCGAAGAGCTCGCGCGTCAGCACGAACCCGTCGCGCATATCCTGCAGCTTGCCGTTGATGCCCGTGAACTCTGCGAGCTCTTTCCACGTAACCGTGTCCATCGTGGCAAGCGCGAACATCCCCTGCGCGATCTCGTCGGCGATCTGGAACTTCATCGCCAGCCAATCAATGCGGCGCGCCCCGAGTTCGATTGCGTCCACGGCGCTGCGTTCGCGCAGGTGACGTTGTGTCCGGGCACGCACGATCTCCACCAACGCGCTCTCGGCGTGAATGCGGACGGCGGCGAGATGTGGGCGCAGGCGGATCGTCTCGACGACGCCCTCCGGTGACCACGGGTCCACGAAGAAGTGCCAACTGCCCGCAGCTCCCGCCCCGGCGCGGATGAGCACCGCGTGCGCCGCCATCAGGTGTTCCTGCGCACGGTTCAGCGCACCAAGCGTGTCGCCGTGGAAGGTCTGTGCGAACGCACGTTGGAACGCGGCGATGCTCGACTCGCCCGGCTGCCACGACGCCGCGGCACCAAACACCAGCCCATACCAGGTCTGCTCGAAGATCGCGTCGCCCCAGTCGTCCCACGTGGTGTTGATCACGCCCGTGGCGCCGAGGCGCTGGCCGTCGCGGATGAATCCCTGGATGTTGGGCAGCGCCGCGTTGCTGTTGGGCCACACGCCTGCCCAGTTGCTCACGCCGGGTGCGACCCAGGTCTCCATTCCCGCGGCGATGAACGGGCGCAG
>CAYPYY010000103.1:2930-9137 GCA_964414995.1 uncultured Gemmatimonas sp.
AGCGTGCCGCGCTGGCCCGGCGCGAGCACGTGCCCGTGCGGCGTCTCGGCGAGGTCGGCGTAGAGCTCGAGCTTGAGTGCGTGATGCAGATGTCCGAAGGTCTGCTGCTGCGGAATGATCGTGACGTGGTACTTGGCGGCGTAGGCGACGAGGTCGCGCACGTCGTCACGGCTCATTGCGCCGCCGGGCGGGGCGATCACCGGTTGCGAGGCGAAGGCCAGCGTGTGCTCGAAGTACAGCGTGAGCGTGTTGACCTTGAAGGCGGCGAGGAGGCGCACCTGGCGCTTCTGATACTCGAGCGTGGGCAGCGGGCCGCGCGAGAGATCGTCCTGCACGCCGCGCCAGCGCATCGCGGGCCAGTCGCGAATCACCGCAGGTGTGAGGCGCGTGCCGCTGCCATCAATGAGTTGCTTGAGTGTCTGGAGTCCGTAGAACACGCCAGCGGCGCTGTGGCCGATGACGGTGGCGCCGTCGTGGGTGGCGACGAGGACGTAGCCCTCATCCTGCATTGCGGCGTCGAAGGTGAGGTTGCGCTCGGCAAGCAGGCGGCGCGCTGCGTCGCTGGACGCGCGGAGGAGCGTGACGTGCCAGCCGCGATTGGAGGCGGTGACGTTAGCGGCGAGTCCGCGCTCGCGCATTGCGGTGGCGAAGTCGAGCGCGGCGTGTCGGTCGGCGGCGTCGGCGCCGGGCGCGATGGTGACTTCGCCGCGGATCGCCACGGGCGCAGACGAGCTGACGATCTCGCGGGGTGCAGGCAGGAGCGCGGGCGCGGCTGCGGCCTGGGCGCCGAGCGCGGCCGGCGCGAGAACGAGAAGCGCGGCCAGCACGCGGGAGGGCGAGGGGAGGCGCATCGCGGGAATGTAATGATTGCGGTGGGGCGGACGCTCTGTGGTAGGGTCGGGAATGAGTGAGCGTCCGGCGAATGGCGGTGGCGCACTAGCCAAAGTAGCTACTGGTAGCTACTTTGCCAGAATGCGCGTGGTCGGCATCAAACTGCTCAAGAACAAGCTCAGCGAGTACGTCAGGCTCGCGGCGTCGGGTGAGCGCGTGCTGGTCACTGATCGCGACAAGGTCGTCGCCGAACTCATCGCACCGCGTCCGGACCCCGACCCGATGATGGACAATCCCTGGTGGGCGGACGAAGTCCGCAAGGGAAACATCGCGCCGGCGAAAATTCGCCTGCACGAGCCGCCGGCGAGTCTGCCGCCTGCGTTGCGTCTGCCGTTCGACCAGTTGATGCGTGAACTGGACGAGGATCGGGCGGACCGTTGATCTACCTCGACTCCTCGGTGGCGCTCGCGGCGATCAACGGCGAGCCGCGACTGCCGCCGAAGACGATGTGGGATGAACCACTCGTCGCGAGTCGCCTGACCGAGTACGAGGTTCGCGTCCGAACGCTGGCGGGGCCCGCCGCTCACGCGCGAGAGCCCTACGTCGAGCAGTTGCTGGCGGCGGTGTCGTTCGTGGAAATCACACCGCAGATCGTGGCGCGATTGTACGAACCGTTTCCGGTACGGGTGCGCACGCTGGATGCCATTCACCTCGCGACCCTTGCCCATCTCGCACGCGGGCCCGTGAAGGCGCGACTCGCCACCTACGACCAGCGTCTCTCGGCCGCCGCCGCCCGAATGGGCATCGAGCTCGTCTCGCTGGACTGACGGGGCGCTACCGCTCCACCGGCCCCAGGTACGTGTCAAACCAACGCAGTCCCTCCGAAAGGAAGATCGTGCGTGGTACCGAGTGCCCGCCCTGGAACACCACGTGCCGCTTCTGCGCGGCCGGTGTGCCGAGCATCGCGAAGAACGGCTTCTGCGAGGTTTCGAGCGGGAAGTAGTGATCGAACTCGCCGTTGAGCATCAGCACCGGGATCCGCACACGGGGCAGGAAGTTCAACGGGTCGGATTCCGGGCGGGGACGTTCCATCTTGAGGCCCGCGACGTTCAGCATCGCCGCCTTGAAGCGCGGCTCGAGTGCGAGGATGATCGGCGCCATCCGACCGCCGAAGCTCACACCCAAGTAGCCGATGCGCGCCGTATCCACGTCGGGACGCGTGACCACGTAGTCGACCGTGCGCCGTGCATCCTTCACCCACATCGCCACGTGATCGCGATACTTCGCGGTCTCACGGGGTGCGTCGCTGTCGAGCGTATGGCGACGCTCGTACTGGCTGGCGTACGTCGGCCACACCACGATGCGTCCGCTGCGGACAATCGCGTCGATGGAGATGTTGCGCGGGTCGCCGCGCACGGTTTCGCCGAAGGCGTTCGAGCCCGGGAACAGCACGACGACCTGTCGTGCACGCGCGGGACCGTGGGGTCGGAAGATGTGGATGGGCATTCGCTCGTCGCCGTAGACCGTCGAGACGGTCACGACCTCGCGAACGAAGTCCGCATCCGTGCTGTCGACCGACTCCGTGACCGCATCTACGGGAATCGGGTCGTACACGAAGGTGCCGGCGAGCGTACGATAGACTGCATCGCCCACCGGGCGCTCGCGCCGATAATCGCGCATCTGCCGGGCGACGCCCGCCCAGGCAAACGCGGGCGTCGAGTCGTTGGCTTCGCGGCGGATCAACCGCACGCCATTCGTCGGCGAGCGATCGAGCGGCGCCTGCGCGTACGCGTCAACGAACGCGTATGAGAGGTCGGTCCAGCCGCCGCCAAGGATGAAGTGTTGGGTGCCGAACTCATTGGCCACCCACTCGCGCACGTTGCCTGCCATATCGTAGGTGCCAAACGGCCCCACGGATTCGCTCGTCGCGACCGGGATCGAGCCCTCCGAGGCGAAGTTCGCCTTGCGCACGATGGTGGACATCGCGCCGGTGGCTGCCGCGCGCGACCAGTGGTAGATGGACGGGAGTTCCTTGCCCACGAACCGCGCGTACGCTCGCGCCTCGAACCAACTGATGCCGCCCACCGGGTGCTGATCTCGTCCGGCGGGGAATGTGCCGCCTTCCCACGTGGCCGGACCGGGGCGACCCGTGCGGTCAACGAACCGGCGCTGCAGTTCCGCGACCGTCAGCGTGCGTCCGCCGTCGCGCACGGGGTCTGTCCACCACTGGGCATCGCCGTAACCGCCAGCATCGACAAACTTCTTGAACTCAGCGTTCGTGACTTCCGTGCGGTCCATCCAGAAGGTGGGGATCGGCGCCGATGGGATGTCACTCAGGCCAGGCATCACCACCGTTGTCGTCGCGCCGGTCACGAGCTCCATCTCGGCGTTCGGCGAGTCGGTCGGTGACAGCGCGATGCCGCCGGGGTCGCGACGGCCGCCGGTCAGCAGCACGCGCGAGCGATATCCCTCCGCGGAGATGCGGAGCAGGATCACGCCGCGGGGCCACTGTAGCGAGTCCCCCACCACACGAGCGGGGCGCCACTCGACCGGACCGACGGCCGGCGACCATTCCACGCTGGCGTTGGCCGGTGTGGTCGGCCGCCCGGAGTTCACGGCAACGTCCGCCACGAGTGTGGTGAGCAGCGTGTCGCGCGGCGCGCGTTCGAGCGCCGCCTCAAGCGCGAGGTATGCGCTGTCCGGTCGCGACGCATCGAGGAGTCGCATCACGTTGGGTTCCGCAACCTCGCGGACCCAGCGCGCGGTGGCGCGTTGGCGCGCGGAGAACGCGACGGTGCCCAATAGCAGCGCGGCAACGAGTCCGGCCGCCACGCGCGCGCCGCCGCGACCGAGCCGCGACTCAAGCGCCTTCCAGGGATTCGTGATCTGCGCGGGCGGCGCCAGCGCGGCGTCGAGCGCGGCAATCACGGCTTCCGCATTCGCAGGACGCTCGCCAGGACTCTTGGCGAGTAACTGCATCACGAGCTGCGCGATTGCCGGCAAAACCGTCGGCGCTACGGCGGACAGCGGCGCGGGCTGCTTGGCCACCTGCGCCGCGAGCACCTCGTGCGGCCGCCCCGTAAACGGCACCGCGCCGCTCAGCATCTCGTACGCGACGAGCCCCACCGAGTAGAGGTCCGCTCGGTGATCCACGTCGGGATCGCCGGCCGCCTGCTCCGGCGCCATATACGCCGGCGTGCCGAGCGAGATGCCAACGGAGGTGAGAGCGGTTCCATCCTCGGCACTGGCGGCGCGCCGCGCGCCGTCGCGTGCATTCTGCACGGCCTTGGCCACGCCGAAATCCAGCACCACCGCGTGCCGCCCCGTGAGCATCACGTTCTCGGGCTTCACGTCACGGTGCACCAGTCCTTGCGCGTGCGCGTGGGCCAGCGCATCGAGCATCTCGCGCAGGATGCGGAAGGCCTCGTCGTGCGGCAGCGCCGCGCCAGCGCGCGTGAGTCGTTGGCGCAGCGTCTCGCCCTCGGCGTAGGGCATCACGTAGTACAGGAAGCCGTTGGCCTCGCCGCTATCAATGAGCGTGAGGATGTTGGGATGTTGCAGGCCAGCGGTGATCCGGATCTCGCGCAGGAAGCGATCGGCGCCGACCGACGCGGCGAGCTGCGGGTCGAGCACCTTCACGGCGACTTTGCGGCCGTGCTTCAGGTCCTCGGCGAGGAAGACGGTGGCCATTCCGCCGGCGCCGATGCGGCGCTCGAACCGATAGCGGTCGGCGAGTGCGGCAGTGAGGGGGGCGATGGCGGCGAGCGACATTTCAGGTGCGCATTGAGGCGCGGAAAACTTAGCTCGCGCCGCCTCGCCCGGCGACTTGCCGCGCTAGCAGCGCCCGTCCCGCCACTGCCGCGGCGTACACTCGAACGCCGTGCCGTCCCAGAGTCCCACGAGATCCCGGCGCGCCTTGTCGCGCGCCGCGCGCATCCGCTCGACGTACTTCACGTTCGGCTGGATGACCAACACCTCCGCCATCCCGAGGCGGAGCATCTCCTCGTTGACGAGCGTGCCGTCGGCGGTCCACACAAAGGCGAGGAGGCGGTCGTAGCGATCGGTGCGGCGGACGTCGAACTCGAGGCGCACGTCCGTACCGACGGGCACGAGGCGGAGCAGGGCGTTTCGCGCGCGGGAGCCGTAGGGGCGTTGGCCGAGCTCGGGGGTGTCAATCATTAGGAGTCGCACCCGGTCGCCGGTGGTGCACTCGAGCGTGTCGCCGTCCACGACGCGGGCGACGGTGCAGCGTGCATCGCTTGGTGAGCGCTGCGTGGGTGCGTTGCCGCGGCGCTGTGCCTCGGCCGCGTGGTGCGGGAGCACAGACAGCAGGAGAAGCGCGGCGACCAGTCTCGTTCCGTGCATCAGCTCCCCTTGCGAGATCGGTTCAACGGGCAGACGCCTACGATCTGCTACATACTATAGAACGTATGGACCTCAGCCGCTTCCTCGACGCTCAGCAAGGCGTGTACGACACGGCCTGCGCCGAGCTCCGCGCTGGTCGCAAGGAGACGCACTGGATGTGGTTCATCTTTCCGCAGCTTGCCGGGCTCGGACGGAGCGATATGGCACGTCGCTTCGCGATCGCCGACCTGGACGAAGCGCGGGCGTACTTGGCCCACCCGGTGCTTGGCCTCCGGTTGCTGGAGTGCGCGCGCCTAGCGTTCGAGGCCAAGACGGACTCTGCGACCGAGCTGATGGGCAGTCCCGACGACCTCAAGCTCCGCTCATCAGCCACGTTGTTTGCGCTGGTGAGCAATGATCGCTCGGTGTTCCACCGCCTGCTCGACAAGTACTTCCGCGGGCAGCAGGATCGGGAGACGCTGATGTTGCTCAAGGGCTCGGCGGAGCCGCCGACGCTGGAGTCGCCGTAAGCTCGCGAGTTCGCCCACCACATCGCGTCTCGCCGTACATTCTCCCCGTCGTGACTGACCTCGCCCCCCGCCTCGCTGCCGCCCTCGCCGGCCGCTACCGCATTGAGCGCGCCCTCGGCGCCGGCGGAATGGCCACCGTGTTTCTCGCGCACGACGAGCGTCACGCGCGCGACGTCGCCATCAAGGTCCTGCACCCCGAACTCGCGGCGGTGCTCGGCGCCGAGCGGTTCCTGAGCGAGATCAAGACCACGGCACGGCTGCAGCACCCGCATATCCTGCCGTTGCTCGACAGCGGCGAGGCCGACGGCCTGCTGTTCTACGTGATGCCGCTGGTCACCGGCGAGACGTTGCGCGCGCGTATCGAGCGCGATCGCCAGCTCCCGATCGACGAAGCCCTGCGCTACGCCCGTGAGGTCGCGGATGCCCTCAACTACGCACACGCGCAGGGCGTGATCCACCGCGACATCAAGCCCGAGAACATCCTGCTGCAGGGCGGGCACGC
>CAYPYY010000104.1:0-9089 GCA_964414995.1 uncultured Gemmatimonas sp.
GACTTCGTGGGCCGCAACGACGAGTTCGTCGCGCTGTCCAAGAAGCTCGCCGAGCACCTGGGCCAGGACACGTCGGTGGACGGCCACGTCGCCGTGGGCGCCGAGGGCAAGTACCTCGACACGCCCTGGGCGTTCGACAAGTCGCAGACCGTCGGCGCGATCGTGAAGGCTGCCTCGGCCAAGACGGGCGAGAAGGTCGAGCTGCGTCGCGTGGCGCGGTTCCAGAGCGCCGGCACGGTGGGCAGCTACCTGCACTTCAACGGCAAGGCCGGCGTGATCGCGGAGATCACCGGCGGCAACGGCGAGCAGGCCAAGGAGCTGGGCAAGCAGGTGGCCGAGCACGTGGCCGCTGGCGTGCCCGTCGTGGCCATCGCGGTGGACAAGTCGGGTGTGTCGCAGGAGTTCCTCGCCAAGGAGCGCGAGATCTTCGTGGCGCAGGCGGTGGAGAGCGGCAAGCCGCAGGCGATCGCCGAAAAGATGGTTGAAGGCCGCATCCAGAAGCTGCTCAGCGAAGTCACGCTGGTCGGGCAGCCGTGGGTGCGCGACGACAAGCAGACGATCGGTGAGCTCGTGGCGGCGACGGCGAAGGCCGCCGGCGCGCCGCTCGCCGTGAAGCGCTTCGTGCGCTTCAAGATGGGCGAGGCCTGAGCGCCCGATGGCGCTCAAGTATCCCAGAGTCCTCCTCAAGCTCTCCGGCGAGGCCCTCGCCGGAGACAAGGGGTTCGGTTTTGACTTCGACACCATCCGCGAGTTTGCCCGGCAGGTGAAGGGCATCAGCGAGATGGGGGCCCAGATCGGGATGGTGATCGGCGGCGGCAATATCGTCCGCGGGTCGCAGATCGCGAAGATGGGAATGGACCGCGTGTCCGCGGACTATATGGGGATGCTGGGCACCGTGATCAACGCCCTCGCGTTTCAGGACGTGCTGGAACGCGAGGGGCTCGACACCCGCGTGATGACGGCGATCCGGATGGAAGAGATCGCCGAGCCGTACATCCGCCGCCGGGCGATCCGCCACCTCGAGAAGGGGCGCGCCGTGATCTTCGCCGCCGGCACGGGCAACCCGTACTTCTCCACGGATACCGCGGCGGTGCTGCGGGCCATCCAGATGAAGGCGGACATCATCATCAAGGCGACCTCGGTGGACGGCGTGTACACGGCCGACCCCAAGAAGGACACGTCGGCGACGCGGTTCGACCGCATCACCTACTCCGACGTCGTTGCGAAGGACTTGCGCGTGATGGACCACACGGCCATTACGCTGTGCAAGGAGAATCATCTCCCGATCATCGTCCTCAACATCCACACGGCGGGAGTCGTCGCGGCGGCACTGCGCGGCGAGCCCGTAGGGACCCTCGTCGAATGACTATCCAAGCGATCCTCAAGGACTGCCGCGCCGCGATGGACAAGGGCGTCGAAGCGGCCAAGCGCGAGTTCGCCTCCGTGCGCTCGGGCAAGGCCTCGCCCTCGATGCTCGACACCGTGAAGGTCGAGATGTACGGCCAGTTTATGGCGATGAACCAGGTGGCCAACGTCTCGGCGCCGGAGCCGCGGTTGCTCCTCGTGACGCCGTTCGACAAGGGCCAGGTGAAGGCGGTGGAGAAGGCGATCCGGGAGTCCAACCTCGGGCTCGACCCGGCGGTGCAGGGCCACGTGATCCGCGTGCCGCTGCCGGCGATGAACGAACAGCGCCGCAAGGACCTCGCCAAGCTGCTGCACAAGTATGCCGAGGACGGCCGCATCGCCGTGCGCCACGCGCGCACGCACGCGCGCGACCAGCTCAAGAAGCTCAACGGCGTGTCCGAGGACGAGGTGAAGCACGCCGAGAAGGATCTGCAGAAGCTGCACGACGAGGAGATTGCGAAGATCGAGCAGCTCCTGAAGGCGAAGGAAGCCGAGATTATGGAGGTCTGAGGCCAGCGGCCCGGACCTCATTGCAATGACAGCTGCCGAAGCGCTCGCCCAGATCCGCCTGCACGGCGTCGTGCCGCGTCACGTGGCCATCATTATGGATGGCAACGGGCGCTGGGCCCGCGAGCGGATGCTGCCGCGCCCGATCGGCCACCGCAACGGAATGAAGGCCGTGCGCGAGGTGGTGGAAGGCGCGCTCGAAGTCGGCCTCGAGGCGCTCAGTCTCTTTGCGTTCTCGCAGGAGAACTGGCAGCGCCCGCCCGGCGAGATCAACGCGCTGATGTCGCTGCTCGAGGAGTACATCCAGAAGGAAGCCGGCGAGCTGCACAAGCAAGGCGTGCGCGTGCAGGTGCTGGGCGAGCTCTCGCGGCTCGAGGGTGCTGCGCGGCGCGCGGTGGACCACGTGGTCGAACTCACCGCGGGCAATCGCAAGCTCACGCTCAACCTGTTCATCTCGTACGGCTCGCGCGCGGAACTCACGCGCGCGGCCAAGCTGATCGCCGAGGACGTGGCGGCGGGGCGTCTCGCGCCGGAGCAGGTGGACGAGGCGCTGTTCGCGAGCAAGCTCTACACACACGACTGCCCCGATCCCGACTTGCTCATCCGCACGTCGGGTGAGCAGCGGATCTCGAACTTCCTGCTCTGGCAGGTGGCCTACACCGAGCTGTACATCTCGCCGGTGCTGTGGCCCGACTGGTCGCGGGCGAATCTCTACGAGGCGATCCTCGATTTCCAGCAGCGCGACCGTCGGTTCGGCAAGGTCGCGGTCTAGTCGCGCGTGAGCAATCTCGCGAAGCGCATTGCGTTTGCGGTCGTGGCCATCCCGGTGGTCGCGGCCGCTGTGTACTTCGGCGGGGTGGGTCTCACGGTGCTGCTCTGCCTGGCCTCCGGCCTCGCGGCCTGGGAGTACGTGCGGCTGGCGGAGGCGGCGGGGGCGCGGCCGCTCGGCGGCATCACCATCGTGCTCTCGACGCTCGTGCCGCTCGCGTTGCACGCGCTCACGCTTGGCTACCGCGTGCCGGGCCCGGCAATTATTGCGATGCTCATTCCGGTGCTGCTCACGGCAGTGCTCTTTGCGCGCGGCAGTGATGGTCGGCCGATTGAATCGGTGGCGACGACGTTCTTTGGCGTGTGGTACACGGGCGGGATGCTCGCCTTCGTGTACGCGCTGCGCTACCACCGCTTTGCGGTGACGGCGATCGGCGGCGCGCTGCTCGTGGCGCTGCCGGTGGTGCTCACCTGGCTCAACGACAGCGGCGCGTTCTACTTCGGCAAGAAGTTCGGCAAGGCCAAGCTGATGCCGTCGGTGAGCCCCGGAAAGACTTGGGCGGGCGCGTATGGCGCGCTGGGCACCACAATCGTGAGCACCTGGCTCATCGTGGAGTTCGTGCTGCAGCCGTACGCGGGGCTTTCGATGCGGTGGTACGGCATCGTCATCTTCGGCGTGCTGATGAGCGTCGCGGCGCAGGTGGGCGACCTGGTGGAGAGCGCGCTCAAGCGCGAGGCGGGCGTGAAGGATTCGTCGGCGCTGATTCCCGGGCACGGCGGCGTGCTCGACCGCGTGGACTCGTTGCTCTTCACGGTGCCGATCGCGTACGTGCTGCTGGAGCAGTTGCTCGTGGTGGCGGCGTGACGGTGCAGGGCGTCGCGCTGCTCGGGGCGACGGGAAGCATCGGCGAGACGGCGCAGCGGGTGGTGGCCCGGCATCCGGAGCGATTCCGGTTCGTGGCGATGACGGCCAACGGCAACCTCGACGCGCTCACGACGGCGGCAGCGCAGTGGAAGCCGCAGTATATCGGACTCGTGGAGCCCGCGGGGCGGGCGCTGCCGAGTGCGTGGGGCACTGGGACGCAGTGCCTCGTGGAAGCGGCGCAGCATCCGGACGCTTCTATTGTCCTCAACGCCGTGGTCGGGGCTGCTGGCCTCGAGGCCACGCTCGCCGCGCTCGGCGCCGGCAAGCGCGTGGCGTTGGCGAACAAGGAATCGCTCGTGGTCGGCGGCGAACTCGTGCAGCGCGCGGCGCGTGCGCACGGCGGCAGCATCGTGCCCGTGGACTCCGAGCACTCGGCGCTGCTCCAATGCCTCGCGGGCTGCGTGCAGCCGGATGGAGAGGGGCTGATTCCGGTGCGCGGCGTGAAGCGGTTCGTGATCACGGCGAGCGGCGGACCGTTCCGGACCTGGGAGAGCGAACGCATTCGCGCGGCGCAGATCAGCGACGTGCTCAAGCATCCCACGTGGGCGATGGGGAAGAAGATCACCGTGGACAGCGCGAGCTTGGCGAACAAGGCGCTGGAGGTGATCGAGGCGCACGTGCTGTTCGGAATCCCGTATGAGCGGATCGAGGTGGTCGTGCATCCGCAGAGCATCGTGCACAGCTTCGTGGAGTTCGAGGACGGCAGCGTGCTCGCGCAGATGGGTGTGCCGAGTATGGAGCTGCCGGTGCTGTATGCGCTGACGTATCCCGAGCGGCTGGCGGATGCGGGCGTGCCGCGGTTCGATCCGATTGCGAACTCGCCGTTGGTGTTCGAGGCCGTGCGGCACGACGCGTTCCCGACGCTGTGGCTGGGGATCGCGGCAGGGAAGCGCGGCGGCGCGGCGCCGGCGGTGTTCAACGCGGCGAACGAGGCGGCGGTGGCGCGGGTACTGGATGGCAGTCTGCCGTTCTATCGCATTCCCGCGGCAATCGAAGGAGCGTTGGCGAAGCACGCGGGGGCGAAGGGCGATAGTCTTGAAGCATTGCGCGCGGCCGACCAGGCCGCGCGCGTCACTGTGCGGGAGTTTGCGTAATGCTGAGTTGGCTTGCACCGCTGCTGGTTCTGGGGATCGTGATCTTCGTGCACGAGCTCGGGCATTTTCTCGCGGCCAAGTGGGCCGGCGTGTACGCGCCGCGGTTCTCGCTGGGTTGGGGGAAGCCGTTCTGGAGCTTCCGGCGTGGCGAGACGGAGTACGCGCTCTCGGCGCTGCCGATCGGCGGGTACGTGCGGATGGCGAGCCGCGAGGACGAGCACGCGAGTGCGCTCGAGGGCGGCGGCGAGCTGCGCGAGGACGGCACGCCGGTGGAGCGCTCGAAGCATTGGGATGAGCAGTCGATGATCCCGCACGGGCCGAAGCCGATCCCGCAGGATCGGTGGTTCGAGAGCAAGACGCTGGTGCAGCGGTTGGTGATCCTGCTCGCGGGCGTGGCGATGAACGTGGTGCTGGCGCTGGTGGTGTCGACGGGGATCTTCGCGTACTACGGGCGCGGGTACGTGCCGGCGGTCGTGGATTCGGTGGTGCCGGGGAAGCCGGCGCAGATCGCGGGGATCCAGCGTGGGGATTCGATTGCGGCGATCGATGGCGCGGCGGTGGAGCGCTGGGATGAAGTGCTCGAGAAGATCTCGGCGGCGCCGGGGCGTCTGGTGCAGGTGACGGTGGTGCGCGGCGGGAGTGAGGTCGCGCTGCAGGTGATGCCGGAGCCTACGGAAGGGACGGACGTCCGCACGGGCGAGCGGCGGACGGTGGGGCGGATTGGAGTGGGGCCGAGTTCGCGGACGGAGCGGGAGCCGGTGTCGGTGGGCGTGGCGGCGGTGGAGGGGTGGCACGCGACTTGGCGGATGGCGGGGTCGGTGCTGGAGGTGCTCGGGGGGTTGTTCCGGGGGTCGGTGTCGGTCTCGCAGTTGGGCGGGCCGGTGGAGATTGCGCGGGCGTCGGTGACGGCGGCGCAGGATGGGTTTGAGCGGCTGTGGTCGTTGGTGGCGTTTTTGTCGATCAATCTTGCGATTTTGAATTTGCTGCCGATTCCGTTGTTGGATGGGGGGCAGATTGTGTTGCAGGTGGTGCAGGGGGCTTTGCGGAGGGAATTGCCGGAGGTGGTGAGGGAGTGGTATGCGCGGATTGGGTTGGCGGCGATATTGCTGTTGTTTGTGACGGTGACGTTTAATGATTTGAAGCGGTTGGTGGTGGGGTGGTTTGGGGGGGCTTAGGGGGTTCTCGTGAACGGCGGTCTTGGGGTGGGCTTGGAGGGATTGAACGGCGCGACCTAGGTCGCGCCGTTTGTGTTGTTGCACCTCGTCGCGCAACACGGAGGGGTGCGCGGTGGTCGGTGCGTGTCTTCAGCGTTAACGCTTGGCAATAGTTGGAGTTGCGCCCAGGTGAGCGGGGGCGGAGGTTGTTACTCTTGCGGGGCCTGCGAGGAAAGACGGGGATGGCAGAAGGTTCTGCAGTAGAATGCACGTCATACCGATGCGTGACCTATGAAAGAGGAACTTCAGTCCACATTCGATGGCAACCTCGCGCGGGTCAGGTCGCTTGTCTCAGCGTACCAGGCGCACCCGATAGCGAGCGGTCGAGGACGCAAGCCGGTCTACGTCCTCGACATCCTTCGGGCGGCCGTCGTTCTCCTCCACGCGAGCCTTGAGGACTTACTTCGGGGGGTCGCGGCATGGAAGCTACCGGTCGCTGGCAAGGCGACACTCGACGAGATCCCGCTTGCAGGAACTGGCCCTGTCGTAAAAAAGCTGGCCTTAGGGGACTTGGTGGCGCATCGTGGGCGCACAGTCGATAACGTCATCGCAGACTCCGTGAACGAGTACCTGCTGCGCTCGAACTACAACAATACCGCAGATATCTCTCGGCTCCTCAGCAGCGTCGGCGTTGATACTTCCGCCGTCAATTCTCGCTTCGCCGGACTAGATGCTCTCATGAAGCGGCGGCATCAGATTGTCCACAGGGCAGACCGTCAGACGACAGTACGGGGCAGCGGCGATCATCGCGTTCGCGCCATCAATCAGACCACCGTTGCTAGTTGGATCTCTGACGCGCAGTCGTTCGCGAAGGACTTGCTGGCTCAGCTGTAACTTCTCCTTTGGCTGCCGCGTCACTCTCGTTGCTCAGGGGGGGCATGAACTGGCCTGCTCTTCGTTTCGCACGTCAGGGGCACGGTATAACGACGCTTGCTGCCGATGGCCGCGAGTAAGGATGGGTTGGGCGGGGCGGCCGTGATGCCCTCGGCTGGTTGCGGCCACCCCGCCCAACCCTCTTACTGGAGCGTCCACAGCAGAAGCAAACGTTAGACTCACTCAGAGGGAATCGTGGACGAGGACACAAGACTTCATCTGCAGATGATTCAGGGCGTCATCGGCCGTATGGCGTCAAACTCATTCGCGCTAAAGGGTTGGAGCGTTACTGTCAGCGCAGCGCTGTTGGGTCTCGCCGCGAAGGACGCGGAGACATCATTCGCGTTGCTCGCGCTGTATCCTGCTCTGAGCTTTTGGGCGCTCGATGCCTACTACCTGAGGCAAGAGCGCCTGTTTCGCGAGCTGTTCAAATCCGTGGCTCAGGGGGGAGCACCTTCTAACTTCAGCATGGACACCACCCCGTTCGAGGATCAAGTGGAGAAACTGTCCAGTGTCGCCACGAGCGACACCGTTGCTGGCTTGCACCTTCCCGTACTCGTAGCTGTCGTCGCGGTTCTGACATTCACCATTTGCCGCTAGGAGCTATCATGGCACGTCGCGTTTTCTTCAGCTTTCACTTTGAGAAAGACATTTGGCGTGTCAACCAAGTTCGCAACACCAACGTGGTAGCTGGTGCTGATCGGGCGGGCTTCTTGGATCACTCCGAATACGAGGAAGCAAAGAAGAAGGGAGAGGAAGAGATCAAGCGCCTGATCCGCAACAAACTCGAAGGCACGAGCGTCACTATCGTGCTCATTGGAACGGAGACTGCCTCGCGACCTTTCGTGCAGTATGAGATTCAACAATCAATTGCGCGCAAGAACGGCCTTCTCGGCATTCACATACACCACCTCGAGGATCAAGACAAGAAGTTTTCGGTACGCGGTCCCAAGCCCACTGTACCGTTCGGCGTGGAGTTTCCCGCATACGATTGGGACAAGGACCTCGACCGACTGCGCCGTGAGATCGAAGCCGCCGGAAGGCGCTCCGACAAACTCAAAGGCATCTGACGCACTAGAGCGGCGTTCAGCCGCTCTTACGCGCGCGGAGTCTGACGCAGCTTGCTGCTGATGAACGCGGTGCGGATTGGGTTTGGCGGGGCCGCCGAGATGCCCTAGGCTGGTTGCGGCGGCCCCGCCAAACCCTTCTTATTGGAGCGTTCACAGCAGAATCACACGTTAGCCCGACCACCGACGCTCTGTGCCTGAGACCACTCTTCAACAGCTTGAAGCGCTGCTCCTGCGTGCAGAGGGTCCGACCCTCGACTTTAAGCAGAGTGCTCCGTCGTTGGGATCGAAAGAGGGGAAGGCTCAACTCGCGAAGGATGTACTTGCGTTCGCGAACAGCATCGATGTTGGAGAGCGCGCGCACATTCTGTACGGTGTTAGCGACCCGCGGCGCGGCGGTGCGATCAATGCGATTCCCACGGAAGAGTGGCCGACACCGGAACAGGTGACGCAGGTTCTTGCGGATTACACCGTTCCCCCTCCACAAACGTCGTTTCGCGTTCTCTCTACCTCCAGTGGAGTCGTTGGGGTGCTAACGATAACTGGGGTATCCGCCCGCCCACATCACGCTGCTCGCTCGCACGATGGCATTCTTAGCCCAAACATCGTCTATCTACGCCGCGATCAAGTTAATGGCATCGCCACGTCACGCGAAGTTGAGCGAATGATTCGCCAAAGCATGGGAGAGGGGGGCCTGCGCGCAGACCAGGCGCCACTGAAGATCGGGTTCGTCGGGCGAGACCGGACCTCAGGCACGCAGTCCCTGCTCGTGCGGGTCACCAACATCACCGATGCACCCGTTGCGGGCATCGAAGTTCTAGTCGACTTCGAGCACATGAGCGAGCCCGGCTTGTCTGCTCGCCACGGCCTCCTGACCAATCTAATCCTCGGGCCTGGGGAATCCCGCGAGGCCACCATCGAGCAGTCCAAGGTTCAGATGACCCTTCGGGTCGTAGCACCGGGCACGCCGCCGAGAATGCTCAGGGTGCTTGCCGACCGGCTCGGCTCGTTCGTCGGCGATCGGTGGCTGAACGCCACTCTTCGGGTCTACTACCGGGACAGCGACGGGTTTCTGCATCAGCTCACATCCGAACTTGCGCTTGACGGCTAGGCGTGCGGCGGTCGAACGACGCGCGCTGCCGATGAACGCGGTGGGGATTGGGTTTGGCGGGGCCGCCGTGGTGCCCTAGGTGTAGTGGCTCAGCACGTTGTTGACAGATACTGAGCGAGCCGCATC
>CAYPYY010000105.1:0-2706 GCA_964414995.1 uncultured Gemmatimonas sp.
ACACGAAGCCCGTGAACGAGTCGCCGCCGGGCTCGATCACGCCCGCGTTGCTCTCACGCCCCACCGGCGCCGGTGCCAGTGGCAGGAAGTCCTCGAGGAAGGCCTCGACGCCGAAGTTGGTGAGCGCGGAGGCGAAGTACACAGGCGTCTGCTCGCCGGTAGCGATCGCCGCCGGATCGGACTCGTGGCCGGCCATATCGAGCAGCTCGATGTCGTGCGCGAGCTTTTCGACGGCGGCCATCGCCTCGTCGGTGTGGCCGAGGGCGTCGAGTAGCCGCGAGTCCGACGGACCCTCGAGCTGGATCGCCGTCGTGGCGACCTTGTCGGCGCCGTGCGATTCGTCGCGCTCAAACAGATACGCGCGGCGATTCCGCCGATCATACACGCCGCGAAACACGGTACCGTGCACCGCGTCGCTCATATGGATCGGCCAATGCGCCGCCACTGCGATGATGCCGAGCTCCGCTTCGACGTCGCTCACGAGCTTGAGCGGATCCTCGCCGACACGGTCGCACTTGTTGACGACGGTGAAGATCGGCATCCGCCGGCGACGGCAGACGTCGAACAGTTGCCGCGTGCGTTCCTCGACGCCCTTGCGGTTGTCGAGCAGCATCACGACCGAGTCGGCGGCGACGAGCGTGCGAAACGTGTCCTCGCCGAAGTCGGCGTGGCCCGGCGTGTCAAGCAGATTGACCTGGAAGCCGCGGTACTCGAACTGCAGCACCGACGACGTGACGGAGATGCCGCGCTCTTGCTCGAGCGCCATCCAGTCGGAGGTCGCGTGGCGCTGCGCTTTGCGCGCCTTCACCGAGCCGGCCTGATGGATGGCCCCGCCGTAGAGCAGGAGCTTCTCGGTGAGGGTCGTCTTCCCCGCGTCGGGGTGCGAGATGATGGCAAAGGTGCGACGGCGCGCGATCTGGTCGGCGAGCGTCGCCCCTGGAATGGCAGGAGCGGTCACGGCTGGAATCTAGTCGCTACCGGGCCAGGACCCGCAGCGCGGCCTGCACGTCGTCGAGCGTGTTGTGAAAGTGCGGGGCGAGGCGGATCGCGCCTTCGCGCACCGAGTGCACGATGCCCGCGCTGCGCAGGCGAGCGGAATCGCCAGTCACGTCGCTCGTGCGCAGGGCCACGATGCCTGCGCGCTGCGCCTGCGCCGCGGGGGTGAGCGTCGTCACGCCCGGGAGCGCCAGCGCCTGCTCGCGCAACGAGGCGGTGACGCCCAGCACGTACTGCTCGACGGCGCGCGGCCCGAGCTCGAGAAGGAGCTCCAACACCGCGTTCATCCCGACGAAGTCCTGAATGGGCAACGACCCCACCTCGAACCGCTGCGCATCGCTGCGCCAGGCGGGATCGTAGTCGAGGAACTTTGCAAAGTCGCCCGCGCTCGCTTGGCTCAGCCAGCCGGCGGCCGGCGGCTCCATCTGCGTGATCAGATCGCGACGCACGTAGGCAAACGCGGCGCCCCACGGCGAACAGAGCCACTTCTGCGCACCGTTCGCGATGATGTCCACGGGCACTGCCTGCACGTCGAGCGCGCAGGCGCCGAGTCCTTGGATGCTGTCGACCGCAAACCACACATCGCGCGCGCGGCAGGCGGCCCCGATGCGCGCCAAGTCGATGCGATAGCCCGTCCAGAACGACACCCAGCTGAGCGCGACGCCCCTCACCCGAGGGTCGCTCTCAATTCGCCGCAGGATTGTCTCCTCGTCCACCGCAAAGCCCGCCATCGGCACCAGCTCGAACGCGAATCCACGTTGCTTGGCGGCCGCCATCCACGGGTACACGTTGGCCGGAAACTCTCCCTCGCTCCCGAGCACGATGTCGCCGGGCCCCAGCGGCAGTGCATACGCTGCGAGGTTCACGCCCCAACTGGTGTTGGTCGTGAGCGCAATCTCGTCCGTGTGCGCGTTGATCAGCTGCGCGACAAGCTCACGCGAGCGGTCCAGCTGCGGGAAGAAATCGTCGGCGCGCATCCGATGCATCTCGGCACGCCTGTCGTTGTACGCGGCCAGGGCATCGCGCGCACGCTGCGGAATGACGCCGATGCTCGCGTGATCGAAGTGGATCGCCTCGCCGCGCGCCTCCCACGGATACTCGCGCTCGCGGAGCGCGCTGGAACCGGGCGTGAGCGTCACGGCTCGCGCAGGTGTGGCGGCGTGTCGGGTGGCTGGCGCTTCCAGCGGCGATGCTGCCAGAAGTACTGCTCGGGATACTGCTTCACGTAGTCCTCGATCACCCGCGTGTAGTTGCGCACCGTCTCCTCGACGTCGCGCTCCTTGTCGCCTGCGCTGGCCACGGGCACCGGCGTGGCGTGCAGGCGATACCGGTTGTCCGGCTGCCGCACGGCGGCCACGAACACGATGGGCAGGTCGTAGCGCCGAGCGAAGACCGCCGCACCGCGCGGCGTCTTGGCCGGACGACCGAAGAACGGCACGTAGGTCGCGGCCAGCCCCTTGGCGCCCTGGTCCGACACGAGCACGATCGCCCGACCTTCCTTGAGCGCCTTGGGAATGCGCCGCACGGCCTGCTCGTCGAACACCACGTGCAGACCGAGCCGCGTGCGGGTGCGCGTGATGAATCCATCGCTGAGCGGATTCGCCATATGCATCGCCACCGCGTCGGTCGGCACGCCGCGGGCCGCGAGATACGCCGCGCCCAGCTCCCAGTTGCCGAAGTGGCCCATCACGATGATGGCGCCATTGCCGG
>CAYPYY010000105.1:2806-8994 GCA_964414995.1 uncultured Gemmatimonas sp.
GAGAATGGCCGCACCAGCGTGCCGACGATCCGCAGCAGCGCGTACTCGAAATAGAACTGCACCAGCATCGGCTTCTTCGCCGGCGCCGCCGCGACCGCTGTCGCGGGCGAGCCGGGCGCGGGATCCGCCGCCTGGATGTTCAGTTGATCGCTCACGCCACGGGCTCGGCGCGCTGCTGCATCGCGTGCAGCCGCGCGTAAGCGCCGCCCGCCGAGAGCAACTCCGCGTGCGTGCCGCGCTCCACGACGCGGCCCGCGTCCATCACCAGGATCTGCGTGGCGTGCACGATCGTCGAGAGCCGGTGTGCGATCACGAACGTCGTGCGCCCCGCGAGCAGGCGGTCCAGTGCCTCCTGCACCAAGCGCTCGCTCTCGGTGTCGAGCGCCGAGGTGGCCTCGTCGAGAATCAGCACCGGCGGATCGGTGAGCAGCGCGCGCGCAATCGCCAACCGCTGGCGCTGGCCGCCGCTTAACCGCGTGCCGCGCTCGCCGAGCACGGTGTCGTAGCCCTGCGGCAACGCCGCGATGAATTCGTGCGCGTTGGCCGCGCGCGCCGCCGCCTCGATCTGGGCCTGCGTGTACTTGGACTCCGCGCCGTACGCGACGTTCGCGCGCACCGTGTCGTTGAACAGCACCGTATCCTGGCTGACGATGCCCGTCAACGCGCGCAGCGAAGGCAACGCGATCTCGCGAGTATCCACTCCGTCCACCAGAATGCGGCCCGCGGTCGGCTCGATGAAGCGCGGGATCAGATCCACCAGCGTGGACTTCCCCGCCCCGCTCGCGCCGACCAGCGCGATTACCTCGCCACGCCGCGCCGTGAACGACACGTCCTGCAGCACATTGCGCTCGCCGTAGGAGAAGCCAACGGCGTCGAACACCACACTGTCCTTCAGGCCCTCGACCGTGCGTGTGCCGCGGTCGCGCTGTGCTTCCGTGGGCTCGTCCAGCACGTCGAACAGCCGCTCCGCCGCCGCGAGTGACTGCTGCCCGATCGTCGGTGCCTGCGACAGCTGCTTGAGCGGCTGCAGCAGCCGCATCACCAGCACCATAAACGTGATGAGCGTGCCGCCGTCCATCGCCCCGCCCTGCAGCACCTCGGTGGCGCCGATCCACAGGATGCCCAACGCGACGACGGCGCCGAGCACCTCGGTGAGCGGACCGCTCAGTTGGGAGAGCCGCTGGATGCGCGTCATTCCCTTCGAGTAGCGCGCGGAGGCTCCGAGGAAGCGACTGTCCTCGTACGGCTCGCCGCGGAAGGACTTCACCAACCGGATGCCGCTGATCACCTCCTGCAGCACGCTGGTGATCTCGCCGTACTCGGCGCGCAGGCGACGGTGCCCCTTGCGCAGCTTGCGCAGGATGGGCTGCAGCATCCCGATGACGATCGGGGCGATCACCAACGCATAGAACGTGAGCCGCGGCGACAGCCGGAACAGGATGCCGATCGTCACGATGAGCTGCGCCGCATTCTGGATGCTGCGGGTCGCGACCTCGGCGAGAATGGCCTTTGTCTGCTCGGTGTCCGTGAGAATCCGCGCGATGATCTGGCCGGTCTTGGTGCGCGAGAACCAGCCCATCGGCAGCCGCTGCATATGCGAGAAGACCGCGGCGCGCAGGTCGCGCGTGAGGTACTCCTGCAACGACGCGCCGAGCAGCCCGCCGAGCCAGAGCAGCAGGTTCTTGAGCGCAATCATCGCGATGATCACGATGATGACGCCCCGCAGGGAGGCCATCGGGTCGTCGGGGACCATAAACGGCCCGATCAACCAGTGCTGCAGCTGCGTGAGCCACCCCATATCGGGCGCGATCTGGTTCGGCAGCCCGAAGAGGGTGTTCAGGAACGGGATGAGCAGCGTGAACGCGATGCCGTCGAGCGCCGCGGCGACGACGTTGAGCGCGACGTTCCCGACGAGCCGCCACGAGTGCGGGCGGAGGAAGACCAGCAGCCGACGGTAGATCCCCATCAGCGTGTGCGGGAAAGGTCAAGCGCGACAACGGACATTCGGTGGAAGATAAGGCCCTTCCGGGGAGCCCGGCGGTGCGGCACCTTGGGAAGGTGTCCGACGCCACGCCTCCCTTTGCCCCGTCGCGCGCCCGGTTCGCGTTCGTGGGGCTCGCCGCCGCCGCGGCGCGTGCGCCGTTGGGCGGGCCACGGGAGGCGTTACTGGGGGCGCTGATGGTCGCGCGCCTGGCCTCCGGGCTCCACGGCCCACATCCGCTGACGACGGACGCACGGCGCGCACGGGCCACCGGCGTGAAGTCGTGGCTGACCGCGTTGGCCGTGCCTGCGAAGCTCCGGTCCGTCCTGCAGCGTGCGATCCAGGCCAGCGCCGAGGACACGCCGACGGGCGTCGCCGATGCGGTGGATGCGGTGACCGAGGTCACCGCGCCGCACTTGGATCGGGCGGCACGTTCGGAGTTGACCCGTCTCACCCAGGCGTTACGCGCCGCCTCCGCTCCGCTTGCCGGGGTCGTGCACCGACCCGTAGAATAGGGCGCTCGCCCTTCTTTGTTTTATTGAGGCCCACCTGCGCCCTAGCGACATCTCTCCCATCTCGCGCGTGATGCGCCGCGTGGACCTCGCGTCCGACGGGCATCCCTCGGGGGATGCCGTGGCGACGGGGTTTCCGAGCCTCGACCGCTGGCTCGGCGGCGGCGTGCGGCGCGGTGATCTCGTGGTGCTGGGCGGCGACGTCGGCAGCGGAAAGTCCGCGCTGGCCCTGGCGATGGCCCTGCGAATGGCCCAAGCGGGCACCAACGTCTGCTACCTCTCGGGCGAGATGACGGCCGAGCGCGTGATGGAGCGTGCGCTGGCCCTCGAGGGTCGTGCGAGCGTGGACGACCTGCGTCGTGGGAAGTTGGACGAGCTCTCGCGCGCGGGCGTGGGCGCGGCCGCCGTGCGGTTGCGCGATCGCGCGCCGCGCGTGGAGTCGCTTGGCGAGCTGGAGACGCTACGGCCGCGCGCCCGCGAACTCGGGGCGCAGGTGCTCGTGGTGGATTCGCTGCAGGCACTCGCGGGCGGCGCGCACTCGCAGGACGAGGCGCTGGCCACTGCCGTGCGGCAACTCAAGGCGCTGGCACTCGAGCTGGACCTGACGGTGCTGGTGACGGCGCATATGCCGCGCTGGGAGCGCGGCCGGCCCGACCCGCGTCCTTCACTCGAGGACTTCGGCGCGCTCGGCGCCGTGAAGCAGCACGCCGATGTGGTGCTCGCGATCTACCGCGAAGAGATGTACGCGCCGGGCTTCGGTGTCGAGGGTGCCACCGAGCTGATCGTCCGCAAGAACCGGAACGGCACGACCGGCTACGTGGACCTGTATTTCTACAAGCAGTGGATGCGATTCGAAGATATGCTCGATCCCGACCGCTAGGAGAACGTATGCGACCGGTTCGTCCCCTTCTCGCCCTTGTCCTGCTCGTCGCGGCCGCCCCTGCGGCTGGCGCGCAGCGGCAGCGCGACCCCATTCCGCGGCTCGAGCAGACGCGCAACGCGAACCCGCGGAGCGTGGCGGCGCTGCGCGCGCTGGGTGTCGCGTACTTCAAGGCCAATCGGTTCACCGAGGCGCGCACGGTGCTGGACCAGGCGCGCCAGCTCGACCCGCGGGACGGTGTCAGTGCGCTGTACGCGGGGCTCGCCGCCGAACAACTGCGTGACTTCGCCGGCGCCCGCGCGGCGTACACCGCGTACCTCGAGCACGGACGCTCGCGTGGCACGCGCGAGGACATCCAGAAGCGTCTCGTGGCGCTGGCGCGCGACGAGTCCGTCGCGGCCGCCAAGGCCGCCGTGGCGAACGAAGCCTCGATTTCCTCGACGCCCGGCGACCGCCGCACCATCGCCGTGCCGCCACTCAAGTTCAGCGGTCCCGACGCCGAGCAGTACGCGCCACTCGAGCGCGGACTCGCCGAACTCATCATCACCGACCTCGGGCGCTCGTCGCAGCTGCGCATCGTCGAGCGCGACCGGATGCAGGCCATCGCCGACGAAATCCAGCTCGGCGCCACGGGCCGCGTGGACGAGACCTCCGCCGTGCGCGCGGGCCGCCTGATGCAGGCCGGGCGCCTCGTGAACGGCACCATCGTGCAGGGCGGCAACCAGCTCACCCTGGCCTCCAGCATCGTGGACGTCGCGACGTCGCAGATCTCCGATCCGGCCGCTGTCAGCAACTCGGCCGACAACTTCTTCGCGCTCCAGAAGCAGTTGGTCTTCCGCATCTTCGAGCAGCTCGGCGTGGAACTCACGCCGGCTGAGCGGCAACTGGTGGACCGTCAGGCGACGACGAACCTCAATGCATTCCTCGCCTACAGCCGCGGCCTGCAGGCCTCGGATGACGGCCGCTTCCAGGACGCGGCGCGGTTCTTCGAAGAGGCCCGCACGCTGGACCCCGGGTTCGGCGCCGCGGCCGCACGCTTCTCCACCGCCTCTGCCGCAGCAGCTGGCCAGCAGGTCACTGCGGCGCAGTTGCAGAGCGGACTGACCGGGCAGGAAAGCCAGGTCGTCGCCAACGCCGATGCCGGCAACGCGGGCGTCGCCCCAACCGGCCTCACCAACACGCTCACTTCTGTGGCGCAGGACGTGAACCCGGCAACGATTACGCCCGTCTCGAACACCGGGTCGACCCAGACGCCGGTCGTGCCGCCGGTGCGTGACGCGCCGAGCGAGAAGGCCGGCACGGACAATCCGTCCGCGCGCACCGGCACCGTGACCATCATCATTCGCCGCCCGTAAGCGAGGACCCCACGAATGATTCGCCCCCTCGCCCTCGCGGCCACACTCGCCCTCACGGCCGGCACGCTCGATGCCCAACTGCCGGGCTTCCTGCAGGACGGCTCCGTCATCGTGCAGCCGACGTACACGGGCCTCACGTTTGGGTCCGGCGCCGCCAAGCGCAGCGTCACGCAGATCGCACTGCCCGTGGTTCTACTCTTCCCGGTTGGTGAGCGCCTCAGCGTTGACGTCACCACCGCCTTCGCCTCCTCGAACGTCGAGGCCGCAGGCGCGTCAGCGTCCAAGATCTCCGGACTGACCGACACACAGCTGCGCGCGAACTATCGCCTGGCCGGCGATCAGCTGCTCGTGACGCTCGGGCTCAACCTGCCCACCGGGCAGTACTCGGTAGCCGAGGATCAGCAGGAAGCCGCCGGACAGATCGGCAACGACTTCCTGTACTATCCGATTTCCTCGATGGGCAACGGCTTCGCGACCACCGCCGGCGTGGCGTACGCGCGCCCCGTGGGCGACTGGAACCTCGGAGTCGGCGGCTCGATGCGGAAATCGGCCGAGTTCTCGGCGTTCGAGGTCGCCTCGGACGACTTCCGCTTTCAGCCGGCGGACGAGTATCGCCTGCGCCTGAACGGGGATCGGCCCGTGGGCGACGGCCAAGTGTCGCTCGGTCTCACGTACTCGGCGTTCGGCGCCGACCTCGCCGACACGACCACGTACTCGACCGGCGACCGTATCATCCTCACCGGTGGCTGGAGCTTCCCGTTCAAGGGCACGCAGGTGTTCCTGAGCGGCTGGAATCTCTTCCGGCTGGAAGGCGAGCAGCTCGGCGGCGTCGCACCGAACGAGAACATCTTCAACGTGAGCGCCGCGGTGAGCTTCGAGGTCCGCGACTACCTGATTCAGCCGAGCGTGGAGACGCGTCTGTGGCAGCAGGGCGGCGCGCGCGCCGGCAACCAGTTCAACTTTGGACTCCGCGTGCGCGTCCCTGTGGCCGGCACGATGCTCTATCCGCAGCTTGGCTTCACCACCGGCAACGTGTACTCGACGGTGGATGGCACCGCCACCAGCGTGTCGGGCCTTCGCCTGAGCGTGACGGCGCGCTACAACTGACGCTGGCTGCAGGGCCAATCGGGGGGCGGGCGCCGGCGGCGACCGCTCCCCGACTTCTTTAGATTGTTCGGAGGCGCCGCGGCACTCCGCGGCCCGCGCGTGCGGCAACGCGCGCCTCCTCCCCCCAGCCTTCATCCGCAGTTCAATGGCCGGTCATAGTAAGTGGAAGCAGATCAAGCACTACAAGGCGGCGGCCGACGCCAAGCGCGGCGCCATCTTCACGAAGCTGCTGCGTGAAATCACCGTCGCGGCCAAGGCCGGCGGCGGCGACGCCGCCGGCAATCCGCGCCTCCGGACCGCGATCGAGAACGCCAAGGCGCAGTCCTGCCCCAAGGAGAACATCGAGCGCGCCA
>CAYPYY010000106.1:0-8743 GCA_964414995.1 uncultured Gemmatimonas sp.
CGAGGTAGTACAGCACCGACATCAGCGCCGAGAAGAAGATGATCGTCGGCAGCACATTGAACGCGAAGTACGCGCCGGTCTGCGCCACATAACTCACGCCCTGAGTGGCCGAGCCGTCGGCGTTGGCCACCGGCACGGCGGACTGCACGAGATTGCCGAACACGAATCGCGCGCCCTGTTCCTGGAAGCCGAGCAGTCGCGTGATGAGATCGCCGACGTACGAGAATACCGTGCGCCCCGCCTCGGTCTTGAGGACGAGGATGCCGAACAGCGCCTGCAGCCCGAGGCCCGCGCCGACGAGCCGCCAATCAATGCGCTTGCGGTCGTAGGAGATGAGCACGGCGATGCCGAGCATCGTGGCGATGCCGACGAGGCCCATCGCGCGCTCGGCGAGCGGCGTATTGAGGCCCTCGCGTGCGACGGCGAGGCGTTCGGCGGCGGTCTGGACGAGCGGCAACAGCGACGCTGGCGCGAGCGACATCTGATCTCCGACGTGCGGGGGGTGCCGGCAGGATGCGTGCGACGACCGTGCTGGCCGTGCGCGCGCAGAAAACTACCGCGAAGTCTGTGCGCTGGCGATGCACGCAGCAGGTGCCGCGCCGCGGATCCGTTGCGCGACGGCGCGGCGCATCCCACAATGTGGGGGCGCTCCGCCCTCTCCCCGGACCCACTCCAATGGACCTCGGCATCCTCGCGCTCAACTTCAGCTACGCCATCCTCGGCGTGGCCCTGATGTGGATCGCCTATCGCGTGTTCGACCACCTCACGCCGCAGGTGGACTTTCCGGAGGAACTCCGCAAGGGCAACATCGCCGTGGCGATCTTCATCGGCTCGCTGTTCATCGCCATTGCGATGGTCGTCGGGAACGCGCTGAACTGAACCCGGTGAGCGGCAGCGTTTGGTGCGGATCGTGACCACCCGCCGCGGCACCGCCGTGATTGTCGCGGTGATGGTAGCGACGCTGCCGTCGTGGCTCGGGGCGCAGCGGGACAGCGCGCGGACGCCGCCATCTGCGGCGCCGTCCACCCCGCAGGCGCCGCGTTCCGCCGTCGCGCGCCGCGCCGCGCAGCGGGGGAACGCGCGCTACGACGAGACGTTTCGGCGCTACAGCAAGCGCTACTTCGGCCCGGCCTTCGACTGGCGCTGGTTCAAGGCGCAGGGGATGGCCGAGAGCAACCTGAACCCAGAGGCCACGAGTTTCGTCGGTGCGCGCGGCATTATGCAGCTGATGCCGAGCACGTACGCGCAGATCCAGTCGCGGCGCCCGGAATTCGGCGAGATCACCGATCCCGAGTGGAACATCGCCGCCGGCATTTCGCACAACCGGTATCTCTGGCGGCTCTGGGACGGCCGCGCGCCCGAGGCGGACCGGATGCGCTTTATGTTCGGCAGCTACAACGCGGGGCAGGGCACGATTGGCCGCGCGCTCGATTCTGCGCGCACGGTCGAGCCCGCGCAGCCGGGTTGGGTGCACGTCGAGGCGGTCGCGCCGCGGGTGCCGCGCTGGCGCTACCGCGAGACGCTGGACTACGTGCGCAAGATTGACTCGAACTACGCGCGCCTGCGACGCCAGCCCTAGCGGAAGCGCACCGATTTCCGCATCGGCAACTCGCGCAGGCGCGTGCCGGTCGCGGCGAAGATGGCGTTGGCCAACGCGGGCGCGGCGGGCGGCACGGGCGGCTCGCCCACGCCCCGCAGATGCGGCGAATGCTCGAGCCCGCGCACGACGATCTCCGGCGTCTGGTTCAGCCGCAGCCCCTCGTACAGATGAAAGTTCGTCTGCTCGGCGACGCCGTTGCGATACGTGAGCTCGGCGTTCATCGCGTGGCTGAGGCCCCAGATGACCGCGCCCTGCACCTGGTTCTCGAAGTTCACCGGGTCGAGCACGCGACCGACGTCAGCGGCCACGAACACCTTGTCAATCGAGATGCCCTCGGGCGTGTTCGTCACTTCGACGACCTCCGCGCAGGGAACGCCGAAGGAGAGCGTGAGCGCGACGCCGCGGCCGCGTCCGGCGCCGAGTGGCGTGCTCCAGCCGCTCATCTCGCCCACGGTCTCGAGCACACGGCGCGCGATGGGATCGTTGCAGAGTCGGATGCGCTCCAGCAGCGGGTCCGCGCCGGCCGCGTGGATGAGTTCGTCCAGTAGCGACTCGTGCAAAAAGCCATTGTACGACGCGCCGACCGAGCGCCACGAGCTCACCGGCACCAGTTCCGGCGCGGCATACGCCGTCACTCGATAGTGCGGGATCGCGTACGGCTGGTCGAAGGCGCCACGCAGCATCATCGCATCTGGACCGGCGACCATCTGGTTGATGCGCGCCGCCTGTGAGCGCACGACCGAGATCGACGCGACCTGAAGATCAAAGGCGTGCACCTGACCGTTCATCACCGCGCCGCGTCCACGGCCGATGGCCATCGGACGCGGGAAGTCGTGCGTGAAGTCCTCTGCGCGCGACCACGTCATCTTGATCGGCACGCCGGGCTGCGCCATCGCGAGCTCGGCGGCCTGCACGACGTAATCCACCTCGAGCCGGCGGCCGAAGCTGCCGCCGCTGATGACCTCGTGGAGTCGGACGCGCGACTCGTCGAGCCCCACGGCCGCGGCCGCCGCGCGCACCGCGAAACGCGGCACCTGCGTCCCGGTCCAGATCTCGAGCGCGTCGCCGTGCGAGAGCGCGGTGGCGTTCATTGGCTCGAGCGGTGCGTGCGCCAGGAACGGCACGCGATACTCCGCCTCGACCATCGTCGCAGCGGCGGCGGGCACGCTCTCAACATCACCGTCGTTGCGCAACCGCGCGTCGCGGCGCGCATCGGTGAACGACGCGGCAAGCTCGGCGGCAATCGCGTCGGTCGTCGCGGGCGCGTTCGTCTCGCTCCACGTGATGTCGAGCATCGCCGCGGCGCGAAACGCGCGCCAGGTGTTGTCGGCGATCACGCCGACGCCTCCGGTGATGGGCACCACCTTGATCACACCCTTCGCGGCCTGCGCGGCCGCTGCGTCGAAGCGCACGACCGTGCCCCCGGCCCGAGGGTGCGCGCGTACGGTCGCGTACCGCATCTCTGGGAGCCGGATATCAATGCCGTAGGTCGCCGCGCCCGTGGACTTGGCGACGATGTCCACGCGTTGCATCGGCTTGCCGAGCAAGCGCCACTGCGACGGCTCTTTGAGCACGATCTCGCCGCGCGCGCGCTGCGTGGCCGCGGCCGCCGCCAGCGAGACGTACGTGAGCCGGCGGCCATCGGGCGTGATGACTGCGCCACCCTCGGTGCGCAGCGCATCAACCGCCGCGCCCGTCTCCTCGGCTGCCGCCTGCAGCAACATTCGCCGCGCCGTCGCGCCCGCGTGCCGCAGCTTGTCGAAAGTGTCGGGCACCGTGGTCGAACCGCCGGTGATGTGGCTCCCCAGCATCTTGCTGTATGCGTCCATTACGCCGCGCACGCCGCGCCGCAGCGCACCGTCGTCGAGCGAGGCCACCGGCAACAGTTCGTTGAACGCGATGCCGTTGTAATAGATGCGACTCGGCGGCGCGGCCTCGACCCGGAACTCGCCCCACGCGAGATCCAGCTCCTCGGCGATCATCGCGGCCTGCACCGAGTGGGCGCCTTGGCCCACGTCCGCGCGCGGCACGAGCAGCGTGATGCCCGAAGGGTCAATGCGCAGGTACGGATTCAGCGTGATGTCGTCATCGTCGAGCAGCGACTCGAGCGGATTCCGCAGCGGCCAGCGATACGCGCCCCAGCCGAGGACCACGCCGCCAGCAACGCTGGCCGCACCGATGACGAAGACGCGACGCGTGATGGTGCGCGCGCGACTCATCGTGCGCTCTCCTGCAGCAGCGCGGCGGCACGCCGCACCGCCGCGCGGATCCGCGGGTAGGTGCCGCAGCGGCAGAGATTCGCGCTCATCGCCGTGTCAATCTCTGCGTCGCTGGGGTTGCGCTTGGTGGCGAGGAAGGCCGCCGCGGTCATTATCTGGCCCGACTGGCAGTAGCCGCACTGCGCGACCTGGAGTTCGATCCACGCGCGTTGCACCGCGTGCATTGTGTCGCGCGTGGCGAGACCCTCGATGGTCGTCACCGGCTTGGTCACGCCGCCGACGGGCATCGAACAACTGCGCACTGCCTTGCCGTCCACGTGCACGGTGCAGGCGCCGCAGTAGCCGATCCCGCAGCCGTACTTGGGGCCAGTGACGCCGAGCTCGTCGCGGAGCACCCAGAGCAGCGGCATCTCCGGTTCGACGTCAATCTCGTGCGTGCTGCCGTTGACGATCAGTCGCATTCGGTGCGCGGGAGAGGGGTCGCTCTCAAGATAGAGCGGCGACCACGAGCGCGCCGCGAATCGCGAGCGGGACGTACGTGTTGCGCGTGATGTGAGCGGCGAGCGGGAGGATGAGCGCGAGTGGGAGGATGATCGCGAGCGGCAGGATGCCGACGACTGCGACCTGCACCGCGAGCCAGGTCGCGCCGTTGCGCAGCCATCCGAAGCGCCCCGCGGCCTCGTGCCGCGGGAGCACCACCCCGCGCCAGAGCCATTCGTCGCCAATGACCTGCGCGAGCGCGAACGGAAGCACAAGCAGCGCCGGATTCGTGCGAGGCAGATCTTCTGATGCGGGTGTCGCGCTTGCTATAGACGGCACCATTTCAGGGAGCACCGCAGTGAGCAGCGCCGCGACAACGCCCGCGAGCACAGTTCCGCCGCCAATCACCGCCCAGTCGAGCCCACTGGGGGCGCGCAATCGCACGCGTTCCCGCCACCAGTCCGTACCGTCCAGCGCCTCGCCGCGCAGCAGCCACACGCCGACAAACAGCGCCACGAATCCCGCAGCAACGCGCCGCAGCGGCTCCGGCGCCGGCAGCAGCTCGGCGCCAAGTCCCACAATCGTCATCGCCGCCGCGAGCCCGACGCTCCCCACCACACCGAGCGGCGGAACCCACCGCGCACCGTCTGTCAATTCCGGCCGCGCGCCCGGCGCTGGCACCTCGGGCTCAGCGCGCATCAGCGGCGACGGCGTGCACGATTGCGACCGCGGCGACTGCGACTACGCCGCCGGCCCGCCGTACCAACTCAGGATCTCGCGCGCCGCCTCGGGCAGCCGCGCCAGATCGCGCACAATCCCCAACTGATGCACTGGCACCAGCCGCGAGATCGTTGCCGCCCGCTCGAGCATCGGGCCAGCCGCCGAGGGACCGAGCATTCGCCCAATCTTCACGTGCGCCACCAGCGCCGCCGCCGCCAGCACCGGCGCCAGCGGCGTCCGCGCCACCACGTGGCCCGCGGGCGCCTCGACACTCGGCGCAATCAAAAAGATCGCCGCCAACGGCAGCGGCGCGTCCGGCGCCATCGCACCCGCATTGCGATGCAGCGCGCGCTTGCCCTCGCGCGTGTCCTCGCTGCGCGCGTCCACGCCCACGGCGGCAATCGAGTCCTCGTTCACCCGCAGCGATCGCACGCCCGGCCACGCGCGCGGCGGCTCGCTCGGCTCGATCGGCAGCAGGTCGTCGCTCACGAGCCCCGCGCCTTCCTTGGTGAGCGCCAACGCCAGCGACGACTTCCCGAATCCCTTTGGCGCGAGGAATGCAACCACGCCTTCGCGCGTGGCGACGGCGCTCCCGTGCAGCGGCAGGAATCCTTGCGTGAAGAGCCGCGTCGCCAGCACGCGCCCCAGCATATGCGCGCGCACGAAGTCGTCCCAGGCGCCCTGCTTCGGTGCCGCAATCACGTGGCCGCCCGTCTCGATCTCGAACTCGCCCGTGTCGTCCACGGTGATGCGATGGCCGTCGCGATGACTGAACAGGCGTGCGTGCACCTCGCCGTAGATCAGCTCGTCGCCGAGCGTGACCGGGTCGCGCATCGGAAACAGCGACGGCGCGGTCGAGAAGCGCCAGTCGGGTTCGCGGCCGGTGATCGGCGCGAGTTCCGGCAGCTCAATCGTGGACTCGAGGCAGTGGCCGTAGACGGAATAGGTAGGCATCAGGGGGACTGGGTTCGCATCCAGAGCTCGGCTTGCAGCGTGAAGAAGAGCCGACCGGCGAGCTCGCTGTCGTCGTGCTGAAGCAGGTGAGTCCAGCCATCGCGCAGGACTGCGGGATCGATCATCCCGAGGGCCGCGAGTCGGCTGTCGCGCAGCGTACGCTCGGCGATCGGCCACCCCGCCTCGCGCATCTGGCGGACGAAATATGCGTTCGTGGTGCCCGTGCGGTGGGGCCGCGGCGCGAGTACCTCGGCCGGCAGCAGGTCGCGCATCGCGCGGCGGAGCAGGCGCTTGGTCTCCTTGCCGTCGGCGCGGTCACTCCACGGGCGTCGAGCGGCGAACTGCACGATGCGCTGATCAATGAGTGGCGAACGCAGCTCGAGCCCTTCCTCGAGTCCGAAGGCGTGCAGGTGCGCATAGATCCGCTGAAAGAACGGGAAGCGCAGGAACACGTGCGTCTCGCGGCGCAGCAGGTTGCCGTCGGGCAGGGATGGTTGCGCGGCGCGGTCACGCTCGCGGACCTGATGCGCGCGCAGGAAGTCCTGGCGAAACCAGATGGGCGGAAAGCGATCGAGATACGTCTGCACTCGCCCGCCGCGGCCGCGCGCAATGAGCTCCTGCACCCAGCGCGGCAGGCCGGGCAGCACCGCCGAGCGATACAGCCCGCGCCAGTCGCGCAGTCCGTCGTGCCAGATCCGCCACTGCGCGAGCAGCTCGCCCCACTGCAGCGTGCGAAACAGCTCGGCCAGGTACACGGGCGAGGCCTGAAAGAGGTTGTCGCCGCCGACGCCGTCGAGGATCACGCGCGCGCCGGCTGCGCGCGCGCGGCGCGACAAGGCGCGGTTCCAATGTTCATAGACGTGCGCGAAGGGTTGGTCGCGGCGCGCCGCGGCGGCTTCGGTGTCCACGAAGAGTGGAATCTCCGCGCTCGGAATGAAGTCGGGCGTCGTGCCCCAGCGCGCCGTCACGAGGGCGATGGTTTCGTCCTCGCGTCCGGGATCGCCGGGCGGATACGAGATGCTCACGCCGTGCACGCGGTCGGAGATGGCGCAGCCGGACGCGTAGACGGCCGTGGAGTCCCAGCCGCCGCTGAGTGACACGGCCGTGGTGGAATCCGGGGAGAGCCGTTCGCGCACGGCGGACGCAAGGAGTGCGCGCAGCTCGTCGGCGGCCGGATCAAGTGGTCGCCGGCGCGTGAGCATCTCCATCGGTGGATGCCACCACTCGTGTACGGTGGGCGCGCTGCCGGGCCGCCACGTGAACAGTTCGCCCGCACGGAGCTCCGTGACCTGTGCGTACGCCGTGGCCGCGGGGTGCGACCAAAGCCCGCCGCCGACGCTGGCCACCGTGGCCAGGTCCAGCGTGCGCGGCACCACGCCGTCGGCGAGGACGCCGGCAATCGTGCTGGCCACACGCAGCGCGCCGGCGTGCCAGGCGAAGTACACACTGCGCGTGCCGACTGGATCGCGTGCCACCGTGAGCGTGCCGCGCGCGGCATCCCACACGGCGAGGGCGAAGTCCCCTTCGAGCCACGCCAGCGCGTCGGCGCCGCGCAGCGCCCAGCACGCGGCGATGAGCCGCGCATCGCTCATCTCGCTGGCGCGCACCGCACCGCCCACGCGGCGCGCGAGATCGTCGCGATAGTACAGCGTGGCATCGGCCACCACCGTGATCTGCCCGACCTGTGCGCATTCCACCGGGCGCTGCCACGCGTGCGCAATCGCGGCCATCGTGACGGGCCCAAGCTCCGCGATGACGGGCGCGCTGTCACCACGCGCGCGCATCGCGGACAGCGCGGCCCGAACGGAGTCGGTGAACCCGTCACCCGCGGCAGATGCAGCGGCCGCCTGCCCAGCGCGCCGCGCCTCACCGCCGATGACGGCGATGGCGCTCACGCGCCCCCCAGCACGCGGATGTCGTCCACCTCCGTGAAGGTCGCCACGTGCTCCGGGCTATCGCCGAGGATGAGATCGCCCCACTTCACCCAGGCGTGCGCGGCGAACTTGCCTTGCGCGCGCCGCACGCCGACGCGGATCTCGCTTCCGCGGATGCCCTCGCGCTCGAGCATCGTGCGCAGCGCGAGGGCTTGGACGAGGCAGTAGGGTCGAAACAGGCCGTAGTCCGCCGCGCGGTTCACGGCGAGCGCGATGGCCCGCGCGCGGATCGGATCGCCCGAGGCACTGTTGCTTGCCGGCGCACTCGGCCCACTCGGCGCGGCGTCGCGTCGCGCGCCCAGGTCGCGAGTCGTCAGTGAGCCAATCGGCCGCGTCTTCACGATCCGCCACGCGCGCAGGAGCGCGACTTGGGCGGAGACTATATCGGCGACGCTGCGCGCGTCGAGGGAAGCGAGCTTACGAAGCGCGCGCTGCATCCGAGCCGGCCGCCGGCGCGGCCACGAGCCCTTCCGCCGTCAGTTGGCCCAGGAGCTCCACAACGTCCTGTCGGATCGTCGCGGCATCCACGTCCGGATACTCGTGCCCGAGTTTTGCGCAGAGCTCGTCGATCGAGCCGGTCGCCGGCGGGAGCAGTTGCCACACGCGCGCCCCGACTTCATTGAGCCCGAAGTACACCTCGGTGGCCGGGGCAAACAGCACCGCGCCGTCCTCGATGCGCTGGAAAATCACGGACGAGACAGGAGTAGGCAGCATTCGCAGGGTGGGAGCTTTGCGGTGGGACGCGTGGGCCGACGCACTGTAACAGAAAGAGCCCTGCGCAGGCGCTCAGGGCTCTTCAAACCTACTTGAGGATCTTATGCGAGGCGCCGCTGATG
>CAYPYY010000107.1:0-5029 GCA_964414995.1 uncultured Gemmatimonas sp.
AGCGCCTTGCCCTCGATGAACTCCATCGCGAGGTAGATCAGGCCCTCGGGCGTCTCGCCGAAGTCATAGATGCCGCAGATGTTCGGGTGGGACAGCCGCGACGCGTTCGAGGCCTCGCGGTTGAAGCGCGCGATGGCATCGGGATCCGAGTTCATCCCGGGGTGCATCACCTTGAGCGCGCTCTTGCGTCCCATCTTCACGTGCTCGGCGAGATACACGGCACCCATTCCACCTTCGCCGAGCTTCTTGATCACGTGATACCGATCTGCTACGACCGTGCCGAGCAGGTCGCCGCTAGCGTTGGCGGACCGCAGCGCCGTGCCATCGCGCGGACAGAAGCGCTCGCTGAGCGGGTACTCGGTCCCACAGGTCGGACACACCTTCTGTTCGCTCACACGCTCTCCACGCGGAGGGTCTGGTCGCCGAGCAGGATGCGCTGGCCGGCCTTGACCGGCTTCTCACCGCGCACGGCCACGGCCACGCCGTTGCGGCTCCCGAGGTCGAGTACGATGAACTCGAGGTCCTCGCTGCGCACTTCGGCGTGGCGCCCGCTCATTGTCTGATCGTAGGGGAACAGCCAGTCGCCGTCCGCACGGCCGATGACCACCGAGCGTGCCGGCGAGAGGTGGCACGAGTCGCGAGCCGAACCATCGGCGCGCAGTTGCTGCAGCACCGCCACGTCGGCACTCGGCGTGGCCGAGCCCAGGCGGCGGGTGGCGTCGGCCTCGGGCGGATTGGGGCCTGGAAAGCCGAGTCGGCGGAACCGAATGATCTGGGAGCCAACGAGGATCGAATCTCCGTCCTGGAGCTTGTAGGGCTCGTTCTGGTAGAGCCACGTTCCATTGCGCGAGCCGAGATCACGCAGGTACAGCTGGCCGTCGCGGAACGAAAGCTGTGCGTGAACGGGACTCATATAGACGTCGTCGCTGAACCGGATCTCACCATCGGCCCGGCCGATCGTCGCCTCGGGGCCGTCCATCGTCACGGTGCGCTTCACCTGGCCCGCGGTGTCGAGGATGGCAATCTTCGGTCCGGCGACGCTGTTCTTTGCCGTAAAGACGGCGGTTCCTGCGGACGGTGTGGCCGGCGGTTCCGGCGCGGCCGCGACACGGGCGCCGCAGCGAGCGCAGAACACGTCGAGACCGGGCTGGACCCGGTTTCCGCACGAGGCACAGGAGGCGCGGCTCGCGCTCATCGTCTCCGCCGGCGAGCCGGCGACGCGCCCGCCGCACTTCTGGCAGAAGGGCAGTGCGGGGTCCACCGGCGTCCCGCAGTAACGGCACGGTGTCTTGAGACCGCTGCCCGCGCCCGCGCCCGTCACGGGCGGCATCGACGAGCGCGGATCCGGCGCCGCCGGCCGCTCTGCGGCCATTCCCGGCACCGGGATGACGCGCGCCCCGCTCGCGACCACGGGCTTGCCGCAGTCGAGACAGAACTTGGTCGCTGTGTCGTTCTCACGGCCGCAGAAAGTGCAACGGTTCACGGACTGGAGCCTGAAGTAAGAGGTCGGGCAATCCGGCGAATATACGGATGGGCCGGATGCGAGGGAAGAAATGCGGGTGTCCTCCGTTGGCCGCGCGGGGTAGACTGGAGCCGATGCGAGTCCGTCACGCCCTCCTCGCCCTGGTACTCACCGCGACGCCGGCCCTCGCGCAGGAGGTGCGCGGGACCCTCTTCGACTCCCTGCGGACCCGTGCGCCCATCGCGGACGCGCTGATTACCGTGGATGGTCGCTCCGAGCGCACGCGGACGGATCGGCGCGGGCGATTCTCGTTCGACAGCCTCCCCGAGGGCATCTGGTACATTCGCTACGCCGCGCCGTGGCTGGACTCGCTCTCGTTGCCGCCACTGGTGGCGCAGGTGGAGGTGCGCGCGGGCCGGCCGTCGCGGGAGATCCGGTTCGCCACGCCCTCGTTGCGGCGATTTCAGGTCGCGCTCTGCGGCGCCGCGTTTGACGATGACCGCGGTATCCTGCGCGGGGAACTCCGCGACGCCACCGGCCTCCCGCGGGCCGGGGTCTTCGTTGGCGCCGTATGGTCTGAGGCGGTCCTCCGCAGACGTGAAATCCGCTCGGAGTTGATCGGCACCATCGACACCACCGATGCCAACGGAATGTTCTCGCTCTGCGGAGTGCCGCGCAGCACCACATTCCTCGTGCGCGCCGGCGACGACACCCTCGGCACCGGCAACCTGTATGTGAGCCTCGGCGATCGGCCCATCGTGCGTCGCGATGTCACGGTGGGACCGCGGCGGAGCACGGGCCGCGTCAGTGGCCGCCTTGTCTCGGGTGAGGGCGTTGGCGTGCGTGGCGCGATCATCACCGTGCCGGGAGACACCGCGCTCACCGTACGTGCGTCGGAGGACGGACAGTTCACGCTGGACGGCGTTCCGCGCCGGTCCACGCAACTCTTCGTGCGCGCGATCGGGTTCACGCCGCAGTATGTGGACGTCGCGCCGATCGACGGTGAGGTGGATGTCGATCAGGTCACCTTGATCCCGGTGGCGCAAGAGCTCGCGGAGGTGCGCGTGACGGCCCGAGCCGAGACCGCCGCCGCGCTGGAGTTCGAGCAGCGGCGGCGCTCTGGCACGGGCATCTTCATTGATGAGGAGACGATCAAGAGGTATCCGCGCCTGTCCGCCACCGTGCTGCAGAACTTCTCGACCCGCGTGCGCAGCTCCGGCGGCAGCTTCCCAACGACTCGCTTGCGCGCACCCACGGGCCTCCTCTCTGGTGGCGGCAGCTGCCAACCCCGCTTCTTCCTGGACGGCGTGGACTGGGGAATTCCGGCCGATGGCGTCGAGGAGGCGGACATTCTCTCACGAGCGATCCGCGTGGAGATTCACCCGGCTCCGTTTATGCCTGAGCGCTTCACGGACTTTAACGGCTGCGGTGTCGTGCTCGTGTGGACCAAATGAGACGCTTCCGCATCTGCAGGGCCCGCGCGCTGCGCCGCGTCCTGCTCGCGCTCGCCACGCTGCCGTTCGGCGTCGTGCGGTTGTCGGCACAGGTGCGCCCGGACCTCGACTGGCAGACGCTCACCAGCGACCACATCCGCGTGCATTTCGCGGACGGAATGGAGCCGCTCGCACGGCGCACGCTCGCGAACGCCGAGTGGGCCTACGCGCGCCTGAGCGAGCACCTGCGCGCGCCGCAGGGGATCATTGACATCGTTCTCGCCGACAACGTGGACTTTGCCAACGGCTACGCCACGCCGTTCCCGTCGAACCGGATCGTGGTCTACGCGCGGCCGCCGGTGGACGAGTACTCGCTGCGCAACCACGAGGAATGGAGCCGTACGGTCGTGCTCCACGAGATGGTGCACATTTTCCACCTCGACCGCGCCGACGGCCCCTGGCGCCTCGCGCGCCGCGTGTTCGGGCGGGCCGCACCGCTCTTCCCCAACACCTTCAGCCCGAACTGGTTCATCGAAGGGCTGGCCGTGCACTATGAATCGCGCTTCACGCTCGGCGGGCGAAACAACGGCACCGAGTTCGATGCCCATTTTCGCGCCCTCGCCGCCGAGGATGCACTACCAGCGCTCGACGCGCTCACGTCCGGGCGTCCGTACTATCCCGGCGGCACGACGCCATACCTCTTCGGCAGCGCCCTCGTGCGCGCGACGATTGCGGCGCGTAGCAGCGGCACCGAAGACGAGGCGGTTGCGCGCCTCCTCGATCGCACCAGTCGACGGCTGAACCCGCTGCGCCTCGACGCCAGCGCCCGGGAGGCGCTCGGGATCACCTTCACGGCGCGCTACGCTGCCTGGAAGGACAGCGTGCGCGCAAGCATTGCGGACGCGGGAGCGCGCGCACCGCACACCCACGGCGACGCAGTGCGCACGGCCACCGCCGTCCAGACGCTGACCGCCGACGGCTGGACCGCCGCGTTCCCGCGCTTCGCACCCGATGGCAGCATCTGGTACGCCGCTGACGACGCCCGGCGCGTCCCGGGGCTGTATCGCCTCGCCGCGGACGGCACGAGAACGCGCGTCGGCCGCCGAAACAGCGTGGACGCCAACGCGCCCATTGATGATGCGCGCTCCGTCTACGCCGAGTTCGACCGCACCGACCCCTACTCGCTGCACAGCGATCTGTACCTCGGCACCGATGCGCGGCGCCGTCGCCTCGGAGTGGGCGAACGCCTCACGCACCCCGATATCCACCGCGGCAGCGGCCAAGTCGTGGCGGTGCGCACGGACCCCGGCGCCACGGGTCTCGTGATTCTGCCGGACACCGACGCAATGCCGCGGACCCTCGTGGACGGTTCGCTCGACCGGACGTGGAGCGAACCGCGCTGGTCCCCGAGCGGCGCGCTGATCGCGGCGACGCTCTGGGAGCGCGGTCAGCACTTCATCGTCATTCTCGACACCCTCGGCCGCGAACGCAGGCGCTTCACAGTGGCGGCGCAGTCCGGCGGCCCCGCGCTCCCGGTGCTCGGAGGTCCCGCGTGGTTTCCCGCGGATTCGGCGGTCGCCTTCACCAGTGATCACAGTGGCCGGCCGATGATCTACCGCGCATCACTGACGAGCGGCGACATCGCCCTGATCTGGAGCACCGAGACCGCGCTCCGGCACCCCGACGTCTCCACCGACGGGCGCCGCCTCGTCGCCGCCGAATTGCGGGCCCGCGGCTGGGTCATCGTGTCGCGAGCGACACCCGAGCACGCCGAGGTCGGCTCGCAGGCGGACTCGGCCGTTCTAGCGCCGGCAGTCCCCGCGCCGCTCACGCAAACCGAGGCCGTAGTGCTGCCGTACGACGCGGGACTGACGGGCGGGCCGCGCTGGTGGCTTCCTGCCGTCGATCAGAGCGACGAAGGCAGCCTGAGACTCGGCGCGATGGCCGCGGGCGCGGATGTCGTCGGCCGCCATTCGTGGCAACTCACGGTAAAGCGCGACCTCAATCGCCCCGAGCTCACCGGATTCTTCTCCTACTCGTACGCCGGCCTGGGGAATCCGGTACTCTCGGCGGGCGTTGATCGCGAATGGGTGCACGGCGCCATCGTGAACAACGCCAACGAGCTCATCGGCTT
>CAYPYY010000107.1:5129-8708 GCA_964414995.1 uncultured Gemmatimonas sp.
TCGATCGAGGTGCTGCCTGGCCTCGCGATCGGCGACTCGCGACGCTCGTTCTTCGTGCGCGGCTTCCTGCCGGGCTCGAGCATCGGCGATCGCGGCTTTGCGAGCAGTGCCGAGTACCGCGTACCGTTGCGGCGCATAGGGCGCGGAGTTGCGCTCGTGCCCGCGAACGTGCAGAAGCTGTCGGCACTCCTCTTTGCGGACGCCGGACGCGCCTGGTGCTCGGCGCGCGTGGATGGGTCGCCGGTCTGTCCGGTGACGTCGTCCGACGGTCCCACGCTCGCATCCGCCGGTGCCGAGCTGCTCGTGGACTTCGCATTACAGTACGACGTGCTGTACCGGGCCCGCATCGGCGTCGCCGCACCTGTGAGCAGTCGCGACATCGCGCCGCGCACCGCGACGCTCTACCTGACGTTTGGGAGCACCTTTTGAGCGAGCGAGCAGAGAATCTGGCGCCGGGCTTGGCGCACACGCCGCGCATCGCCGAGACGGCTTGGGTGCACCCGTCGGCAATCGTGATTGGGCACGTCACCCTCGGTGACCACGTCAGCGTCTGGCCGGGCGCGGTACTCCGCGGCGATCGCGAGGCGATCACGGTGGCCGACGAGACGAACGTGCAGGACGGCGTCGTGATTCACTGTGATCCAGGTCTGCCGTGCCGCATCGGCGCGCGGGTGACCATTGGGCACCGCGCGGTAGTGCACGGCTGCACCGTCGAGGACGGCGCGCTGATTGGGATCGGGGCGGTCGTACTGAATGGCGCGGTGATCGGTGCGGGGAGTCTGGTGGCCGCGGGCGCCGTCGTGCCGGAAGGAATGCAGGTGCCCCCGAACAGTCTGGTGGTGGGCGTGCCAGCGAAGGTGCTTCGTGCGCTGACGGAGGCGCAGCGCGAGCGGACGACTCGCGGCGTGGCGACCTACCGCGCGCTCAAGGAGATGTATCGCGGGCGGTAGTTGCCGCGTCGTACTTGTGGGCGTGCTTCCGGGCAAGTCCCTAGCGCTTCGCGTCTGGCCGAGGTACTATGCTCGCCCTGCCGAAGCGCCCCCGAAATTGGGTGACTAGTGCAGTGTTATAAGTTATTGTACTACAATGAGATGTAAGGATTTTCGGAATGGCTCGGTTCGTGGCGCGTAGGTGTCGTCTGTGTGTTGTTGACAAGCGACAGTGCGCGAGGCGTGGAAAAGCAGACCGGCTGGTCCGATTCGTGATAGGTGTTTCGTAAGTCTTTTGTTCGTAGGGCGTTACACGCTTCTTGCGCGGTTCCACGAGCGGGGTAGCTTGAGCGCCCTCAACCCCTGAGCCGGACAGCTTGGTTCGCCGAGCATTGCCGGATTCCCTCAGGTTCGGCCCCATACCTTTCGTTGGAGAAGTCGCAATGCCGCTGCCTGCCAATCCACCTGCCACGCCGGCAACGCTCTCGCAGAACGCGCGCACCGTTCTCGAGAAGCGGTATCTCGTCAAGGACAAGTCCGGTAAGCCTGTGGAGACGCCAGAGGATATGTTCTGGCGCGTTGCGACGACGATTGCCGAGGCGGACCGCCGCTACGGCGCGACCGACAAGCAGGTCGAGAAGACGGCGAATCAGTTCTATGAGCTGATGACGCAGCGTCGGTTCGAGCCGAACTCGCCGACCCTGATGAACGCCGGGCGTCCGCTCGGGCAGCTGTCGGCCTGCTTCGTGCTGCCGGTGGACGATGCGCTCTCCAACGGGCACAGCGGCATCTACGACACGCTCCGGTCGATGGCGCTCATCCATCAGTCGGGCGGCGGCACGGGCTTCTCGTTCTCGCGCCTGCGCTCCAAGGGCTCGATGGTGCGTTCCACCACCGGTGTCGCGTCCGGGCCGATCTCCTTTATGGAGCTCTACGACGCGTCCACCGACGCGGTGAAGCAGGGCGGCACGCGCCGCGGCGCCAATATGGGCATCCTGCGCGTGGATCACCCCGACGTGATGGACTTCATCACGGCCAAGGAAGACCTCAGCAAGATCACGAACTTCAACATCTCGGTCGCCGTCACCTCGAAGTTTATGGAGGCGCTGAAGGCCGAGGGCGATTACGAGCTGCTCGATCCCATCACTAAGAAGACCGTCGGCACGCTGAACGCGCGGCTGGTGTGGGACAAGATGATCGAGGGCGCGTGGCGCACCGGCGAGCCCGGCGTGTTCTTCATTGACGAGGCCAACCGCTACAACCCCGTCCCGCACCTCGGCGCCTACGAGGCCACCAACCCCTGCGGCGAGCAGCCGCTGCTCGCGTACGACGTCTGCAACCTCGGCTCCATCAACGTCGGCTACTACGTGAACGACGGGAAGATGGATTGGAAGGCGTTCGCCAAGGACATCCACCTCTCGACGCGCTTCCTCGACAACGTCATCGACGCCAACAAGTACCCGCTGCCGGAGATCGACGCGCTGTCCAAGCGCATCCGCCGCATCGGCCTGGGCGTGATGGGCTTCGCCGACGCGCTGATCCGCCTCGGCATCGTGTACGACTCGCCCGAGGGCGTGGAGTTCGGTCGCAAGGTGATGGAGTTCGTGGACGTCGAGAGCAAGAAGGCCTCGGCGCAGCTCGCCGAGGAGCGCGGCGCGTTCCCCGAGTGGGCGCAGTCCATCTGGGGCCCGGACGCGACCTGCGCGCGCGACGAGCAGGGCAATCGCATTCGCCCGGAGATGAAGCTCCGCAACTGCAACGTCACCACCGTGGCGCCGACCGGCACCATCTCGATCATCGCGGGTTGCTCGTCGGGCCTAGAGCCGCTCTTCGCAGTGGCCTTTATGCGCAATCAGGCCGGCGTGATGATGCCCGACGTGAACGAGGACTTCGTCGCCATCGCCAAGAAGGAGGGCTGGTACTCCGACGCGCTGATGGAGCGCATCGCCAAGACCGGTTCGGTGATCCACCCGGAAGTGCCGACCAAGTGGCAGAAGGTGTTCGCCACGGCCAACAACATCGCGCCCGAGTGGCACATCAAGATGCAGGCGGCCTTCCAGCTGCACTGCGACTCGGCCATCTCCAAGACGACCAACTTCTCGCACGCCGCCACGCAGGACGACGTGCGCAAGATCTACGAGCTCGCCTACGAGATGAAGTGCAAGGGCGTCACGGTGTACCGTGATGGCTCGCGCGACGGCCAGGTGCTCTCCACGGGCGCCACGGCGGAAGCGGCGGCCAAGCGCGACGGCAAGGCGGACGACGCCGCCACGCGGCAGGAACTCGCCGACTTGAACGAGCGCATCGGCGATCTCTCGGCCGAGAACGAGCGGCTCAAGAAGTTGCTGTTCGACGCCGAGGCCGAGAACCTCCAGCGCCGCCAGAAGCGGGCACGCCCGGACGTGCTCCGCTCCACGGCGATCCGCAAGGAGACCCCGCTCGGCACGATGTTCGTGCACATCACCGAGGACGATAAGGGCCAGCCGTTCGAGGTCTTCATCAACCTCGGCAAGGCCGGCGGCAGCGCGATGGCCGACGCCGAGGCGATGGGCCGGATGATTTCACTCTCGCTGCGCTCGGGCATCCCGATCCAGCAGGTGCACCGTCAGCTGCGCGGCATCTCGTCGGACCGCGCCGTGGGCCTCGGCCC
>CAYPYY010000108.1:0-8706 GCA_964414995.1 uncultured Gemmatimonas sp.
GCGTTGCGCTTGGCGCTCTCGCGGATCTCGCGGATGCGGTTGCCCGCGTCGGCCTGCGCCTCTTCCTCGAGGCGGCGAATCAGCTCGGCCTTCGCTTCGCTGGCCGAGAGACCAGCCAACTGCTCCAGGCGGCGGCGCTCCTCGCCCACCAGCTGGTCCAGCTCGCCCTGCCGTTCCTCAAGCAGCTTCTCGCGGCGGCCGAGTTCCGAGGCCCGGCGGGAGAGCTCCTTCTCCTTGCCGTCCACGAGTTCGAACTTGCGGTCGGCCTGCGTCTCGCGCTCGCCGACGCGCTTTTCCTCGCGTTCGATCTCCTCGCGGCGCTTGCGGGCCTCCTGCTCCCAGGCCTCGCGGACCTTCATCACCTCTTCCTTGCCGGAGAGGACGGCCTGCTTGCGCGCACCGTCGGCGTCGCGCTCGGCCTCCGCGATGATCTTCTTGGCGACCTGCTCGGCGGCTTCGCCGGCGGCGCGGCGGGCGGCTTCTTCTGCGGCGCGCCCTGATTTCTTCCCCAGCACCCACCCGATCGGCGCCGCCAGCACGGCCGCGAGGCCGGCGGCGATTGCCGCGATCAATCCACTGGTCATCTGTCTCTCGTATGCGCAAGGCGGCCCATCGCAGCGCCGCGTCCGGTTGGTGGGGCGGCTGGACCGTTCCGGCGGAGCGAACTCGGGGGGTTGGCCCACCGGTTCGGCGCCGACGTAGGGCGCGGGACGGGCGGGGCTAACTTCCGAGTGCGCTTGCACCTACGAGCCATCGCACCCACTCGAATCGCAAGCTACGGCCCCCCTCCGGAAAAGGCAACGCGTGCGCGCGGGGTGTGGTGACCCGACCCGATTCCGGTTAGTCTCCGCTTGTCCCCCGCGCCGCCACCCACACTCCTCTCGATGTCCTCCGAACCGCGGTCTCGTGATGCGCGCGTCGAGCAAACGCTCGCGGCGTCGGAGATTGGCGTGCTGGAGTGGCATCCGGAGACCCGCCAGCTCCTGGCCAACGGGGCGGCCCGGCAGCTCTTCGGCGACACCCGAGCCGATCCCGAGGACCGGCAGTACGTCGAGTTCACGCGAGTGGTCGAAACGGCCATCGTCCCGGTGGATCGCGACGGCTTTCACCGCGCCCTACAGGAGTCGCTGAGCTCCGGCCGCCCGGTCCGGCACGGGTTCCAGGCCCGCATTCGCGGACGTGATCGCCGGCTCGTGGCGCGCTGTCTGTACCACGCCGATGCGGGCACCGTCATCTGCATCGTCGCCGACGTGACTTCGCGCGACGCCTCGGCCGAGGAGTTGCGTGCCTCCGAGGAGCGCCACCGGCTCGTGTTCGAGCGTAACCCGGTCCCGCTGTTCATCCTGAACGCCGTCACGGGTCACTTTATGATGGTCAACAGGGCGGGCGGCGCGCTGCTCGGCCTGCCGCCGGATGTGCTGCGGAACCAGCATCCCGCGGACTTCGTCGTCGCCGACGACTTGCCCATCCTGTCCAAGGCACTTTCCGGCGAGCGCGGGCAGATCGTGAGCGTCCCGCGCATCCGATTCAAACGGGCCGGCGGCGAGGTTCGGACCGCGGAGGGTGCGGTCGAGCGCACCACCATCGGAGCCGCGGAAGTCATCATCGCCAGCGCGATTGACATCACGCAGCAGGTGCTGGTGGACGAGGCGCGACGGGAGACCGCCCAACGTCTGGAGTACGCGATGGACGCCACGGCGGACGGCATCTGGGACTGGAATGTCCAGACGGGCGACGTGGTGATGAACGCCCGCTGGGCACGGATGCTCGGCTACGAGCCGGAGGAGTTGCCGGCGAGCATCACGGCGTGGCGCCTCTTGGCCCATCCGGAGGATGCGCCGGTTGCCATCGGCCTGCTCGAAGCACACGCGCGGGGCGAACGCCCGCAGGTCGAGTTCGAGATGCGAATGAAGCGCAAGGACGGCAGTTGGTGCTGGATCCTCAACCGGTCGAAGATCGTCGAGCGCAACCCAGACGGCTCAATGCGCCGCGTCGTCGGGACACACACAGACATCTCCGCCTCGCGCGACGCCCGCGAGCGCGCGGAGCAGCAGGCCACGCTGCTCGACTCCGTCCTCTCTAACATTCCGATCGCCATCGACATCGTCCGTCCCGATGGATTCATCGAGTACCTGAACCGCGCCGGCGCGCGGATCCTCGGCTGGTCGCTCGAGGAAATGCGGCAGACCGACGTAATGTCGCTGATGTATCCGGACCCCGAATACCGCAAGAAGGTCTTCGCGGCCATCGCCGCGGGATCACCGGAGTGGGGCGATTGGACCGTGCGCACGCGCGACGGCCGGGACATCGTGATGTCGTGGTCGAACGTGCGCCTCGCCGACGGCCGCGCCATTGGGATGGGGCTCGACGTCACGGCGCAGCGACGCGCGGACGCCGAGCGCACCGCGCTCGAACAGCAGATGCAGCAGTCGCAGAAGCTGGAAAGTCTCGGCGTACTGGCCGGCGGCATCGCGCACGACTTCAACAACCTGCTCGTTGGCGTGCTCGGCAATGCGACGCTCGCGGAGGAGGTGCTCGATGCCGACTCGCCGGCGGCACCGCTGATCGCCGACGTGCGGGCTGCCGCCACCCGCGCCGCCGACCTCACGCGCCAGTTGCTGGCCTACGCCGGCAAGGGACGCTTCGTCATCGAGCGCGTCCACGTCTCACAGCTCGTGCACGAGATGGCGGCGCTTCTGCGCGCCGGCGTGAGCAAGCGCGCGGTGTTCACGGAACACCTGGCGCCCAGTCTCCCGCCCGTTGAAGTCGACGTCACCCAGCTGCGCCAGATCGTGATGAACCTCATCACCAACGCATCCGACGCCCTCGGCGACGGTGGGGGGACCATCACGCTGCGGACCTCGCTCCGCCGTCCGAGCGAGTCGGAGCGCCGCATTGGGACGGGCGCGGCGAGTCTCGACGGCCCCTTCGTGTGCATCGAGGTCAGCGACACCGGCCACGGGATGGATGAAGCGACCCTCGCTCGCATCTTCGAGCCGTTCTTCACGACGAAGGTCACGGGGCGCGGCCTCGGCTTGGCGGCGACCCTCGGCATTATTCGCAGCCATCGTGGCGTGATCTCCGTGGAGAGCGCGCCCGGCGCCGGCACCACGATGCGGATCTACTTCCCGCCCGCCGATCCGGTCGCGAATCCCACGCCGATCACCGGCGTGCGCGCCATCCGACCGCTCACGGGCAGCGGCACGGTGTTGCTCGCCGACGACGAAGCGGCGGTGCGCACCGTCCTGCGCCGCGCGCTCGAGCGCGCCGGATTCGAGGTCGTCACCGCCGCCGACGGCCGCGAGGCGATCGAACGCTTCGGTACCGAACCCGCGCGCTGGCGCTGCGTGATTCTCGACCTCACAATGCCGCACGTCCCCGGCGGCGACGCGCTCCTCGCGATGCGCGCGATGCGGCCGGATGTGCCCGCCGTGCTCTGCTCGGGCTACGCGGCCGAGGAGCTCGATGCGCGCGTGGCGGCGCTCGAGCAGGTGCGATTCCTCCAAAAGCCGTTCACGGTGATCGCGCTGACGTCCACGCTCGCCGACCTGATGGCCGGCGCTCAGCCCTCGACGACCTGAATCCCGTCTGAGGACGTCGCGCGCTTGGCCGGCGGCAGCCAACGTCGCAGCTCGCCGCTCAGCGTGCGCATCCGCTCGGCCACTTCGCCCTGCTTCGCGCGCTCCTTGAACAGCTCGTCGGTGATGCTCATCGCCGCGAGGATTGCCGCCTTGCCCGGGTCCGTGATCGCCGGATTCTCGAGCACCTTTCGAATCGTGGCATCCACGTGATCCGCGATGGCGCGCGTGACCTCGGGTGGCACGTCGGAGCGAATCGTGTACTCCTCGCCCACGATGCGCACGCGCGTTGAGTGCACGCTCACGGTTCCCCCCCGAGTACGTGTTGCTGCCGCAGAAAGCGCGCGCGATCGAGCATTGCGCGCGTCTTGCCCGCCGCTTCCTCCAAACGGTCACGCAGGCGGGCGTTCTCCGCTTCGAGCGCCGAGAGTCGTTCCTCCGCTGTCGCGTCGCCGGCCGGCGTCGCGCCGAGCGCCTTCAGGCGCGCCTCGGCCGCCTGCGCACGCTTGCGAAACGTCGCCAACTCCTCGCCCAAGCGCCGGACGAGGATTTCCAGTTCCGCGTAGGCCGCGGCGGCGTCAGCTCGTGCGGGGTCGGACACCGAGGGCTCCCTCGAGGGTCTTGAGCAACTGCGCGCGGCGTCCCTCGAGCTCCTTGTCGCGCAGGGTCCGCTCCGGATGGCGGAAGGTCAGCCGCCACGCCAGCGACCGATAGCCATCGGGCACGCCGGCGCCGCGGAATTCATCGAACAGCACGCAGCGCTCGAGCATCTCGCCGCTGCCCTTGCGCAGGACCGCCTCGACGTCGCCGGCGGCCATCGACTCGGGCACCAGGAGCGCGAGGTCGAACTCCGCCGCCGGCAGCGTCGGAATCGGCTTGAAGCGTGCGGGCGAGCGCCGCGCCGTGGCGGGCTTCTCGACGCCCGGCATCACGAGGCTCGTACGGCGCTTCGCACCGTGTGCGTGCTGCCCCTTGGGTGCGACCGCCGCATTCGGCATCTCGCCCAGGAGCACCTCCACCCCAAACGCCGGGCTGGCCCACACCGGTGCGTCGAGCGCGAGCTTCACCACGCGTCCCACGCGCGCCGTGCCGTTGACGATGTACCAGAGCACATCGCCCTTGCCGGGTTCGATCTCCACGTTGCCCTGCGGATACGCGACTTCCATCAGGAGCTGCGCGAACTCCTTGGCATCCCAGGCGTCGAAGGCCGGGGGCTGCGGCTCCGTGAAGTGCGGCGGTCGGCGCTTGCCCATCACGAGCAGGGCCACGTGGACCTCTTCGAGCGGCGTGCTGCCCGCCCGCGCGGCGAACACCGAGCCCACCTCGAAGAGGCGGATGTCGCCCTGCATACGGTTCAAGTTGTACTCGGCGCGTCGCGACAGGGTGTCGAGGATGGACGCGCGCAGGAACGGCTCGTCCTCGGCGAGCGGATTCTGCACGCGCACAAGGTTCACCGTGCCGTTGCCGTAGCCGCGTCCACTGGTGAACGGCAGCGGCCGCACCTCCTGCAGCCCCGCTCCCACCAGCTTGTCGCGCACCCGCCTGTAGGCGGTCCACAGCGGATGGTCCGGCACCGTGCCCGGCCGCGCCCCGGTGAGCGCATCGGGCAGCACATCGAAGCCGCGGAGGCGCGCGATCTCCTCTATCAGGTCCACGTCGCGCGTGACATCGTGTCGCCACGACGGCGGCGTGACCTTGAGCAACTCGCCGTCCACCACGACCTCGAATCCCACGCTCGCCAGCAACTTCGCGCAGTCAGCCGCGGGGACGGCCGCGCCGAGCACCTTCGCGACCCGCGGCACCCGCAGCGGCACGGCAGATCGCGGCGCCGGCGCACGGCCGACCTCGAGCAGCGCCTCTACGTGCCCACCGCTCACGTGCGCGAGCAGCGCCGCACCCAGTTGGAGCGCTTGGCCGACCATCGCATCGTCAATGCCGCGCTCGAAGCGGTAACTCGCATCGGTCGAGAGTCCCACGCGGCGCCGCGTCGCGCGCACCCGCTGCGGCTGGAACGTCGCGACCTCGAGCACGATCGCCGTCGTCGCCTCCGTGACTTCGGAGTCGCGGCCGCCCATCACGCCCGCGAGCGCCGTCGCCCGGTCGCCGTCGGCGATGACCAGCATCTCCGCGTCCAGCGTGCGCTCCACGCCGTCGAGCGTCACGAGCTTCTCGCCCGCGCGCGCCCGGCGCACGACGATCGCGTGGCCACCGAGCTTCTGCTTGTCGAACGCGTGCATCGGCTGGCCGAAGCCGTGCAGCATATAGTTCGTCGCGTCCACCACGTTGTTGATGGAACGCCCGCCCACGGACTCGATCGCCTGACGCAACCAGTCCGGGCTCGGACACACGGTCACGCCAGAGATCACGGCCGCTGTGTAGCGCGGACACTCGACCGCGCTCTCCACGCGCACCTTGATGCCGCCCCCGCTGGCCTCGCGCTCGCCGTGCGCCACGCTCTGCGGCGTCGTCGGCAGATCGGCCAGCTCGGCGGGTCCGGCGAGCTTCACGCCCGTGAGCGCCGACAGTTCACGCGCCACCCCGAGATGCGAGAGCAGGTCGGGACGGTTCGGCAGCACGTCGAGCACGAGCCGGGTGTCGCCGAGCTTGAGCACCTCGAGCAGCGGCGTGCCCGTCGGGGCATCGGTGTCCAGCGCGAGAATGCCGTCGTGGTCGTCGCCGAGGTTGAGCTCCTTGGCCGAGCAGAGCATCCCGTTGGACGTGAAGCCGCGGATCTTCCGCTTCTCGATCACGAGGCCGGCGGGCATCACCGTCCCCGTACGGGCGAACGGATACTTGGCGCCGACGGTCACGTTGGGCGCGCCGCAGACGACCTCGAGCAGTTCGCCCGTGCCGTCGTCCACCTTGTTGAACGAGAGTTTGGTGTCGGGGATCTTCTGCGTCTCGACCACCTTCGCCACGACGAACGGCGCGAGGTCGGCGCGCAGCGCCTCGAACCCCTCGACCGTCGCCACGTGCGCGGTGAGGAGATCGCGGACCTGCTCCGCCGACTTGCCGTGCGGAACGAAACGCGAGAGCCAGGCGTGCGAGAGATTCATCGGCCGAACTGCTCCAGGAAGCGCACGTCGGAATCGTAGAGGATGCGAATGTCGGGAATGCCGTGGCGCGAGATGGCCGTGCGCGCCGGGCCCATCCCGAACGCCCAGCCGGTGTAGCGCTCGCTGTCGAGCCCCGCGTTCTCGAGCACCGCGGGATGCACCATCCCGCTGCCGAGGATCTCCACCCAGCCCGTCTGCTTGCACACGCCGCAGCCGTCGCCGCCGCAGACGCCGCACTGCACGTCCATCTCGGCGCTCGGCTCCGTGAACGGGAAGTACGACGGGCGGAAGCGCGTCTTCGTGTGCGCGCCGAAGTAGCGGCGCGCGAAGTGCGACAGCGTGGCCTTGAGGTCGGCAAAGCTCACGCCCTCGTCCACGACGAGGCCCTCGATCTGCGCGAACATCGGCGCGTGCGAGGGATCGAAGAAGTCGCGGCGGAACACATTGCCGGGCGCGAGCACGCGCACCGGTGGCGCGTACTGCTGCAGCGTGCGCACCTGCACGGGCGAGGTGTGCGTGCGCAGCACCTGCTCGGCGCCGAGGTAGAGCGTGTCGTGCAGATCCATCGCCGGATGGTCGGCCGGGAAGTTGAGCGCGCCGAAGTTGTACCAGGCGTGCTCGGCTTCGGGACCGAGGGCGATGGTGAAGCCCAGTTCGCGGAAGATCTCGACGACTTCGTCGATGACCATCGACACGGGGTGCACGGTGCCGCGCCAGCGCTCGCGCGCGGGCATCGTGGGGTCGAGCCGCGGGGCATTCTTGTCGGCGAGCTTGGCGATCTCGACGCGGCGCGCCTCGAGCGCTTCCTCGAGCGCGACCTTCACGGCATTGGCGCGCTGGCCGGCCTCGCGACGGTCCTCGCGTGCGAGCTCGCCGAGGGCGTTCATAATCGCCGTGAACTCGCCGGCCTGCCGACCGACGAGCGCGTTGCGCACGTTGGTCCAGTCGTCGAGCGTCACCGCGCCGGCGATGCGGGCGGGGGCGGAGGACTCGAGCTTGGAGAGTTTGGCGAGGAACTCAGAGAGCGGCATAGAGGAGCGTGGCGCGAGGAGCGAGCGGGAGGAGCGAAGAACGACGAGCGAGGGACGCAGGGAGGAGGGAGAAAACTGAAGGTGAGATCCGCGAAGACTCCCTCGGTTTGGTGGCCGCGTGGGCGCGCGGCGTCCCTGCCCTCGTGCCCGGTTCCCTCGTTGTCCTGTCGCTCGGAAAAGTAACGCGCGTGATTGTGGGTCGGAGGGGGTGACGAGCGCAAAACGGCGGGCCTGACTGGTGTCGGGCCCGCCGTTCGAGTGCGCGCTGCGCTGCGTGCTTACTTCGCCGCGGTCGCGAGGGCCTTGCGCGCCTGTTCGGCGAGCTGCGTAAACGCGGCCGGATCGTGCACGGCGAGGTCCGCCATAATCTTGCGGTCGACTTCGATGCCGGCGGCCTGCACGCCGTTAATGAAGGTCGAGTAGGACATCCCGTTCAGACGCGCGGCGGCGTTGATGCGGACGATCCACAGCTTGCGGAAGTCGCGCTTCTTGGCCTTGCGATCGCGGTAGGCGTACACCCAGCCGCGCTCGACCGTCTCCTTGGCGGCCTTCCAGAGCTTCGAGCGGCCACCAAAGGCGCCCTTGGCGTGCTTGAGGATCTGCTTCTTGCGCTTGAGGCGCACCGGATTGGACTTGACGCGTGGCATCGGTCGGTCTCCTTAGGCCTGCAGCAGGCGCTTGAGGTTCTTCGCCTCGCCGTTCGTCGCGACGGTCGTCGGACGACGGAGGTTGCGCTTCCGCTTCGAGGTCTTCTTGGTCAGGATGTGGCTCTTGTACGCCTTGAGCCGGCGCACCTTGCCCTTCCCCGTGACGGAGAAGCGCTTCTTGGCGCCCTTATGGGACTTCATCTTCGGCATAAATCCGCCTTTCTCACTTCTTGGTGAGGATCATGGTGAGGGCCTTGCCTTCCAGCTTGGCCGCAGTCTCGATCTTTGCGACATCGGCCAAGGTCTGCGCGACCCGATCGACAACGGCCATACCGAGCTCAGGATGAGCGATCTGTCGGCCGCGGAACATCAACGTCACCTTCACCTTGTTGCC
>CAYPYY010000109.1:0-2250 GCA_964414995.1 uncultured Gemmatimonas sp.
CGGCCCCAGTTCACGAGAAAATCGAGGCGCGTCGTGATCCACCCTTCCTGGGTCTGCGGGTTGTACGACACCGCCGAGGAGGGATCAGGACGAGGGGTCAATCCCATTGCAGGGCTCCCTTCTTCCAGATGTAGATGTAACCGGCAACGAGAATGCCGACGAAGACGAGCATTTCACCGAGCCCGAAGAACGTCAGGTGGCCCGGCTGGCACACGCCCCCGATGATGGGCACGGTGCACGAGAGCTGCTGATAGTAGGCCGCCCACGGGATCATAAAGACGGTCTCGATGTCGAACACGATGAAGAGCATCGCGACCATATAGAACTTGACCGAGAACCGCTCGCGCGCGTCGCCGAGGACGGGCATCCCGGACTCGTAGGGTTCCTGCTTGACGGGCGTGGGTCGCGCGCGGGTGAGGAGGTGCGACAGTCCGAGGATGAGGACCGCGTTGGCGGCCACGAATCCGAGGAGTAGCAGGACTGGGAGGTACGTCCGTTCCATTATGGGGGGATGGGTTCGGGCGTGGGTTCGTGAAAAAATTCACGAGCGCGTGATGTGCGCTGAAACTAGCCGTGCAAACAGAGTGAAGCAACTCTAGTCAGCGCGCGCAGTTCGGACTCAACTTCCAATGCCGAATACCCTCGTCGGGATGGCGAACTCGCCCTCGGATTCTGGGTACATCGTGCGCGTCCTCGCCGCGCGCGATTACTCTGCGATACCATCCACACCGAGGCTGTATGACTGGTCGTTCACTCGCCGTCGCCTGCGGCACTGCCCTGCTTGTCGCCGCGACTCCCGCTCTCGTGTCTGCGCAGGCCTGCCTCGGGGCTCCCTCGTTCTCCACGCATCATCTGCAGATCAGTGCGGACGTGGTCGGCGATGATCAGGCGACGACGTTCGGCGCCAGCTTCGTGAGCGGCTCCGAGACCCTCTTCGCCGGACTCGGACTCGGCGGTGCCACCTACGCGAATGCGAACGGCAGCACTCTCCTGATCAACGGCGTCGCCGGCTTCCAGGTCCCGCTGTCCGTGGGTGGGGCGCAGATCTGCCCGATTATCAGCGCGGGTGCGGGCTTCGGCCCGAACGACATCGACGGGGCGGGCACGAAGTTCAGCTCGCACGCGGTGTCGTTTGCTCTCTCGGTTGGCGGTGAGCTGCTCAAGTCGCAGTCGCTCACGATCGTCCCCGCCCTCTCATTTGGATTTGTGTATCAGGCGGCGTCGTTCGAAGAGGCGTTCACGACGTCCACCGAGACCGACACCTACGCGAGCGCCGGCGCCACGCTCGGGATCGTGCTGAGCGAGCGACTCTCGATCCGCCCGAACGTGACGGTGCCGATCGGCCTCGACGGTGCGAAGCCGGTGTATGGCGTGGGATTCTCGCTCAACTACGGCGGGCGGAGGTAACGCCGCGCCGCGGGACAGGGAGTTTCGTCGGGGCGGTCGGGGGAATATCATCCCTCCGACCGCCCCGCTGCGTTTCCGCCACCCCTCACCCGCCCTGACGTGTCGATCAAGAACGACCGCTGGATCATCGAGATGGCCACCAAGCACGGAATGATCGAACCGTTCGAGAGCTCGCAGCAGCGCACGGGCGTGGTCTCCTACGGCGTCTCGGCCTACGGCTACGATATGCGGGTGGCACCCGAGTACCGGATCTTCACGAACGTGCTGAGTTCGGTGGTGGACCCGAAGCACTTTGATCCGAAATCGTTCGTCGAGTTTGAGGGCGACGTCTGCATCGTACCGCCGAACTCATTCGCGCTGGCGCGGTCCGTGGAGTATTTCCGGATTCCGCGGAACGTGATGACAATCACGGTGGGTAAGTCCACGTACGCGCGCTGTGGTATCATCACCAACGTGACGCCGTTCGAGCCGGAGTGGGAAGGCTACGTCACGCTTGAGATCTCCAACACCACGCCGCTGCCCGCCAAGATCTATTCGAACGAGGGCATCGCGCAGGTGCTGTTCTTCGAGGGCGACGAAGGGCCGTTGGTGAGTTACAAGGACAAGAAGGGCAAGTATCAGGGGCAGGTCGGCGTGACGCTGCCGAAGATCTAGCGCGGGGCGCGGCCGGGGCGGCTCGCCCCGGCGCGTCCACAACGGAGGGACGGTGGTGCACATTCGTCAGGTCGTCACGCTGGGCTGCGCAGCGTTGCTCATCTCCTGCACCGATCCCGCGGGCCTGCCGCCGGTCGCGACGGTCACGCTCGGCCCCACGACGCCGACGCTCCTGTTGGGTCCCGGCGG
>CAYPYY010000109.1:2350-4321 GCA_964414995.1 uncultured Gemmatimonas sp.
TGGTCGAGGTCGCCACACTCACGGCGACGGCGCGCGATTCGACTGGCGCACAGTTGAGTGGACGGTCGCTCTCGTGGGAGAGCACCGTGCCCGCGGTGGCCTCCGTTGACCCGTTTGGCTTCGTCACTCCGCTCAGCGCCGGCGTCACGTTCATTCGGGTCAGCGCCGAAGGCAAGAAGGATTCGGTCGAGGTGACCGTGCAGACGACCAACACGCTGCCGGCGGGCCAAGACATCAACATCGTGAACGCCCTGTGGACGCAGGCCTCACAGACGTCCGAAGGGACGATCCCGATGCTCACGGGCGGCCGCGCTGCGGTCGTCAACGTGATGACGTCGTCACCGGGTGCGCTGCAGGTGCCCACGAGGTTCGTGCTCAGACTGTTCACGGGCGGCGGCGCGCTCGTGTGGGCCGATACGCTTGAGGTGTTTGTGCCGGCCGGCACGAGTACGGAGGTGGCACCGACGGCGCAGTTCCTCGTGCCGAGTAATCGTCTGGCGGAGGGGCTGCGGTGGGAGGTGGTGCGCGATCCGGACGGCGCAATGCCCGATGCGAGCGCCGCGACCGACCGATTCCCGCGCGATGCGTCCGGGCCGTTGGCAGTCGTTACGCCGCCCACGCTCAAGTTGCGGTTCGTCCCCATCCGACTCACGTCGCACGGGAACACGACGCCGAACGTGCTCGAGAGCCAGATGGGTGAATACATCCGACTCGTGCGCCAGTTCGGTCCGGTGGGCGCCATCGAGACGAGCATCGCGCCGGCGTTCTCGCTCGACGCGTCGTTCGGGACGGCGCCGACGGGTGGGACCTCGGCGTTCTGGGTCAGCCTGCTACAACAACTGGATCTCGCCCGCGTGAACAGTCTGGACTTCGCCGATGCGCATTGGGTGGGCGTGGTGCTGCCGCCGGCGGGCTACAACTTCGTCACGTTCGGCGGCTTCGGGTACATCCCCTCGAGCGGCACCAGCACGGGGCCTGGCACGCGCACGTTTGGCCTCGTGGGGCTCAACTGGTTCAACCGCGAGTCGCAGACGCGCGAGCTGGTGATGCACGAACTCGGCCACAACCTCGGCCGGCAGCACGCTCCCTGCGGCGGCGCGGGCGGGCCGGACATCGCGTTCCCGAATGTTGGCGGCGTCATTGGCAGCGGTGGGCACGACACCTGGGCGTTCCAGCTCGGCGCCTCAAGCGCCCCGGTGATTCCCAGCAACACCGGCGACACGATGGGCTACTGCACGCCGGTCTGGATCAGCACCTACACGTACGGTGCGATGACCTCGTTCCGCGGGAGCGCGGTGGTGGCCGATGCACTGCCGCGCGAGCGCCGCGTGCAGGTGGTGGTGCACGGGCTGGTGAACGACGCGGGCACAGTGACCCTGCACCGCGCCAAGGTGGTGTCGGCCTACGCGCCAGTCGTCGAGTCCACTGCGTCGTGGACAGCGATTGCCTACGACGAGACGGGTCGTGAACTCGGGCGGCAGGCGTTTGCGCCGGGGCGCTTGGACCATCTGCCGGACGGCCGCCCGATCAGCGTGGGCGTCGTGGTTGCAGCGTCCGATGCCGACCGAATCGCGCGCGTGGAAGTGCGCGGCCCGGCCGGTCAGACGGCGACACTTACGGTGCGCGCAGGTAGCGATCAGGAATAGGGTGGGTCGGCGTCTCCGCCTGCCAGAAGACGTTGACCACCCACCAGCGCGCACCGTCGTACCACAGCTGAATCGAGTTGACGCCTCGCTGGAACGGTTGCGCGTCCTGCAAGGTGCGCTTGGAGTCGTAGGCACTCATCACGTGCACGACGTTGCCGAAGCGCTCCGTCGTGCGGCCGATCTCGCGCTCGAAGAACCCGTTGGCCGTCAGCCCGGGTCCGGCGGCGGCGATGTATTCGTCGAGCGTCCACGAGCGCATAACCCCACCGCCGGCCTGTCGCATACCCGTGGGAATGAAGCGGGCGTTGGGAGCCATCAGCGAGCG
>CAYPYY010000109.1:4421-5574 GCA_964414995.1 uncultured Gemmatimonas sp.
CGGCACTGATACCAGCGATCACGGCTACTGCGACGGTTCGCACTGCGGTCACGCGCATCTCTCCGGTTGGGGTGTGAAGCAACCTACGACTAGGTGCGGCGCGGGTGTCAGCGTTGTGACGACCCGTTCTGGCGCCGGGACCGCGTACATTTCCTGACCACCTCTCCCCGGAGCGCTTGTGTCCGAGTTCGCGCAGTTGCATCCGCAGGCCGTTCACTTTGCCATTGCCCTGCTGTTCGCCGGCGTTGGCTTCCGCGTGCTCAGCCTGTTCGGGCGCCCCAAGTTCGCCGATGGCGCTGCGCTGACGCTGCTGCTCGTTGGGACGGTCGCGATGTTGGTTGCGGTCGAGTCGGGACACGATGCGCACGGGCCCATTGAGCGCATTCCTGGAGTACGAGCGGCGGTGGTTGAGCACGAGACGGCGGCCGAGTACGTGCACGACATCTTCGTTGGCGTCGTGATTCTCGAGCTCATCGCGCTGGGAATGCTGCTGAGCGCGAAGACGGCGGCGTATCAGCGCTACGTGCGGATCGCCTCGGCGCTGGTCGGACTGTTTGGGCTCACCACGCTGTACCGCACGGCCGACCTCGGTGGCCAGTTGGTCTACAACTACGCGGGGGGCCCGGGGCTCCGCAGTGGCGAGCCCGCCGACATCCAGCGCCTGTTGATCGCGGGGCTTTACACGCAATCCCTCGAGGATCGCAAAGCGGGACGCAAGGAAGACGCGGCGCGCTTGATCGAGGAGATGGCACGCCGTGCGCCCACCGACACCACGGTCCACTTCCTGCGCGTGGAGAGCCTGCTCCGCGACCGCGAGAATCCGACGGCCGCGCTGGCGCTCGTTGATTCCCTCACGTTCGCGCCGGACGACGCCCGCAACGGGTCGCGACGCGCTGGCCTGCGCGCCGACATCTTCCTCGCGCTGCAGCAGCCCGACAGCGCCAAGGCCGCGCTCGATGCCGCAATCGCCGCGTTCCCGCAGAACGCGCGACTCAAGGCTCGGCGCGACTCGATGCCCTGATTATCCGAGGACCAGCGCCTCGACCTCGGCCATCGTCACCGCGGTGTAGTCTGCCGCGGCGATGACGTTTGCGCGGCTCACCCAACCGGTGAATGCGCAGAAGCCGTCGGCGACCTCGCGCATTGCCGCGTC
>CAYPYY010000109.1:5674-8623 GCA_964414995.1 uncultured Gemmatimonas sp.
GCACCGCGATCGCGCCCGCCATCGAGAGGTCGGTAAGTCGGGCCACCTCGTGGGCCGCCTGCGGAGCGCATTGCGACGCCAGCCAGTCCACGCCCTCGATTCCGGAGAGCGTGGAGTCCACGTCGAAGACGACGGTGCGAAACCGCGGGCCCGGCGCGTCGCCGCCTCGCGGAGCGCGCATCAGAGCCCGTCGGCGAAGCGCACGAGCGACGCCGACTCCACGTCCGGAATCGCGAGCAGGGCCTCTCGCAGCGAGGCCTCGACCTCGCCGTCTGTTGCGATCACGGCCAACGCCTGACCGCCGACCGCCAGCCGCGCTTGATGGTACTCCGCGATGTTCACGCCCGCCGTGCCGAGCACGGTGCCGACGCGCCCGATCACGCCGGGCACGTCGCGGTTGGTGAGCACGAGCAGCGTGTGGCGCGGCACGACGTCCACGCGAAACTCGCCGACGCCAGTGAGACGAGGGGCTGCATCCCGTGGCGCGACCCCTGCCACGCGCTGCCTGGTGCCGTTGGCCGCAAGCTCGATCTCGATGGCCCGCGGATGCGGGAGTGCAGATCCACCGCTCCCGAGCGTGATGCCCCGCCCCGCTGCGATCGAACGCGCCGACACGATATTGAGCCGCCCCGCGTCGGCCGTGCCCTCGAGCGCCCCGAGCGCGGCGGCGTTGAGCAACGAGGCAGCCGCCGACTCCAGGTCCGCGCCGTAACGCAGCACGATGCCCGTCGTGGCGCGATGTCCCGCGTCTGCGAGCAAGGCGCGCGCGACGGCGGCGCACCGGCGGGCAATCGAGAGTGCCGGCTGGAGTGCAGCCCAATCACCCGCGGGCATCGTGACGTTCAGCGAGCGGCTCAGATCGCCGTGCACGAGCGCGTCTCGCACGACCGCGCAGGCGTCCACCGCGACGTTGCGCTGGGCCTCGGCGGTCGAGGCACCGACGTGCGGGGTGAGAATCACGTTGGGTACCCCGCGCCACATATGGTCGCCGGTGAGCGGCTCGGTGCCGTAGACATCGAGCGCCGCGCCGCCGACCGGACCACGGATCAGCGCCTCCTTGAGCGCCGCGTCGTCCACGATGCCGCCGCGCGCACAGTTCACGACGATCGCGCCGGGCTTACAGCGGGCGAACTGCGCGGCGCCGATCATCCCCCGCGTCTCGTCCGTGAGCGGCATATGCACCGTGAGCACGTCGGATTCGGCGCAGAGCTCGTCTACGGATTCGTAGCGCACCACGCCGAGCGCCTGGAAGCGGTCGCGCGAGGCATACGGGTCGAAGGCGAGGAGGCGCATCCCGAAGGCGCGCGCCCGCAAGGCCACCTCGCCGCCGATGCGTCCGATGCCGATGATGCCCAGCGTGCGACCGTGGAGCTCGCCGCCGAGCATTCCGGTGCGCTCCCACTTGCCTGCCTGCATTGCCGCGTGCGCGGCGGGAATGTGCCGCAGCAGTCCGAGCACGAGGCCAAACCACAGCTCAGCCACGGCAATTGTGTTGCCGCTCGGCGCATTGATGACCGCGATGCCGAGTTCGGTGGCGGCGCCGAGGTCCACGTTGTCGATGCCTACGCCAGCGCGGCCGACTACGCGCAGCCGCGTGCCCGCCTCGAGCACCGCGCGCGTGACCTTCGTCGCCGAGCGCACGACGATGGCGTCGTAGTCACCGATGCGCGCGAGCAGCTCGGCGGGCGGCAGCGTCGGAGCCTCGTCCACTTCGAGGCGCGACTCCGTCCGGAGTAGCGCGATGCCCTCCCGATCAATCCCGTCGGTGACGAGGACGCGGAATCGCATTGGTGGTGCTTACTTGCCGCCGCGCAGGTACTCGACCGCGAGGTTGGCCATCGCCCGCACGCCGGTCTCGAGCGCGCCCTCGTCCGCGAAGAAGAGCGGTGAGTGGTTGGCGGGCACCGTCGCCAGGTCGCGGTCCATCGGCGTGACGCCGAGGAAGAAGAACACGCCGGGGATGTCGCGCGTGAACTCCGGGAAATCCTCGGAACCCATAATCGGGTTCATCAGACTGAAGCCGCCGGCGCCGGCGCTGCGCTGCAGCACCGGGATCATTCGGTTCGTGAGCGTGGTGTCGTTGGCGAGCACGAGACCACCCGGATCCACCACGACGTGCGCCGTGGCACCCGCGGCACTCGCAATGTCCTTGGCGGTGCGCTCGATGCGTCGCGCGATGTCGGCGCGCATCGCGTCGTCAAAGGTGCGCAGCGTGCCGACCATCACGACCGAGTCTGGGATGATGTTGCTGCGGTTGCCGCCCTGGATCTGGCCGACGGTGAGCACGGCGGGCAGGTACGCGAGATTGATCTGCCGGCTGACGATAGTCTGAAGGCCGAGTACGATCTGCGACGAGACGACAATCGGATCGACGCCCGACCACGGCTGCGAGCCGTGGGTCTGCCGGCCCTTCACGATGATGGTGAAGTTTCCGGCGGCGGCCATCTCGGGCCCGGCGCGCACGCCGATGCTGCCGACGCGCGTGGGCCAGACGTGGAGGCCGAACCAGGCGTCGGGGCGCGGATTCGCATTCACGCCGTCCTCGATCATCGCGCGGGCGCCGCCGAGTCCTTCTTCGGCGGGCTGGAAGACGAACTTGATGGTGCCCGGGAGCTGCGCCTTCATTCCGCTGAGCACTTCTGCGGCGCCCATCAGGATGGCGACGTGATTGTCGTGACCACAGGCGTGCATCACGCCGACGGTCTGGCCCTGCCAGGTCGCGGTGGCGCGGCTGCGGAACGGCAGGTCCACCTGTTCCGTGACGGGCAGGCCGTCCATATCGGCGCGCAGCGCGACGACCGGGCCAGGGCGTCCGCCGCGCAGGATGCCGACGACGCCGGTGCGGCCGACGCCTTCCTGGACTTCGAGGCCGAGTGAGCGCAGGTGCGCGGCGACGAGGGCGGCGGTGCGCGTTTCCTGGAAGGAGAGTTCCGGGTGCTGATGGATGTC
>CAYPYY010000110.1:0-8581 GCA_964414995.1 uncultured Gemmatimonas sp.
CATCTTGAGGGGGTGGTGCCGCAAGGCGTCGCGGTTCGAGTCCGCGCCAGGGCATTGCAGGTCCTCTTCCCCGCCACAGTAGCTCAGGGGTAGAGCACTCGATTCGTAATCGAGCGGTCGTGGGTTCAATTCCCACCTGTGGCTCTCATACACGAAGCCCCTCGCGCCACGGCGCGAGGGGCTTTGGCGTTGCAGGGGTGCATTCATTGTGCGCGAGACGCGGCCGTGTGACCCCGCGATCCCGCCGCGTCCTACTCCGGCCGCCGACGCCCCTCGTACTCGCTCAGCTTGAAGTCGAACGCCTGCCGCGTGCGCATCCGCACCGGCCGCCCGTCCACGCGCGCCGCCATATACTGCAAGTCGTACAGCGCCTCCCGCACTGCGTTCGTGAACTCCACGTGCGTGCTTGAGACCACCACGAAGGTCTCGACCTCGATCTTGCCGCGCGCGTTCACCACAAACTCCGCGACCACGCGCCCCGTGAAGCCCTGGTCACGCAGGATCTGCGGATACTTCACGGCATCCTGGCCGAAGCGCGCGACGGCCACGCGATTCACCTCGGTCTCGAGGTAGATCCGCCCCGTATCCGCGGCGGTGGCCACGCTGGCGCTCGCGTCTGGGGCTGCGCCCGCCGTCGCGCCGGCCGCGCCGCCGGCGCACGCCGAAGCGAGCCAGGCAATCGCCACGAGCGTGCCCCTCGCGCGCGCGCCTCCACGAGGCGATGTGCGCTCAGCGGAAAGCGCCAGATCCGTTCGCAACACGTTCGGCATCACGGCGGAAACTCGCGCGAACGCGCGGCTGCGGTCAAGGGTGTGTAGCTTCTCGTGATGCACGTCTGCGTTATCGGAGCCGGCCCCTCGGGCCTCACCGCCGCCAAGAACTGCGCGGCGCGCGGCATTCCGTTCACGCTCTTCGAGAAGAGCGACAAGGTCGGCGGCAACTGGGTCTTCAACGATGCCACCGGCCACTCGAGCGTCTACGAGAACACGCACATCATCTCGTCCAAGTCGCTCTCGGCCTACGAGGACTTCCCGATGCCGGCCGACTATCCCGACTATCCCAGTCATCGGCAGGTGCAGGCGTACTTCGAAGCCTACGCGCGCCACTTCGGCGTGCTCGAGCAGATACGATTCCACCACACGGTCGAACGCGCGGTGCGCGCGGCCGACGGGACCTGGCGCATCACCGTGCGCGGGCCCGACGGCGTCCAGGAGCACACGTTCACTCACTTGATGGTCGCCAACGGCCATCACTGGAATCCGCGCTGGCCGACGATTGCCGGTAGCTTCGCGGGACGCTATCTGCACTCGCACGACTTCAAGCGCGCCGACGACAGTTGGCGCGACCAACGCGTGCTCGTCATCGGGGCCGGAAACTCCGCCTGCGACGTGGCCGTCGAGACGTCGCGCGTGGCGCGCACGGTGCATCTCTCGATGCGCTCGCCGCAGTGGTTCGTGCCCAAGTACCTCTTTGGATTGCCCGCCGACGTGATTGCTGCGAGGCAGCACGTCCTCCCCAGGCGCCTCCGGCAGATCGGCCTCACGTGGCTGCTGCGCACTTTGCAGGGTTCCTACGCCAAGCTCGGATTGCCGGAGAACACGCGTCCCGTGCTCTCGCAGCATCCCACGCTCAACTCCGACCTGCTCGACACGATCCGCCACGGCCGCATCGTGCCGCGCCCGGGCATCGCGCGTTTCGAGGGCAACGACGTGGTGTTCACTGATGGCACCACGAGCACCTTCGACATCGTCGTCGCGGCCACGGGCTTCAAGATCACGTTCCCGTTCTTCGAGAAGGAGTTCGTAGACTTCGAGGACGCGACTGAAGTCCCTCTCTACCGCAGGATGCTGCACCCGGACGTGCCGAATCTCTACTTCATCGGCCTCTTCCAGCCCTTGGGCTGCATCTGGCCGCTGGCGGACTACCAGGCGCGGATCGCCTGTGCCGAGATCGAGGGCCGCTACCGCCGCCCCAGCGACCTCCGCGCGCGCATCGCCCACGAACTGGCGCATCCGCACTACGACTGGGACAAAGCACCGCGTCATTCAACCGAAGTCGACTACCATCGCTTCCGCGCCGAGCTCCGCGCGGAGCTTGCAACGTCGCGCTAGCGCAGAGGCCTGGCTCGGCATCGCTCGCACGGTTTTTCTCGCGCGGGCGGGCACGACACCAGTCTCTTCGCTCGCCTAGGCGCTTACACGCTGCGAGCCGCCGCGAACTGCGCGGCGTCTCTTGCTACGCGCCGCGGCTCGCTCCGCGACCGGTGTCGCGCCCTTCCTTACACGGAACGGTGTGGTCCCTGAGGTCGCGAGCCGACCGCGCCGCGCGCGCGTCCACGTGCCCGGCTCGCGTGCCCAGCTCGGCGCGCAGCGCTCGCCGCCGACCGCGCGGAGGGTCGCGCAAGCTGGCCGAGCCCGACGGTTCCTGCGCGCCTCGAGTCGCTCTGCGCGAGCCCCAGTGCGGACGGGAGCGGGGGCGGGGCGAAGGGGCCTACGCCGTAGCAAGAGACGCCGCGTAGTTTGCGGCGGCTCGCAGCGTCTAAGGCGTTGGCCCCGGAGTCCCGTCCCCGCGACCGGACGCCGCGTCGCGACCCGAGCAGCCAGCGACCCGAGCAGCCAGCGACCCGAGCAGCCAGCGACCCGAAAGCCGGAGGCTACTCCGAGCGCTCCCGAGGAGCCCGAGCGATCCCCCAGAGCGCCGCAACCGCGCCGACCACCAAGCCCAGCACCAGCGGCAGCCCTGCGCGCAGCGGCCCCGGCTCGTGCGCCTTCACCGATTGCATCAGCATCTGGTACGCGACCTCCCCAATCGAGCGCCCCTCGAGCGCCTCGTACGCCGCCGCCGGCTCCTGCTCGTGCTGCCACAACAGCGCAAAACGCGCGTCCCCCATCAGCCGACGCAGCTCGGCGAGGTTCGTGCCCGGATAGAAGTACGTGCTCCACGGTGTCATCCGTAGCACGTGCCGCACCGGCGCCGCCAGCGCGGTCGTGTCGATCTGCCGCGCCGCCCAGCTTTCGCCACTCTCCCACAAGCGCTCGCAGCTCTCGAGCCGCCGCGCAGCGCACGACGCCGCGAGCGGACTCTCCCGCACATTGCGGTAGTCGATCGCCTCGCGACGTTCGACCACCTCCGCCTCGGCGACATCGCCGCGCGCGTATACGCCGTCGGTGCGCCGCAGCCACGCCGTCACGCCGGGGCCCGGCGGTCCAAAGCGCGCAAAGAAGCCGCAGGTGCCCAGCATTCGGTCGCGGGGCTGCGGCTGCACGCGATCCAGTTGTCCGCGCGCAGCGAGCACGAGCACCACGATGCAGGGTTCACCCGCGTTCGCGGGCAGTACGACCGCCCGCAGGTAGTTCCCGCCTCGGTTCAGATCCGCGACCGCGTGAAGCCGCACCGGCATCGCGAGCGAGTCGACGTTGCCCAGCTGCGTGCGTGCGATACTCGCAAAGCGCTCGAGCACGGCGGCGGGCACGTCCCGGTCGGACGAGGCGACGAAGCCTGCGCTACTCCGTGGCAGACGGGCGGCCACCGACTGGGCGAAATAGCGATCGCGCACGAGGGAGAGGGCACGAATCGAGTCCTGCAGACGGTCCACGGTGTCGCGGACCGCTGCGATCGGGGCCGGCTCCCAACGCCGCTCGCGCATCTCGCTTTGCTTGGGCAACACCACCCGCGCGAGCACGAGGGCGCCCACGGCGCCGGCAATCCATACGGCCCAGCGCTTCATAGCGGCCTCCGGCGAATGGCAACAATCAGAAAGAGCCCCGCCCACAACAGCGAGCTGAGCGTGGTGCGCAGGTCGGGCGTCGCGCGCGTGCGGCCGGCGCCGGTGAGCTTTTCGTGCCAGCCGCGCAGCAACTCGTCCTCGCTCACGCTGGCCGCGCTGGCGAGCACGGCCACCCCGGTCTCACCCGTGGCGCTGCGATCGAGGAGCTGCTGCATCACGCGCTCCGGCGCGAGCTCCATCGCGTACGTGAGCAGCGAGGCACGCGCGCTGCTGGGCACGGGCCCGCGGCCCGGCCGAATGCTGTCTGCAACATCGAACCACTGCTCGCGCTGCCGCTCGTCAAAAATGGTCGCGCAGGCGCCGAGCGCACCCTCGGCGCAGCGACGCGCCACGCTCGAGCTGCTGGTGACGAAGTTGCGGTGCGCCACGTGATAAATGCGGTCCGGCGACTCCAGCGTGTACGCCGTGCCGACGAACGCCGACACCTTCGGATGCAGTTCGCTCACCCGCTGCCCGGCGCGCTGGATCGCGAAGCGCGTGACTTGCTCCGGTCGAATCGGGTGCGACACGGCGAGCCCCCAGCTATGCCGTCCGCCGACGCCAGGACGCATCCACACGGCATCGCGCGCGCCGGCCGAGGCTTCGATCGACCACACGTCGCCATCGAGCAGCCGCGCTGCCGACGCCCCGCGCTTCCGCAGGTCCTGCACCGCAGCGCGCACCCCGGCCTCGATGGCGGCGCGGTCCACCTCGACAATCATCGCGCGACTCACGTGGATCGTCACACCCTCAACCACGAGTGAATCGTCCACGGCGAGCACCGCCGCGCGCCGAGCCGCATCGAGACGCTTCTGCGCCGCCTTCACGTCCACGCTGAGGCGAGCCAGGTCGGCGTCCAACTGCGCAAGCGTCGGCATCCGCTGCTGCGCGCCCACGAGGACGGGCAGCACGCCGAGCAGCGCGGCCGCTGCCAACGCGGCCGTCCGTGAAAACGTCCGCGGGCGCTTAGACATCGATCAGCACCCACGTCTGCGTGAAGATCGCCAGCGGACCCGGCCACTCGAACAGGAATGAGCCCACGCGCCGACCGAACTCGCTCATTCCCGCCATCTCGAACACGGACACGACGAGCACGATGCCCAGCAGGAACACCAGCAACACCTTCGTCGCGTTGTGGCCCGCCAGGTACTGCAGGGCGAAGCTCAGCGAATACGAGACCATCATCGCCAACAGAAACCGAATCGCCAGCGCGCCCGGATACGCTTGCAGCAACTCAGGCAAGGTGATGAACGCGACCGTGAACCGACTCCCGAGATACAGCGCGAGCGCCGGCAGCAGCAGCGTCAGCGCCCCCGCCAGGTAGCGCATCCCCACGTACCGCGGCCACTCCACCGGCAGCGACAGCGCATACACGTGCTTCGTCTCCGCATCGATCGTCCACGGATACACGGCGAGCAGGAACGCGCCGAACAGCGCCGTGAAGCCGAGCAGGGGACCGAGCACCGCGAAGCTATTGATCAGCCCCATCGCGTTGCCGCGCGCCGAGCCCTCGGTGAGCCGCCACGCGAGCGCCGGCATAAAGAACGTCAGCGCGGCGAGGCCGAGCACCACCGTCCGCGTCCAGCTCCAGGTGGATCGCAGGATCACGGGAAACATTAGCGCACCTCCACGATGGGGCCGCGCGCGCCGCGCAGCAGTTCCACGAACGAGTCCTCAAGATCCAGGTCCTGCACTTCACGCAACTCCGCGCCGCAGCGCTGGAACCACTCCCGCATCTCGGGCTGCCAGCCGCGGACCACCCAGTCCTCGTGATGCAATGAGAGCTCCTCGCGCGAGAGCAGCGTGAACGGCGTCGCGTCGCGTGTCGGCGGCGCCTGCGCCACCCGCAGCCGCTTGATGCCGCTGCGGAACTCCTGCATCGGGAGCTCGGCGATCATCCGGCCGCCGTCGAGCACGCCCACCCAGTCGCAGATGCGCTCCTGCTCGTGCACGAGATGGCTCGAGATGAACACCGTCGCGCGCTTCACGTCCACGTACTCGACCAGCGCCGAGAGCACCTCGCGGCGGATCACCGGGTCCAGTCCGTCGGTGGGCTCGTCGAGCACGAGCAGCTCGGCCTGCTGCGAGAGCGCGAGCAGCATCATCAGCTTGCCGGACTCGCCCTTTGAGAGTCCGCCGATCTTCTGATCCTCCCGCAGCCCAAAGCGGCGGCGCAGGCGATCGGCTTCGGCTAGGTCGAACGTCGGGAAGAACGCCTGATGGTAGCGGATCTGCTCGTCCACGCTGAGCCGCGAGTAGAGATGCAACCGCTCCGGCACGTAGCCGATCTTGGCCAGCGCGCGATGCGTGAACTTCGGAATCGCGTGGCCGAGCACGTCGATCGAGCCGTGCTTGGGCTGCATCATTCCCAGCATCAGGCGGATCGTCGTCGTCTTGCCCGAGCCGTTAGGGCCGAGGAATCCGTAGATCGCGCCCGTGGGCACGGTCATCGAGAGGTCGCGGAGCGCGAACTCCTTGCCTGCGCGCCACGCGAGGTCGCGAATGCGAATGGCGTCAACGGTCACTTGGACTCCGGCAGTTCGAGGGTGAGGGCCTGTCGCAAATCGGTGGGGGACAGCCCGAGTCGCGCGGACTCGGTGAGCATCTGGCGCACAAGTCGGCGCGCGGCGGCCTCGCGTTCGCGGGCCCGCGTCTCCACGGGCACCTCGGCCACAAAGGTGCCCGCGCCTTGCCGCATCTCGACGACGCCTTCGCGTTCGAGCTCGCGGTAGGCCTGCACGATCGTGGCGGGATTCACGCGCAACCGCGTGGCGAGTCCGCGGACCGACGGCAGGTCGTCGCCGGGGCGAAGCTCGCCGGCTGCGACCGCGACCCGCACGCGGTCGGCGACCTGCGCGTAGATCGGGACGGGACTGCGGGGATCGATGCGTGAGAACAAAGCGGACCTCGTGCGCCAAGTGTATCGGTGTGGCGATACACTAGGACTATCCGGCCCCGCTTGTCAAGAGGCAGTTTTTCCGAGCGAGTTACGCCAGGGCGCGGAGTCGCGCGGCCAGATCGCCCGCAGTGGGCCGACGTTCTGGCTTCCTATCTAGCAGTGCCGCAACGAGTTGAGCGACTTCCTGCGGCTGGCTCGCGTCGCGCTCCGCGAGCGGCGCCGGGCCCCGCTCAACCATCATCGCGGCCAGCGCGAGCGGCGACGCGGCCTCGTAGGGCAGGGTGCCAGAGACACACTCATACAGCACCACACCGGTCGCGTAGAGATCCGCCGCCGGTCCCACGCGCTCGCCCAGCAACTGCTCCGGCGCCATATACGCCGGCGTGCCGACCACCAGGCCGGCCTCCGTGAGCTGCCCGCTGTGCCCCTCAACCACGGCGATCCCGAAGTCCAGCACCTTGAGCGTGCCCGAGCCATCCAGCACGAGGTTCTGCGGCTTGATGTCGCGATGCACCACGCCCTCGGCGTGCGCCACGACCAACGCGTCGGCCAGCTGTAACAGGACACTCGCGGTTTCGCGCAACGGCATCTTGCCACGCGCATCGAGCTCTTGCCGCAGCGAGCGGCCGGCGACGTACTCCATCGTGAGGAACAAGCCGCCTTCCCATCGCCCCACGTCGTGCGTGCGCACCACGTTGCGATGCGAGATGCGCCGCGCGATGCGGATCTCGTTGATGAATCGGCGCACCGCCGTCTCATCCCCGACGGTCTGCGGCGGCAACACCTTGAGTGCGACGTCCTCGTCGAGATCGAGATCCTTCGCGAGGTACACGGCGCCCATCGCGCCAGCGCCGAGTCGGCGGCGAATCAGAAAACGTTGCTCGATGGTGACGCCCGGCTCGAGTGACGCGATGGCGGCCATCTGTCCCGTGCGCACGCCGGGCTGCGTGCCGCGCGGATCCGTCGTGCGCGCCACGCGCACCACGGCCTGGCTGCCCTCGCCCTCCTCCACCACGAGGCCATCGCGTGCGAGTTCGCGATACGCCTGCGTCACTGCGCTCGGATTGATGCGCAGCTTCGCTGCCACCGACCGGGCCGTGGGCAGCGTCTCGCCCGGCGTGATCTCTCCGTTGGCGATACTGCGCCGCACGCTCTCCGCAATCTGCAGGTAGAGCGGCGTCGAGCCTCGGGGATCAATGCCTGTGAACACGCTAGGCCGTGTGCGGGTGGCGGGCCGCCTTGAGCAACTCGGCGCGAAAGTCGGGGTGCGCGATGCCAATCAGCAGTTCCGTGCGCTCGCGCACCGAGCGTCCGTGCAGGTTGACCGCGCCGTACTCCGTCACCACCCAGTGCACGTGTCCGCGCGTGGTGATGACGCCGGCGCCGGAGTCGAGCACCGGCGCGATGCGCGAGATCGCGCCCTTGGCGGCGGTCGCCGGCAGCGCGATGATGGGCTTGCCGCCCTCGGACCGCGCGGCACCGCGAATGAAATCCATCTGCCCGCCGATGCCCGAGTAGATGCGCGAGCCGATCGAATCCGCGCACACTTGGCCCGTGAGGTCAATCTGCAGCGCGGAGTTGATGGCCACGACCTTCGGATTCCGCCCGATGCGACCCGTGTCGTTGGTGTAGTCGCAGCCCTCGAACTGCACGCCCGGGTTGTCGTGCACAAAGTCGAACACGCGCTGCGAACCCATCACGAACGAGGTGACAATGCGCCCGCGCCCGAACGATTTGCGCGAGTTCGTCACCGCACCCGAATCCACCAGGTCCACAAGCCGGTCGGAGAACATCTCCGTGTGCACGCCCAGCTCGCGGCGGTGATGCAGCCGCGAGAGCACCGCGTCGGGAATCGCGCCGATCCCCATCTGCAGCGTTGAGCCGTCCTCCACGAGGTTCGCCACCAGTTCGCCGAT
>CAYPYY010000111.1:0-8476 GCA_964414995.1 uncultured Gemmatimonas sp.
GACCGCGCGCGCCCGACCGCCGCCGCGAAGTTCGTGGAGTTCACGACGCTGATGGACCCGCGACAGATGCCTGGGCAGCGGCTCCCGATCCTGCAGTGGCCGTACATCGAAGGCCTGCGACTCGACGAGGCGCGGCATCCGCTCACGCTGCTGGCTACGGGTGTGTACGGTCGCACGCTGCCGAACCAGAATGGCGCACCGCTGCGACTCGTGGTCCCGTGGAAGTACGGCTTCAAGGGCATCAAGAGCATCGTGCGGATGCGTTTCGTGGAGCAGATGCCGCGGTCCTCGTGGATGATTGCAGCGGCGAGCGAGTACGGGTTCTACGCGAACGTGAATCCGCAGGTGGATCATCCGCGCTGGAGTCAGGCCACGGAGCGGCGCATCGGGGAGTTCCGGCGCCGTCCGACGCTGCCGTTCAACGGCTATGCGGACCAGGTGCAGTCCCTCTACTCCGGACTCGACCTGCGCCGCAACTACTGATGACGCCACTCGGCGGACTCGAGCGCCAGCCGCGCGGATTCGGCGTGGCGCTCGTGTTGCTTGCGGCGGTGCCCGCGCTGTGGTTCGCGTGGGCCATCTACTCCGACTTCGCGCTGGGCACGCGCTACTTGGGGTCGGATCCCATTAAGGAGGCCGAGCACGCGTACGGCGCCTGGACGCTGCGACTCCTGCTCGCCACGCTCGCCGTGACGCCGCTGCGACGCCTGACCGGATGGAACTGGCTGGCCAAGCATCGTCGCACGCTGGGGCTGTACACGTTCGCGTACGGCGTGCTGCATCTCTCCGTGTGGGCCATCCTCGACGTGCAACTGATCATTGACGACCTCGTCGGCTGGGACGTGGTCTGGACCGACGTCACGAAGCGGCCGTTCATCACGATCGGAATGCTGGCGCTGCTGCTGATGCTTCCGTTGGCGCTGACCTCCACCAAGGGAATGATCCGCCGGCTCGGCAAGCGCTGGGGCCAACTGCATCGGTTGATCTACGTCGTGGGACTGCTCGGCATCGTGCACTTCTGGATGGCGGTCAAGCTCGACATCCGCGAGCCGGCGATTTACGCACTGATTCTGCTCGCGCTGCTTGGCTGGCGTGCGCGCGAGGCGCGTCGGCGCGCCGTGACCGCGGCACCGACCGCGTAGATTGCGCGGGGTGACACCCGCCACCGCCACTCGCGAACCCGCATACGACGCGTGGGCCGTCGCTGCGCCCGGGCTCGAACCCCTGATCGAGCGCGAACTGCGCGTGCTGGGCTTTGCCGACGCCGAATCCTCGCCGGGCGGGGTCCGGTTCTCGACCAACGCGGCCGGACTCGCGCGCGCTAACCTCCACTCGCGGCTCGCCTCACGCATCGTGGTGCGGTTGGCGACCTTCCGCGCGACGGCGTTCCACGAGCTGGAACGTGCGGCACGCAAGGTCGAGTGGGCGCGAATGCTTGGCGCGACGGCACGGTTCCGGCTGCGCGTGACGGCACGGAAGTCGCGGCTCTATCACTCCGACGCCATCGCCGAGCGGGTGCGTGATGCGATTCTGCGCTCGGTGCCGGGCGCGGTGGCGACCGATGCGTCCGGCGACGACGACGGGGACGCGGAGTCGTGGTTGCCGCCGGAGCTCGATCGCCCGAGCGCGTCGCTGGAGAGCGCGCAGTTGTTCGTCGTGCGATTCGATCACGATCGCTGCACGATCAGTGCTGACGCCTCAGGCGCGCTGCTGCATCGTCGCGGCTATCGCCAGGCGGTGGCGCGCGCGCCGCTGCGCGAGACGCTGGCGGCGGCGATGGTCGTGGGAGCGGACTACGATCCGACGCGCCCGCTGGTCGATCCGTTCTGCGGTTCGGGGACGTTGCTGATCGAGGCCGCGATGATCGCGCGCAACATTGCGCCGGGCATCGCCCGCGGATTCGTCGCCGAGCAGTGGCCGGAGACGCGGCGCGAACACTGGGATGCGGCGCGGGCCGCAGCGCGCAGCGCCGAGCGGGCACGGGCTGCCGCTGCGATTGTCGGCAGCGACCGCGACGAGGGCGCCATCGCGGCGGCCCGGGCGAACGCGGCCCGCGCCGGCGTCAGCGACGACGTCGCGCTGCATCACCGCGCGCTCTCCGAACTCACGGCAACGGGCGGACCCGGCCTGCTCATCACGAACCCGCCCTACGGCATCCGCGTCGGCGAACGCGCCCCGCTCCGTGACCTCTACGCGCGGTTCGGCCAGGTGGCGCGCACGCACTGCGCCGGGTGGCACGTGGCGATGCTCTCCGCCGACCGCGCGCTCGATGGCCACACCGGACTGCGGTTCACCGAGCGGCTCAAGACCAGCAACGGTGGCATTCCGGTGCGGCTGGTCGTGGCGACGGCGTAGCCGACGCTAGAACTCGAAGCCGATCGCGAAGTTGAAATGCGAGTTCGGGTAGTTGCTCGCGGCATACTTCGTGGCGGTGCTACGCCACTCGAGCCCGAGCACCAGCGGGCCGGCCGGTCGCCATTCGGAGTGAATCGCCGTCGTCGCGTTCGACAGTAACGTGGGCAGGTCGTCGTCGTTTGGGTCGTCGAAGCCATAGGCGACGCCGACGAGCAGTCGCGGGGACACGCGATAGTTCAGTTGTGTCCACATCCCCACGCTGCGCACCACGGTCAGCGTGTCGATCCCGAAGTTCTGGCCGATGCCGCCACCGCCGAGTCCGGCCAACGCCTGCCCGCTGAAGGCCTCACCGCGCACCTCGAAGCGCTCGCCGAGCGGCACCAGGAAGTCGAGTGTGACGGCGCTGCTGGTCTGCGCCTCGTTGTTCTTGTCGGCGATGCTGCCGTAGTGCAGGCCGACACCGATCTCGGCCGGGTTCTCGCTGTCGCCCCAGGTGACGTGCGCGCGAGTCTGGAGGAACGGCGTGTTGGTGCGCTCGGCGGCGTCGAAGCCCGTGGTAAAGAAGCCAGCGGGGTCGGCGCTGGTCGGCGCCAGGATCGCGCCCTGCACGCCGTAGCGCATTCCGTCGCCGGCGGTGTGCATACCGAACCGGACCTGGGGCAACCAGAGCCAGAGATTGCCGGCGTAGGAGAAGTTCGGCGCGCCCACCGACGCGAGGCTACGCGGATTTAGGTTCGCCACCAGCGGTTGCTCCTGACCAATGAGCAGCTCGGCGCGCTCCCAGGCTACGATGGCGCGGGCCGTGCGAATGCGCATCAGCGGGAACGTGCGCCCACCGGGGCTCGGCACCTGGCCGCCGAAGAAGTCCACGTCGATGTCGCCGGTGAAGGTGCCGCCGAGCACGTCGTGCGCGGTGAATGCGCCGCCGAGGGTGGTCTGGCGGATCGCCATCCCCATTCCGCCCTTGGGCGTGCCGTCCGGCACCTGCTTCCGGTACATCGGGACGTCCGCGTTGTTCGTCTCCTTGGAGTTCATAAAGACGTTCATCAGGACGCGGCCACTGAGCTCGAAGGCCACTCGGGAGCGGGTGCGCACTCCGCTCTCGGCTTCCGCGGCGAGCTGCTGGCGGAGCATCTCGATGGTGGCCTCGGCATCGTCGAGGCGCGCGGCCAGCGAGTCGAGGCGCCGCTGCTGCTGCGGGTTCTGCGCCGTGGTCGTGACGGGGGTCACGCCGAGGAGCAACGTGAGCAGGAGGAGTGTGACGCCTGTGCTTGACCGCGAGTTCGGCATATGGGTACCCTTGGACTGATGCAGGTGACTTCCCCGAACCTAATGCTGCGCCTCGTGCGCACGTGCTGGCTGTCTCTTGCGGCCGCGCTTGCCGCCACGCCGCTGGCCGCGCAGGTCAACGTGGCTGGCCGGGTGACCATCACCGAACGGCCCGGCGAACGCAGTACCGACATCGGCAACACCGTGATTTACCTCGTGCCGACGCAGGGCGCGAGTGCGCGGACGACGGCGGGCCGCGCCAGCATCGCGATGAACGGTCGCACGTTCGTGCCCCGGGTGCGGGTGGTGACGCCGGGCAGCCGCGTGGATTTTCCGAACGAGGACCCGTTCAGCCACAACATCTTCTCGACGACGCCGGGGGCGGTGTTCGACCTCGGGCTGTATCCATCGGGAAGATCCCGCGACGCGCAGTTCCGACGGGCGGGGGCGTTTCCGGTCTACTGCAACATCCATCCGCGGATGACGGCCTTCGTGGTGGTGGTGCCGTCGCCGTGGTTCACGCTGGCGGGCGCGGACGGGCGCTGGGCGATCGAGAACGTCCCGCCGGGCGACTACACGCTGCACGTGTGGCACGAGCGGGCACCGGCGCTCGAGCGGTCGCTGACCGTGGCCGCCGCCGGCGGCGCGGTTGACGTGGCGCTCGACGCGCGCGGCTTCCGCTTTGAGCAGCACAAGAACAAGTTCGGACGCGAGTACGACCGCACCGGTCGCGACCGGTACTAGCCCTCCGTCCCCGACACGTCCCGCGTGGCCTCGCGCAGTCTCTCCCTCTCCGTCAAGATCTTTCTCGGGACGTCGGCCGTCGTCGTGATCGCGCTCGTCGCGACGCTGGCGATTGCGGCGCGCGAGGCGAACGTGGCGGCGTCGGCATCGGTGGATCGCGTGGTGGCCAGTGCGCGCGAGGCGGTGAACGCGCAGTTGGCCGGTCGGGCCGAGGCGCTGGTGAAGGGCGCCGAGGTCTTCGCGGGCAACTCCAAGTTCCGCGACGTCGTGGTGCAGCGGGATCGCGGCACGAGCATCGACCAGGCCATCGTCGCGACCGAGCAGACGGGTGCCGACTGGGCGCAGATCGTCGACGCGGTGGGTGTCCGGCTCGGCAAGAGCGACGACAGCCAGGCCCCCGAGGACACGCTGGCCGGTTCGCCGGCGATCGGCGGGGCGCTGGAGGGCAACATTGTCACCGCGTTCGCTGTCAACGACGACACACTGATCTCGCAGATCGCCGTGGTCCCGATTATGGACCGCGCGGTCTACGGTGCCCTGATGGTCGCGCGCTACCTGGACGATGCGTTCGCGGCGGACGTGAAGCGCGCGGCGTTCGACCAGCTCGAGGTCGTGTTCTACGCCCTCGACTCGGACGAGCGCCCGCGGGTCAATGGAACGACGCTCGATCGTGCGGTGCTGACGCCGGAACTGCTGGCGCAACTGCACGACGCCGCGCAGAAGGAAGAGCAGGGGATGAGTGCCGACGTGACCGTGCGCGACACCCGCTACGTGGCCCTCGGGGGCCTGCTTCGCTCGGCGGGCGGGGCGCCGCTGGGCGGCTTTGCGCTGCTCCGCGATCGCGAATCGGAGTTCGCGCTCTTCCGTGCGTTCGAACGCACGTTGCTCATCACCGGCGGACTCGCGCTGATCGTCGCGGCGCTCTTCTCTCTGCTGGTGGCGCGGTGGATCACGCGGCCCGTGACGCGCCTCGCGGAAGCCGCGCGGCGCGCGTCCGACGGCGATTACGCGGCGGACATCACCGCCAGCTCCAAGGACGAGATTGGCGCGCTGGCCTCCGCCTTCTCGACGCTGCTCAAGGATCTACGCGAGAAGCAGGAGCTCGTGAACTTCCTTGGCGGGGCCAGCGTGGGCGAGGCACGGACGGTGCAGCTCGAGATGCCGACCGGCACGCAGGCGCGGCAGATCGCCAGCATCGGCCTGATGCCCGGCAGCACGTTCGCGAACCGCTACGAGGTCAAGGAAGTCCTCGGCCAAGGTGGGATGGGCACCGTGTTCAAGGCGGTGGACCGTGAGCTGGGCGAGGTGATTGCCATCAAGACGCTCAAGGCGGACTTCCTGCGCTCGGATCCGTCTGCCCTCGAGCGTTTCCGCAGCGAGATCCGGCTCGCCCGGCGTATCTCGCACCGCAACGTCGTGCGCACGCACGATATCGGCGAGGAGGGCGGCACCTACTTCATCACGATGGAGTATGTGGATGGCACGTCGCTCAAGGAGCTCATTCGCGCCCGCGGTCGCTTGCCCTTGGCGGTGACGCTGTCGGTGGGGAAGCAGCTCGCGCGTGCGCTCGAGATCGCGCACGAGCAGGGCATCATCCACCGCGACATCAAGCCGCAGAATATGGTCGTGGAGCCGGATGGCGTGCTGAAGGTGATGGACTTCGGCATCGCGCGACTGGCCGAGCGTCCCCAGGAGAGCGGCGTGACACAGCAGGGCGCGATTGTTGGGACGCCCGAGTATATGGCGCCCGAACAGGTGACCGGAGGCGCGGTGGACGCGCGGGCCGACCTGTACGCCGCGGGCTGCGTGCTGTTCGAATGCCTCGTCGGCCGGCCGCCGATCCAGGCTGACACGCCGTACCAGTTGGTTGCGCAGTTGCTTGAGGACACGCCGCCTCGCGTACGGACACTCAACGCCGACGTGCCGCCCGCCCTCGACCAGCTCATCGCCGAGTTGCTGTCCAAGGACCCGGCGGCGCGGCCGCAGAGTGCGCTGATCTTCCACGATCGGCTGGCGTCGCTGGGCTGATTTCGGGGGCAGGGATTCGGGGGACCCAGCCGGGCGTCGCAACACGGCTTACCGGTTGCACCCCACCCCTGCAAGTCATAGCGGAGGTCGCGCTGGGGGCTCGCGGTCGTTGACCCACCCGCGCCTTCGGGCAGCGCTAGCGACGCCGGAGCGGGCGCGCGCTGTACCCGCTGAGCCTTCGAGATAGAGCTGCCTCAGCGCGTCGAGTCCGGCCGTACCGAGAGCAACCTCGAGCTTCTGCACGGCAACCTCCGCCGCTGGGCCAGGAAAGCGTGCGAGCTCCCGCACGATCTGCACAGCTTCGGATTGGTCCGGAAGAGTGACAATCGTGTTGATTGCGCTGCCGAGAGAATGGGGGACTCCGCTCTCGGCGATTCGCCGCAATCGACTGCCCGCCCCGGGGTATGGCCTACCGTAACCCTCAGCGCGGGTCGATAGGCTGAGTGCGCCGTAGGCAGCCTCGAGTCGCTTCCATCCGTCGCCTTCAGTCCACGCAATGACGAAGGCTGCAAGCGAGTCGGCCAGTTCGTCCTGCTCCGGCCGTGTCCAGCTTTCTCGAAAGCCGCGGAGCACGAATAGCGCTTCGCCGCTTACGCCTTCGGCCCGCAGTTGAAGCATCACACGGACAGCGGGCGAGCCGCTCTTGGTGTGAGCAGAGTCGGACTGTGCGGGCAGGTTCGCGGGAAGCAGAACGAGCGCCAGCGCTATACTCAGCTTCGACGGTCTCACTCTTCGCCAGTCTCCAACTTGAAAGTAGACCCGCATCGGCGCGTTCGATCACGTTCCGTTGAGCCAGAGGAATAAATAGGCGTCCGGCTGAACGTGTGTGGCGTGAACTCCGAGCGCCGTTCCATACGAAGTAGCCGTGGGCACCAAATAACGATGCTCGCCCGAATTCGTGAACACCGCAACGGTCCGGACCGAGATTCCGGAGTGGGGAAGGCGCTGCATCGGCCCTCCGAATCCACTGGGAAAATCGTTAGATTCCGAGTATGTCTGCCCCTGAGCCAATCGCGAGCGTCTTCAACGACGCCTACGCTGCCGAACAGTTCGAGCGCTACCGCCAGGATCCGTCGTCGGTCGAGGAGTCGTGGCGCCAGTTCTTCCGCTTCGCCGAGGAGGCGATGGGCCGCCGCGCGGGGGGCGGTGACGACGAGTACGCCCGCATTGTCGCAGGCGCCGCGCGCTACACCTCGGCGATTCGCGCCTACGGACACCTCGCGGTGCAGCTCGATCCGCTCGGGTCGCCGCCGCCGGGCGCGCCGGAGCTCACGCCTGAGATGCACGGCATCACCGAGGAGCAGCTCGAGCTCGTCTCCGGTGCCGCAATCGGGTTTCCGCACCTGGCCACGGCGCGGGACGTGGCCGAGCGCCTCAAGAAGCGGTACACCCGCAATCTCGCGGTCGAGGTCGGGCACCTCGGCTCCGAGGACGAGCGGATGTGGTTCCGTCAGCTCTTCACGCAGGAGCAGCTCACCGCACCGCTGACGGCCGATGAGAAGAAGGCGATGCTGCGCCGACTCACCGAGGTGGACGGCTTCGAGCGCTTCCTCGGCCGCACGTTCGTTGGCTACAAGCGTTTCTCCGTCGAGGGCACGGATGCGCTGATCCCGATGCTCGACACCGCGGTGGCGGAGTCGGCCAAGCTCGGCGCGCAGCACATCGCCATCTCGATGGCCCACCGCGGACGCATCTCCGTGCTCGGGCACGTGATGGGCAAGCCGCTGTCGGTGATCCTTGGCGAGTTCCAGGGCAAGTTCGGGCACCTGGCGGATGCCTCGACCGGCGACGTGAAGTACCATCTGGGCTTCGACAACGTGAAGTCGGTGAACGGCCGCGACGTGCGGATGACGCTGGTGCCGAACCCCAGCCATCTCGAGATCGTCAATCCGGTGCTGACGGGCACGGCGCGCGCGCTGCAGCGCGACACCGCCGACCGCAGCGCGCGCGACGAGTCGCGCGTGGTGCCGATCTGCATTCACGGTGACGCCGCGTTCCCGGGCGAAGGCATCGTGCCCGAGACGTTCAACCTCTCGCGGCTGCGCGCGTACCGCGTGGGCGGCACGCTGCACGTCATCGT
>CAYPYY010000112.1:0-8462 GCA_964414995.1 uncultured Gemmatimonas sp.
CGTGGTCCGTCTTCACCATCCCGTGCCGCGTCTGCACGTTGGAGCCCTCGACGATCGGCAGCAAATCGCGCTGCACGCCTTCGCGCGAGACATCCGGCCCGCCGAAGTCGCCCTTGCCGCCCGCGATCTTGTCGATCTCGTCGAGGAAGATGATGCCCATCGTCTCCACGCGCTCCAGCGCATCCACGACGACGTCATCCAGGTCAATGAGCTTGTCGAACTCCTGGTCGAGCAGGATGCGACGCGCCTCGCTGACCTTGACGCTGCGCTTCTTGGTGCGCTTGGGCAGCAGATCGGCGAGCATTTCGGTGAAGTTCTGCATTCCCTCCGGCGCGCCGGGCTGGCTCATCGCATCCATTGCCGGCGGCGCCTGCGTCACCTCGACTTCCACCTCGCGCTGCTCGAGCTGACCGTCCTTGAGCAACTGCTTGAGCTTCTCGCGCGTGCGCTGATGCCGCTCCTGCGCGATCTGCTGCTCCTGCTGCACGCCACCCTGCGCTGAGGCGACGAAGACCCGCTCGGCCTCGCCGGCCGGCTGATCCTTGGAGGGAGTGGGCGGCGGCAGGAGCAGGTCCAGCAGGCGATCGTCCACGCGGTCGTTCGCGAGATCCTCGACCTCCTGCTCGCGTTCGCTGCGCACCATCTCGATGGCGCTGTCCACGAGGTCGCGCACCATTCCCTCGACGTCGCGACCGACGTAGCCCACCTCGGTGAACTTCGAGGCCTCCACCTTCACGAACGGTGCACCAGAGAGCTTCGCGAGCCGGCGTGCGATCTCCGTCTTGCCCACGCCCGTGGGCCCGATGAGGATGATGTTGTTGGGCGAGATCTCCTCGCGGATGCCCTCGGGCGCGCGCTGGCGGCGCCAGCGGTTGCGCAGGGCGATGGCCACGGCCTTCTTGGCCTCCGCCTGCCCGACGATGTAGCGATCGAGCTCGGAGACGATCTTCCGCGGCGTAAGGTCAGCGAGGCGCGCGAGCGCCTGTTCCGTGCGGGGACTGGCCATCGTCAGGCAGTCGGCTCGACGACGGTGATGTTGGTGTTCGTGTACACGCAGATCTCACCGGCGATGGTGAGGGCGCGCCGCACGATATCCACGGGCGGCAGCGCGGTCTCGCGCACCATCGCGCGCGCCGCGGCGAGCGCGTACGTGCCACCCGAGCCGATGGCGAGGATGCCGTCGTCCGGCTCGATCAGCTCGCCGTTGCCGGAGATGACGAAGCCGTGGTCGCGATCCACGACAATGAGCAGCGCCTCGAGGCGGCGCAGCACGCGGTCGGCGCGCCATTCCTTGGCGAGCTCGACGGCGGCCTTGGGCAGGTTGCCCGGATGCCGCTCGAGCTTCTCCTCGAACTTTTCAAAGAGCGTGAACGCGTCGGCGGCGGCCCCGGCAAAGCCGGCGAGCACGCGGCCGCCCTTCAGCGGGCGCACCTTCACGGCGCCGGACTTCATCACCGTGTCGCCCACGGAGACCTGGCCGTCGCCACCGATGGCCACCTTGCCGTCGCGGCGGACGGCGAGGATGGTGGTGGCGTGGAATGTCGGGAGTGCCATAGGGGAAATATAAGGCTCCCCGCGGACGGCCCTGCGTCGTGGCCGCTCAGGTCGGCCGGAACTTCGCGCGCCAGTCGGCGAACTCGCTCGGCCGGAGCCGATATCTGGCGGCTGACGCCTCGTTCAGGTCGAGCAGTAGCGACAGGAGCAGCTCAGCGAAGGCCGCGCGATCAGGCTCGGGAATGTCCTTGGCCGACGCCCACTGCAACGCCCAGTCTCGCCTCGGCGGAAGACCACTGCGGACGGCTTCCGTGATCGCATCACCAAGTGCGTCGCGATACTTGAGGCGCAGCGGGTCTGGTTCGGTGACGGATTCGCGCACAACCGCATACAGCTCACAGGACTTCTCGTACGCCTGGACGAACACCGCGCGCAGGAGCTCGATGCGCTTGAACTCATAGACGGCGAGTGTCCCGTCGATGTAGTCCTGCTCTGGCACATCAACGAACGTCAGCGGACAGAGGTTGCCGGCGATGAACGGAATGTTGGCCGCCAATCGCGACGTGCGCTTGTTGACGTCCACGAACGGCTGCAGGTAGGGGAGGTGGACCATCAGGAAGAACGCCTGCTCGAACGGGTCCAAGATAGCTCGCGCTGTCGTCGCGATGCGCCCAAAACACTGCTCGATGACTTGCGGCACGGCGGTAGGCACGTACTTCGAGTTCTGAATGGTCACTTCGCGTCGCCGCAGGCGTCCCTCGTCGCTCTTGTTCGGCAGGAGATTCTCTGCGAGCGCGGCGTGCAGGCTACGCAGCAGGTGCTCACTCACCTCGAGCTCGGCACCCTGCTCCACGAGCAATTCGATGGCGGCCTTGTGATTGAGCAGCATCTGCGCCTCTCGGAGATCCTTCCCCTCGGCGCGCTGCCCGAACTCCAGCAGGTTCTTGGTGTCCAGGCGGTCGTAGGTGTTGCCTTCCAGTCGGCTCGACGCCCACGAGAGATCGATCAGCAGGCGCTCGATGATGTCCCGAGCAAAGGTACCGGCGGGCCGTGCCGGTGTCGGGCTACGACCGATGGCGGCGAGATGCTCGCGGACTTCGGACGGCAGATAGAAGGTTTCGCCAGGCCGGTATGCGAAGAGCCACTCGGGCTCGTAGGTCACGTACGGCCGGGCATCACGCGGTTGCCGGATGAGCGCGCGGACCAACTCGGCGTCCATCTCGGGCAGGTGCACCGGCGGGCTGGGGAGGCTCGCGGCACCCGGCGCGGCCAGGAGCGCATATTTTCGTCCCTTCCCGCGCCCGATGCGGCGGAGCTCTGACGGCGGCATCGCACGCAGCCGATACGCGACCGCGTAGGGTTCGATATCGAGCCCGTGACGCTCACGCAGGAGTTCTGCGAGCCTTCCGACAGACAGCCCTTCTGGATGCTCGGCTAGGAGTCCGCGAATGAGCTGGAGATGTCGTCGAACGGATTGGTGCGTTCCGGACAGGTTGCGCCCCGATTATTTATCGACATTATATCGACAAATATCGACAGGTGCAATATATATCGACAACTATGCTAAATTTATCGATAAAATGCGTGCGCGCCGGGAGACTGCTCTAACCCTCCACAATCTCCGCCAACGCCTCCACCGCCGCGCGCCTCACCTCCGCAACCGGGTCCCTCAACGCGCGTCGTAGCGCCGGCAGCGCCGCCTCCGCCTTGAGCTCGCCCAGCGCCTCGATCATCTCCGTCCGCACGTGCGGATCCGCGTCCTCGACGTTGGCGAGTAGGAGTGGAATCACCGCCGGGTCCTCGATCTCGGCCAGCGACCGCAATGCCGCCAGCCGCAGCGGACGGTGCTCGGCGCGCGCCGCGCGCAGCAGGCCCTCGGGCGCCACCGCCGGCCCGTCGATCGAGATCAGCGCCTCGGCCGCAGCCGTCGCCAGCTCAAGGTCGCGCTCGTCGAGCAGCCCGACCAACACCGGGTACGAACGCTCGGCTTCAATGTCTCCGAGCGCGTCAATCGCGACGAGGCGCACCCCACGGTCGGCATCGGTGCGCGCGAGTTGCTCCAGGTCCGGCGCGACCGCCGGGTCTTCGATCATCCCGAGCGCCCACGCAGCGGTCATTCGCATCGCACTGCGCGTGGCGCTCAGCTCGCGGCGCAGGCGCGGCACGGACGCACGATCCTCGAGATGCCCGAGTGCGTATACCGCCATCACCGCCACTGCCGGCTCGGAGGCATCCACCTGCCGCGTGATCGCCCGCCGAAGCGACGGGCGTTCGCGCACGCCGAGCGCGCGGAGCGTGGCCTCGCGCACCCGCGGGCTCTCCGCGTCCAGCAGTCGCTCGAACTCCGCGTCGCCGGCCGTGCTATTCCCCAGCATCTTCGCGGCGACCAGACGCACGCAGGGGTTCGCGTCGTCGAGACGCCCGCTCAGCAGGCGCACCACGTTCGGCGCCGTCACGCGGCGCGTCACCGTGTCCTTCGCGGCCGCCGCCTGCGCGCGCGCATCGGCGAAGCGCCCGATCACCCGCCCGTCACCACCGAACCACGAGTTGCCCAACTGATCCGCCACGACTTCACAGACCACCGGGTCGGTCGCGGCGACGGCGGCGAGAAACGTCGCGACGCGCGCCGAGTCGGGACCGGGCTCGCGATCCAGCTCCACCACATCGGGCGTGGCGGCAGTGGACGCGAGGGCGATGCCCCCACCCAACAGGAGCGTCGCGACGCTGGCAATGAGGGCGCGGTTCATCGGTCGATCTCGTCGCCGAGGTAACTCACGGCGATTCGCCGCACGCGTGCATCACGGTGCGTGATCGCGTTGCGCAGGGCGCGGTGCGCCGCCTCGGACTTGATCTCCGTCAGCGCTTCCGCCGCCTGCTCGCGCACGTCCGCCGAGGGATCCTCCAGCATCGAGATCACCAGTGGCACCAGCGTTTCCATTCGCCGCTCGCCCGCGATACTGAGTCCGCGCTGCCGCAGGTCCGGCGATCGATCCTCGAGCACGCGACTCACGAGTCCCTCCGAGATCGGCGCGTTCATCTCGTCCAGCGCCTCGAGCGCCGCTGAGCGCACATCCTCGTCCGCATCCACTACCAGCCGCGTGATGTCCGGCAGCGAGGCGCGATCGCGCATCTCGCCGAGCATCTGCACGGCGGTCGCACGCACATCGGCGATCGGCGAGGCCAGGAGCGCACGAATCGGCGGCGCCGGCACGCCGCGCTCGAAGTGACTGAGCGCGTGAAGCGCGGCCAGACGCACTTCCTCGTCGTCGTCGCGCAACGCGACCACCAACGGGGCGATCGCGCGTTGATCCAGCACGCGCCCGAGTGCGTCCGCGGTCGCCCGACGCACCTCGGCGTCCTCATCGCGCAGACGCTCAATCAGCGCCGTCACGATGGACGTGTCGCGCCACCCGGCGACACCCGGCGCATCGGCCGCTGCCGGCGCGCCGACCGCGCTAGGCTCGCTCTCGATCGCCGCCGCCGAGATACCGGGCACGACCACTGCCATCACCGCTACCACGGTCACTGCGAGCATCGCGACTCTCCATCGAGACTTGGGCGCGGCCCACGCTGCTCGGTCGAGCAGGCGCGTGACACGCACGGACAATTGGGAGCGCTCTTCGGCGAAGCCGGCGACCGGCACGCCGAGCGGCGAGGCCTGAATCCATTCGGCGACCTTCACGAGCGCCTTGGCGAGCGGAATGCCGCCCGCGCGGCGCGCCGCCCACTCGTCGGCGAGATACTCCGCCGAGAGCAGGATCTCGCGCTGGGCAAGGCGGTTGAGCGGCTGGAAGAACAAGGCGCGCTCCACGACGCAGGCGATGACCAGCCAGGTTGGATCGCGCCGCACGAGGTGCGCAAGCTCGTGGGCGAGCATCGCGCGCAGCTGCTCGGTGTCGAGATCGTGGAGCGCCGTGGCGGGCAGGCAGATCTCGGACGCACCGAGCGCCACCGGCGACGAAATCGCCTGCGAGGCAGTCAGGTGGATCGGCGCGGACACCTCGCCGCTCGCGCGGAGGGCGTCGAGCACCGAGAGCACGGCGCGGTCATCCACCGCGCGACGGTCACCGATGCGTCCGGTGAGCACCAGGCGCCGCCCCACGAACACGAGCACGAGCGGTACCGCCAGCGCCAACCACAGCCACGCGAGCCAGCGAAGGGTGACATCCGACGATGGCGCCGCGAAGCCGCTCCCGTCTGCGGTTGCCGGCGAGGACGCCGGTGCATCCGGCTCGTCGTGCGGCGCGAGCGCCGCCTCGTGCCCGAGCTCAGGCGTTGAGGCGAGCGACGCAGTGGTCGTGACTTCGACGACTTGTCTCGGTGCGAGCGAGACGCTGCCCGCCGGCCGCCACGCGAGCGCGCCCTGCAGTGTCGCCGTCACCAGCCCGCCGACCAGCGCGACCTTCCAGACGATCTCGCGCACGCCGTGCTCCACACGAGGCGCGCGCGTGATCGCCCACGCCGCGCCAAGAAGGAGCGTGGAGTGCAGGGCGTAGGTAAGCAACCAGGCGCCCACGTGCATTGCGATGGCAGCGGTCATCACTCGGTCCCTCCGTCGCGCGACGCGCTGGACTCCGCGTCGGCGATCGCCGCGCGCAGCCGCTGCAGGTCGCCCGGTGCGATGTCGCGCGAGGTGAGGAGGTGGTTCACCAGCGCGGTCACATCCCCGTCGAACAATTGTTCGGTGAGACCGCCCAGCATCGAGGCCCGCACATCGGCTTCCGTGACCGACGCGCGATACGTGAACTGGCGCTGAACTTGGGTGCGCGAGACGACGCCGCGCTTCTCGAGCCGCGAGAGCAGAGTGGCGACGGTGGTCTGCGCGAGACCGCGCTCGCGGTGAATCTCCTCCCACACGTCGAGGACGGTCGCCTCGCCTCGCTTCCAGAGAATGCGGAGGATGGCGATCTGCAGTTCGGTCAGCTCGAGCGGCTCGGGCACAGGCGTCTCCAGGTTTAAACTACACCTGTAGAACTACACCTGTCGTACTCAGCCGTCAAGCCCCTGCGGCCGAGCGGCCGGGGTCAGGCCCGCGGATGCGCCCCGCGATACACCTGCTTGAGCCGCTCCACACTCGTGTGCGTGTAGATCTGCGTCGTGGACACCGACGCGTGCCCCAGCAGCTCCTGAACCGCTCGCAGGTCTGCACCGCCGTCCAACAGATGCGTCGCGAACGTGTGCCGCAGCGAGTGCGCGCTCAGTCCCTGCCCCTCGTCCACCTGCTTGAGCCAGCCCGTCACGGCGTTGTGCAGGCCCTTCTGGCTCATCCGCTGCCCGCGCTGACTCAGGAAGAACGCGCTGCGGTCCCCCTTGGCGCCGACCTTCGCCAGCAACTGGTCGCGCGCGCGCTCGTACTCACGCAGCGCGCGCTGCGCGGGCGTGCCCACGGGCACGATGCGTTCCTTGCGACCCTTGCCGCGCACCTTCACGCTGCCGGCGAGCAGGTCGAGGTCGCGGCGATCGATGCCCCGCAGCTCGCTGATGCGCAGCCCCGCCGAGTAGAACAGCTCGAGGATCGCGTGATCGCGAATGTCTGCGAACTTCCCTTCCTGCGCCCGCGTCGCGGAGGCCGTGAGCAGCGTCTCCACCTGCTGCCGGTCGAGATGCCCGGGCAGGTACTTCTCGAGCTTGGGGCTGCCCACAGCGCGTGCGGGGTTGGCCTCGACCAAGTCATTGCGATGCAGAAACCGAAAGAACGATCGCGCCGCGGAGAGGGCGCGCGCAGCCGAACGCTTGGCAAGCCCACGCCGGTTCAAGTGCGCGAGCCACGAGCGCATCGCCAGCCGGTCCACCTTGGCCCAGTCCAACTGTTCAGTGCCAAGGTGCGTCTGGAGAAATCCCTGGAGATCGGCGAGGTCACGCGCGTACGCGACCACCGTGTTGGGCGAGACGTCTCGCTCCTTCTCCAAGTGCGTCAGGAACGCTGCAACCAAGTCCTCAGTCACGACGCGGCGTCACCATCTCGCCGTAGTGCGCGCCGAGCGAGCGCAGGTAGCTCTCGATGGTGCTGTGCTGCCCCATCAGGTTCATCACGATGCGGAAGAAGGGCGAGTCCACATAACCCTCCTCGATGATGCTCACCTCGGTGCCGGCCGGCGTCTCGGCGACGTCGATCGTCCACGTGCCGCCCCAGCCCTGCGTGCCGTCGTCGAGGATGGTGTGCACGATGCGCCGCCCCGGGACCACGCGCGTGACCTCGATCTGGAGGACGCCGGCCACGCCCATATCCTCTTCCCAGGTCTCCCGCGGCGCGCCTTGCACGCGCTTGGCCGACTTCAGGTCGGACCACCACGTGGGCGTCGTACCGACGTTGCGAATGGTCTTGAACACCGTGTCCGCGCTGGCGACGAGCACGATCGAGCTGCGCACGGAGTGCTCGCGCGGCATCCGACTGCCGTAGAGGTACAGCGCGCCCGCGACCAGCAGCGCAATGACAATCAGGTATTTCAGGAACCGCATTGGTTACTCCGCGATTGGCGTGGCGCCTTCGACCCCGTACTCCAGACGCCACGAGGCCAGCGCCTGTAACGCGCGCTCGGCGTAGGCCTCACGCTTGAGCGCTTTGTCGCGCGGGGGCGCCGCGAGCTCCTCGAGGAGACCGAAGTTGGCGTTCATCGGCTGGAAGTGGGCCGGATCGGCCTCGCTCAGGTGGCGGTAGAGCGCGCCCAACATCGTCGTGGGCGGCGGCAGCACCGGCGCCTCGCCACGAAGCTGGCGGTCGAGGTTGATGGCCGCGAGGAGCCCCGTCGCCGTGCTTTCCGTGTAGCCCTCAACGCCCGTGAGTTGGCCGGCGAACATCGTCAGCGGCGCATCGCGCAGGGCGAGGTGCGGCGCGAGCACCGCCGGCGCGTTTAGGTACGAGTTGCGATGGATGCTGCCGAAGCGCAGGAACTCCGCGTGGGCGAGGCCCGGTACCATCCGGAAGACCTTCGTCTGCTCGGGATACCGCATTCGCGTCTGGCAGCCGA
>CAYPYY010000113.1:0-8458 GCA_964414995.1 uncultured Gemmatimonas sp.
ACGGCGCGCACGGCGAGCTCGCGATGATCGCTGTCGCCCGAGAAGACAATGCGGGGCGCGGCCTGCGCGCGCTCGGCGGTGAGAAGTGACGCTGCGGCAGCGGCCGCGGCCGTCGACTGCAAGAACTCCCGACGGGAACTGGACACGAGTGCACCGGGTGAGGGAAGAGAACCGAATATGCAGGATTGAATACGCGGCTCGCCAATGCCAACGTTCAGACACCTCCGACCCCCCGAGGAGTTTGCTCGATGCCGCAGCTGACGATTGACGGGCGCAGCGTGACCGCTCCTGACGGTGCGACGATCCTCGATGCTGCCCGTGCGGCGGGCATCGACGTGCCGACGCTGTGCTGGTACCCGCAGCTCCCGACGGTCGGCAACTGCCGCATCTGCCTCGTGAGCGTGGACGGCACGGGCAAGCTGCTGCCCTCGTGCGCGACGGCGGCCGCCGACGGGATGGTCGTGCACACGGAATCGCAGGCGGCGGTGAAGAACCGACAGGGCGTGCTCTCGCTGCTGCTCGAGCGGTACCCGGTGGAGGAGATCCCCGCCGACCGCGGTCGCAATGAGTTCGAGCAACTGGTGCACCGCTACCAGGTGCCGCTCACGCGCTCCACGGAGCTGCCGCTGCGCGCCGGCGACACGCGCGCCGGCGACGCGATCATTCAGCACGATATGTCCACCTGCATTCTCTGCACGCGCTGCGTGCGCGCCTGCGAGGACATTCAGGTGGTGGGCGTGCTCGAGGTCGCGGCGCGGGGCGAGCACACGGAGATCATCGTCGGGGCCGACGGGAATCCGGAGCACGCGGGCTGCACCTGGTGCGGGGAGTGCGTCCGGGTGTGCCCCACGGGCGCGATCCACGACATCCTGCCGCTGGCCAAGCTCAAGGCGGGCACGATGGAGCAGCCGGCGCGACAGGTGCGCTCGGTGTGCCCGTACTGCGCCGTCGGCTGCCAGCTCGACCTCGAGGTGCGTGGTGATCAGGTCACCCGCGTGACGTCCCCGTGGATCGAGGAGCCGACGCCGAACGCCGGCTCGACCTGCGTGAAGGGCCGCTTCGGCACGGACTTTATCTTGCACCGCGACCGCCTGACGACGCCGTTGATCCGCCGCGGCTGGGTGCGCGACGCCAGCGGCACGTGGCGCTTCGATCCGGCGTCTGATCCAGTGGCGCAGCAGTGGCCGCGACGCGGTGGCCCGTGGGACGCCGTGGAAGACGAGGGTGCGGCACCCAAGGACCGCCGTCCGCGTACGAACCCGTTCCGCAAGCGCATCGACCCGGGCGCCGACGCGGCCCTCGCCGATCCGCGCGACCGCATCGCGACGCCACCCGAGTGGTTCTCGGTGTTTCGCGAGGCCACGTGGGACGAGGCGATGGAGCTCACGGCGCAGGAGCTCAAGCGCCTGCGCGACACCCGCGGCCCGGACTCGCTCGCCACGTTTGCCTCGGCCAAGTGTGCGAACGAGGAGAACTACGTGCTGCAGAAGCTGTTCCGCGCCGGCATCGGCACGAACAACGTGGACCACTGCACGCGGCTCTGTCACTCGTCGTCGGTGAGCGCGATGCAGCGCGCCATCGCCACCTCGGCGGCCAGCGGCTCGATGCGCGAGGTGGAGCACGAGAGCGACGTGATCTTCGTGCTCGGGGCCAACACGACCGAAAGCCACCCGGTCTTCGGCGCGGCCATCAAGCGCGCACTCAAGCGCGGCGCCACGCTGATTGTCGCCGACCCGCGGCGGATCGAGCTGGCCGCGCGCGCCAAGTACCACCTGCAGTTGATGCCGGGCACCGACGTCGCCCTGCTCAATGCGATGCTGCACCACATCCTCGAGCAGGGACTCGAGAATCGCGAATTCATCACCGCACGCACGAACGGCTTTGACGCCGTGCGCGCGGCGGTGGCGCGCTATACGCCGGAGCTCGCGGAGTCCATCACCGGTGTTCCGGCCGCGACGATCCGCGCCGCCGCCGAGTGCTACGCGCGCGGCCCCAACTCGGCCACGCTGTGGGCGATGGGGCTCACTCAGCATCACACGGGCACCGACATCGTCACGTCGTTGCTCAACCTGATGCTGGCCTGCGGGATGATTGGCCGCTGGGGCGCGCCGATGATCCCCATCCGCGGACAGAACAACGTGCAGGGCGCCAGCGATATGGGCGCAATCCCCTTCGCCTTCACGGATTACCGGCGGGTAGACGACCTCGCGGTGCGCACGTTCTACGCCGACGCGTGGGGCGTTGATGTCGGCAAGCTCGACACCAAGGTCGGCCGCAAGGTCACCGAGATCGTCGGACACGACACCCCGGTGCGCGGGATGTACATAATGGGCGAGAACCCCATCATCTCGGATCCGGACGTCGCGCACGCGGAAGATTGGTTCCTCGGACTCGACTTTCTCGCGGTGCAGGATCTCTTTCTGACGGAGACGGCGCGCTCCGCGGATGTCGTGCTGCCGGGCGCGTCGTTCGCCGAGAAGGACGGCACGTACGCGAACACGGAGCGCCGCATCCAGCTCGCGCGGAAGGCCGTCGAGCCCCCGGGTCAGGCGCGCGGCGACCTCGATATCGTGCTCGACCTGTCGCGACGCCTCGGGGTGCCCACGCCGTACACCACGGCCGCCGAGGTCTTCGACGAGATCGCGCGGGTGACGCCGAGCTGGCGCGGCATCTCGCACGAGCGGCTGCGCGAGCGCATCGGCGGGCTCCAGTATCCGGTGCCCGATGCCACGCACGAGGGCACCGACTTTCTGTTTGCCGATCGCTTCCCCACGGCCGACGGCCGCGCGCTGCTGGTCGCGGTGGAGTACCTGCCGCCGGCTGAGCTGCCTGATGCCGAGTTCCCGTTTTTCCTCAACACCGGGCGCCAGATGTACCACTGGCACACGGGGACGATGACGCGGCGCTCGCAGGCGCTGGACGCGCGTGAGAGTACGGCAACCGTGGAGCTGAATCCGGCGGACGCCGCGGAACTCGGCGTGAGCGACGGCGAGGAGGTGGTGATCAGCTCGCGGCGCAACCGCATCCGCATTGCGGTGCGGCTCTCGGAGCGGGTCGCGCGCAAGCAGGTGTTCGTACCGATGCACTATCGCGAGGCGGCGGCGAACCTGCTGACGAACCCCGCGCTCGACGGGCCGTCGGGCATTCCGGAGTTCAAGGTCTGCGCGGTGCGGATTGAGGCGAGCCGCAGCGCCGAGCTGACGGCCCGCTAGCTAGGCGGGCGCAGCGCCCGCCCCGGGGCCGTTCACGGCCGACAGGTCGGGGGAGTCCGCCGCCGGCAGGAAGACGTGAAATGTGGTCCCCCTGCCCGCTTCGGACTGGACCGTGATGTCGCCACCCGCTTGGTGGACGATACCGTGTACCGTGGCGAGACCGAGCCCGGTGCCCTGCCCCGCCGGCTTCGTCGTGTAGAACGGCTCCCAGATGCGCTCGAGCACCTCGGCGCTCATCCCGTGTCCGCTGTCGCGCACCGAGAGGCGCACGCCGTGGCGTTCGAGAATCTCCGCCGGCGCGACCTCGACCGTGAGATCGCCGCCCGCGGGCATCGCGTCACGCGCATTCACCGCGAGGTTCATCAGCACCTGCTCGAACTGGGCCGGATCAATGCGCACCTTGGGCAGGCTGGGCTGGATGCGGACCTCGAGGCGCACGGCGGAGCCGAGCAGAGGCCCGAGGAGTCGCGTGAAGTCGGTGACGAGCGAGCCGACGTCCACGTCGCGCGGATCCACGACCTGGCGGCGCGCGAACGCGAGGAGTTGCTGCGTGAGCTGCCCGGCCCGCTGGGCCGCGTGCATTATCACGCTGAGGTCGGCCTGACGCTCGTCGTCCGTCGGTAGCGACTGTGAGATGAGGTCGGTGTAGCCGATCACCGAGGTCATCAGGTTGTTGAAATCGTGCGCGACGCCGCCGGCGAGGCGGCCCAGGGCCTCGAGCCGACGGGCACTCGCCTCCGCGCTCTCCTGCAGTCGGCGGCGGCTGGCGTTGCGCACGATCTGGCTGGCGCCGACGATGGCGCCGCCTTCGTCGCGCACGGGGCTGTAGCTGATCTCAAACTCTTCGCGCAGCCGGTCAGGGTTGCCGATGACGCGCATCGCGGTGAACTGCTCGCCCGCCAGCGCGCGACGCCAGTGGCGCAGCGACTCCTCCTTGTCCTGCGGAATCGCGTCGAGGACCTCGTCCATATGCATCCCGGGCTTCACACGCACGCCCGAGAAGCGCTCGAACTCGTCCACCCAGGCCGGGTTGACGGCAATGATCGCCATATCGCGGTCGAGTGCCGCCAGCATCTCGCGAGAACTCTCGATGATGGCCGTCAACTGGGCGAACGCGGCGCGCATCCGCGCCTCTGCCGCCGCGCGCTCGGCCAGCGCGACAGGAAAGATCATCGTCGGACCGGCGAGCGACGCGACGTACACCCAGGCCCGTTGGCCGCGTGCGAGGGCGTCACCGAAGATGGCGAAGGGGCCCAGCTCCGTGAGGGTGGATCCGATCGCCGCGGTGGCGAGGAGGGCGGCGAACACCGCGTAGCCCCGCACGCCGAAGCGTAGCCCTGCCCACACAAGGAACGGAACCGTCGCCACCGCCGCCGGCAGCGTGATGCGATTCGCCGCAGTGGTGAAGAAGGCGAAGAGCAGCGCCACGCTGTAGACGATGGCCAGTGCCGGGAACTCGAACCGGCGCGGCGAGGGAAGTGCAGCACCTGGTACGCTCGGCGTCGTCGGTGCGAGCAGGATCGGAGTGAAGATGGCCATCGACGACACGCCAGACTGCCACCACCCGAGGAACGTGAAGCCGCCCCGAATGGAGGGATCCAGATTCGGCGCCAGCGCTGCCGCGAGCAGCGTCGTGGGAATGATGCCGACGACTACGGCCACCCCCAGCTTCGCATACGCGAGGACGGATCCGAGCGGGTGAGCGCCGCCCCCGAGTCGCTGGTGCAGCAGCGCGATGAGTATGCTCTGCGCGGTAAGCTGGGCAGCCGCGACGAAGGGTCGTCCCGTGAAACCGCCGCGCAACAGGCCGCCGAGGGCGATTGCCACCACGATCATCACCGCCACGCGCACGCGCTCGGCGGGCCGGACGACCAGCAGCGTCGCGAGCGCGAGTCCGTGCGCTGGCCACGGCACGATCGCGCCTTCGAAGTGGCGCATCACCGTCGGCGCAAGCCAGGTTAGCAAGCCGAGCGCGAGCACCATCGCCGCGGTCGTCGTCGCTGCGACTCCGTCGTACTCCAGGCTGCGGCGATCGCGAGCGGTCATCGTGCGGGTTGAGGGCGCAACCCCTTTCTTCGAGGGGCCGATACGGCGACGTTTCCCTCTTGAACTTCCCGCCCTTTCCCTTCTAGCACCAGTCCCCTGTGCGCGCCCTCGTCAAGGAATCCCCCAGCACCGGCTTCGTCCTCACGGATGTGCCGGTTCCCACCATTCGCGAGGACGAGGTCCTCATTCGCGTCCGTCGCGCCGGCGTCTGTGGCACCGACGTGCACATCCACGAGTGGGACGCGTGGGCGCAGGGGCGCTGCAAGCCGCCGTTCGTCGTGGGCCACGAGTTCGCCGGCGAGGTCGAGAAGGTTGGCTCGCTCGTCACGGATGTGAAGGTCGGCGACCGCGTGACGGCCGAGGGCCACATCGTGTGCGGGCACTGCCACCTGTGCCGCACCGGCAATGCGCACGTTTGTCCGAACACCAAGATCATCGGCGTAGACCGCGACGGCGCCTTCGCCGACTACATCGCGATGCCCGCGACCAACGTCTGGCAGCTCGACGCGAACATCCCCTTCGAGATCGGGGGCATTCACGATCCGATGGGCAACGCGTTCCACACGGCGCTCCACGGTACCGAGCTCTCGGGCAAGACGGTCCTCGTGACCGGCTGCGGCCCGATCGGCATCTTCGCCGTCGGCATTGCGAAGGCCGCCGGCGCCTCGCACATCGTGGCCAGCGACGTGAACCCCACGCGGCTCGCGCTGGCGACGCGGATGGGCGCGCACAGCGCCGTGCACCCGAAGGACGCCGACGCCGCGGTGAACGCGGCCACCCAGGGACTGGGCGTGGACGTCGTCCTCGAGATGAGCGGCGTCCCCGCCGCGATTCACCAGGCCTTCAAGCTCATTCGCGTGGGCGGCCGCGTGCAGATGCTCGGCATCCCCGCCAAGCCGATGGATGTGGACTTCGCGACGGAAGTGATCTTTAAGGGCATCACGGTCTATGGTGTCGTCGGCCGCCGGATGTACGACACCTGGATCCAGATGCAGCAGTTCCTGCGCTCGGGCCAGTTCGATCCCACGCCGGTCATCACGCACCGCTTCCCGTTGGAGAAGCACGCGGAGGCGATTGCCGTGATCAAGTCGGGCGAGGCAGGCAAAGTCGTGTTCGAAATCTCCTGATTGGTGCTCCACTACAACTGCAGATGTGAGATGTAAGGTGAACTCGTCATTCGTATCGTCCCTCCAGTCGGGCCTCGACGCGCTCCGCGCGGCCGGCACCTACAAGAAGCTCAACTATCTGGACTCACCGCAGTCGGCCCGCGTCCAGATGGAAGGCCGGGGCGAGGTGCTGATCCTCTCCTCGAACAACTATCTCGGGCTCTGCGACGAGCCCGCCGTGGTGAACGCCGGCATCGAGGGGCTCAAGAAGTACGGTGCGGGCACCGGCAGCGTGCGCTTCATCTGCGGCACGTTCACCGTGCACCGCGAGCTCGAGGCGGCGCTGGCACGGTTCGTCGGCACCGAAGCCTCGATGTCCTACGTCTCGGCCTGGAACGCCAACGAGGGCCTCACCGCGAGCATCGTCGAGGAAGGCGATTTCGTCATCTCCGACGCGCTCAATCACGCCTCCATCATCGACTCGATCCGCCTCGCCAAGGCGATCACCAAGTGCACCACCGGCGTCTACAAGCACTCGGACCTCGACGACCTCGTCGAGAAGCTCACGGCGAACAAGGCGGCGAAGCGGCGCCTCATCTGGACCGATGGCGTGTTCTCGATGGAAGGCAGCATCGCGAAGCTGCCGCAGCTCATTCAGATCGCCAAGGACCACGACGCGATCCTCATTATGGACGACTCGCACGCCACCGGCGTGCTGGGTGACACCGGCCGTGGCACCGCCGAGCACTTCGGCGTGCTCGGTGAAGTGGACGTGATTACCAGCACGCTGGGCAAGGCGCTGGGTGGCGCGGCGGGTGGGTTCGTGGCGGGTCCAGCCGCGCTGTGCGATACGCTCACGCAGCGCTCGCGTCCGCAGTTGTTCTCGAACGCGCTGCCGCCCACGGTGGCGGCGAGTGCGCTGGCCAGCGTGGAGTTCATCGAGCAGCACCCCGAGCGGGTGCGCCTGTTGCGTGAGAACGCGGCGTGGTTCCGAAACGCCATCAAGGAGGCGGGTTTCAATCCGCTCGAGGGCGACACACCGATCGTACCGATCATCATCGGCGAGACGGCGGACGCCATTCGGATGAGCGAGCTGCTGCTCGCCGAGGGCATCTTCGTGACGGGCTTCGGATTCCCCGTGGTGCCGCACGGCACGGCACGACTCCGCTGCCAGATCTCGGCGGCGCACACGCGCGATGACCTGGAGTTTGCGGTGAAGGCGATTCGGAAGATTGGACTCAAGACCGGCGTGGTGAAGTGAGAGGACGTCGAGTGCCGCACCGCGGTTGGGTGCTCGTGGCGGCTCTGGTTGGGCCGCTGTTCGCTCGTGCCACCGCACTCGACGCGCAGTCGCCAAGCGACTTCGGTCCCGTGGTAAGCGCTGAGTGGCTCGCCTCACAGCGCGCGGCCTCGGACCTTGTGATCCTGCAGGTGAGCAACGCCGAGGGGTTCGCGCGTGCGCACCCCGCAGGCGCGCAGCATCTCGAGTGGCCCGCCGGCATTGCTGCGGCACCGGTGGCCGGCGGGCTTCGGCTCGAACTACCCGACTCGGCGACGCTCCAAGCGGCGCTCCGCGCGCGGGGCGTGTCGTCGCGTTCGCGCGTGGTGCTCCTCTTCGACCAGCCGTCCGGGTTCACGTTTGTCGGGCGCGCGTTCCTCACGCTCGAGTGGGCGGGACTGCGCGGTCGCGTGGCCGTGCTGGACGGCGGGCTGCCGGCGTGGATTGCCGCTGGCCTGCCGACGGCGGAGGGCGCCGCAGCTGCGGTCGCCGCCGGCGACATCGTTGTGCGGCCGCAGTGGCGGCTCATCGCGACGCGGGACTCGGTGGTCGCGGCGACCGCCGGGAGCGGCCGCCGTCTGGTGGACGCACGCGCGCCGCAGTTCTACCGGGACGAGCAACCGAACAATATGCCGCGCGGTGGGCACATCCCGACGGCGATCAATCTGCCGTTCAGCGTGGCGACCACGCCCGACGGACGGCTCAAGCCGCGTGCCGAACTCGAGACACTTGTCGCAGCCGCCGGCATCGGGCCTGACGAGCGGCTGACGACCTACTGCCACATCGGACAGCAGGCGTCGTGGATGTACTTCGTG
>CAYPYY010000114.1:0-8450 GCA_964414995.1 uncultured Gemmatimonas sp.
AACAATCGACAGCGGTCGCTCGACCATCCCCGCCTCCGCCCGCACCACCACCGTCCGCATCCCCTTCAACTCCGCATACGCCCGCGTCTCCATCGCCAACCGCGTCTTCCCAATCCCCGGAGCCCCCACCAACACCACCGCCCCTCCATCCCCCTTCCACGCCGCATCCACCAGCGTCGTCAGCCGACTCATCAGCTCCGTCCGACCCACCAACGGCACCTCGCGCGGACCCCGATAGCTCCAGTCCGGCCGCCGCTCCGCCAGTCGCTTCCGCAACGCCTGCGCCGGCTTCCCCAACTCCGGCGAGATCTCCCAGACCTCCGCCAAATAGTTGTCCAGAATCTCCATCGCCATCACCTTCGACCCGCCCATCGCCGCGCTCTCCGCACGCGCCAGCGTCGCCTCCTCGTTCAGCGGATCCGTCCGAAGTACACTCTGCGCCCAGCGCTCCAGATCCGCCCAGCGCCCCTCCCGTCGAGCCAGCGCGATCTGCCCCAAACTCGCCTTCCGGTGCTGCTCGGCAAGCGCATTCAGCCGCCCGTCGAGCCACTGGAGATAGCCCGAGGCCATTCGCTTGCTGAAGGACGGGCCGAACGCCGCAGCCGCGTCAATCTCCGCCGCCGTCGCCTGGTCCGGCCACTTGGGATCCAGCGCGCTCAGAAAGTCGCAGTCCACGCGCTCCGAGCTCAGCAACACGCGCTCACCATCCTCGGCGAGGTCCAGGCCCTTTTGTCGTAGCCGGTAGAGCAGCTGGCGCAACGCGTGCCGCCGCTGCTCGTCCTCGCCCTGGTCCCAGAGCGTCGTCAGGAGCTCGTCGCGCGGGATTGGCTCCCCGGCGCGCATCACCAGGAAGAACGCGAGCGCGAACAGCGTCTCCGTGTTCATCCCGACGCGGCGGTGCCCGATCTGGAGGTCCACCTCCCCGAGCACCCGCACCCGAATCATTCCGTTGTCATCCTTCTTCTTCGGCATAGTCGGCAAGCTGCCCCCCCGCCGTCACCGCGCCGTCATCGCGGGGGGCGTTGGCGCCCCCCGCGCGTCATCACCCGCTAGGCGCGACCGCCCAACGCCAGGATCTTTTCGATCCCCACACCCTCGGCTTCCGCCTGGAAGTTGAGGACCACGCGGTGCCGCAGCACGCTGAAGGCCACGGCGTCCACGTCCTCGAGGTCCGGGACCGAACGGCCGTCCATCGCCGCCCGGGCCTTCGCCCCCAGCACCAGGTTCTGGCCCGCCCGCGGGCCGGCGCCCACGCTCACGTACTTCCGCACCGCCGGCGTGGACTCCGGCTCGTCGGGCCGCGTGGCCCGCGCCATCGCCACCGCGTACTTCACCAGCGAGGGCGGTGCGGGCAGACGACGCACCAACTGCTGCATCTCGAGCACCTCGGCCGCGCTCAACACCGGCTTCACCTTGCCGCGCTGAATGCCCGTCGTCGAGGAGACAATCGCTTCCTCCTCCGCCACCGACGGATACCCGATCCGCAGCTCATACATAAAGCGGTCCAACTGCGCCTCGGGCAGATGGTACGTGCCTTCCTGCTCGATGGGGTTCTGCGTGGCGAGCACGAAGAACGGCTCCGGCAGCGCATAGGTCTTGCCGGCGACCGTCACCGTGTGTTCCTGCATCGCCTGCAGCAGCGCCGCCTGCGTCTTTGGCGGGGCGCGGTTGATCTCGTCGGCGAGCACGATGTTGCCGAACACCGGACCCTTGGCAAACGTGAACGCGCGCCGCCCCGTGCCGTGGTCCTCCTCGAGCAGCTCCGTGCCCGTGATATCACTCGGCATCAGGTCGGGCGTGAACTGGATGCGTGAGAACTGCAGGTCGAGCGCCTCGGCCAATGTCGAGATGAGCAGCGTCTTGGCGAGGCCCGGCACGCCGACGAGCAGCACGTGGCCGCCGGCGAGAATGGCACTCGTCATCGCATCCACGATCTCGGACTGGCCGACGATGCGCTGCGCGATCTGCGTGGCCATTTCACGCTTGGCCTCTGCAAGCTTGGCAAGCAGCTCAAGGTCCCGCGCATCGGCGGCGGGGTCCCGCGGGGTCGTCTGGGTCACCGGATCACAAGGGCTGGGGAACGGCGGGGGAGCGGGAAGATACTCTCCGTGACCGTTCGATGACACTCATCGCGCCGACCGGCCTATGGTTCGCGCTATGCGACGGCCGCATCTCCTCCTCGTCAACCTCGGCACGCCCGACGCCCCGACGCCCGAATCGGTGCGTCGATTCCTCGACGAATTTCTGTCGGACCCGGACGTCATCGACTTTCCGCGCTGGTTCTGGCAGCCCATCCTGCAGGGCATCGTGCTGCGCACGCGCCCACGCAAGGTGGCAGTGGCCTACGAGTCCATCTGGACCCCCGAGGGCTCGCCGCTGCGCGTCGGCACGGAACGCATCGTGGCGCGCTTGCAGGCCGCGGCCGCGGGCCGCTTCACGGTGAGCGCGGCGTATCGCTACGGCGAACCGAGCATTGATTCGGAGAAGGCTCGCCTGAAGGCGATGGGCGTGGAGCGCGTCGTCGTCGTGCCGCTCTTCCCGCAGCGGACCTCGTCGACGACGGGCACGGCGTTTCGTCGCGCGCTGGAGGCGGCCGGCCGCGTGGGAATTGAGGTGCCAGTCGTCGCCCGCGTGATTCCCGCCACCGATCCGGGCTACATCGCGGCGATGGTGGATCGCTTCCGCGAAGCCGTCGGCGATGCGCCGCCGGACCACGTCGTCGTGTCGTTCCACGGGATTCCCTCGCGCTATGACCGCAAGGAACGCCGCTCGTACAGCTCGGACTGCTGTCATACGACCACGGCGCTCCTCAACGCACTGCAATGGCCCGTGGCGCGCTCGACGTTGACGTTTCAGTCGAAGTTCGGCCCCGAACCGTGGCTGACGCCGGCCACCGACGCGGTGTTGGAGGCGCTGCCGCGTCGCGGAGTGCGTAGCGTGGCGGTAATCACGCCCGGGTTCGTCACCGATGGACTCGAGACGATCGAGGAGATCGGCGATCGCGGTCGCGAATCGTTCCTGCACGCCGGGGGCGAGCGCTTCGTTCGCGTGAACGCCGTGGAGGAGCATCCGGCGTTCGTCGAGTCACTCGCGCGGCTGGCGGTGGCGTGAGGGAGCGGTCCCCGCGCCCGTGACGGCCGTCGGTCTGCTCGGCATCTCCTGGCGGCACGCCACCATGGAGATCATCGGGCGCTACGCACTCCCGCTTGAGTCGCGCTCCGAGGCGCTGCGCGCGCTCGCGCGCGTCCTCGAGGTGGATGAGCTCCTCGTCATCAGCACCTGCAACCGCGCCGAGTGGTTGTACGCGGGCGGCGCGCGGCTCTCCGCGCCCGAACGGCGGCGGCGGTTGGTTGCGCAGCTGCGCGGTGAGGGCGCCGTTGCGTCGGAGGGCCGCTTGGTGCGCGCCTGGGACGGCGAGGGGGCGGTCGAGCATCTGTTCCTGGTTGCGGCGGGACTCGACTCGGCCCGCATCGGCGAAAGCGAGATTGCCGGACAGCTCCGCGGTGCCGCCGAGGAATGCGAGCGCGCCGGCCTCCTCGGGCCCACGCTCAAGGCGCTCGTGGACGATGCGCTCCGCGTGGCGCGCCAAGTGCGCCCGGTCACGGAGGGGCGCATCGGCCGCGCCTCGCTGGCCGACGTTGCGGTAGATGCGATGCGCGCGCGTCGCGACCTTCGCACTCGCGGCGTGGCGCTGGTGGGCATCTCCCCGATGACGGAGCGCTGTGCCGTACTGCTCCGCCGCGATGGCGTACCTTTGAGCATTGTGAATCGAACACCGGAACGCGCTCACGCGCTCGCGGCGCGCGTCGGGGCCGAGGTGCGCTCGCTGGCGGAGTTCACCGCGGCGCCGGGCTCGCCGGCCGCCGTTGTGCTTGCCACGTCTGCGCGCGAGCCCGTGTTGCCGACGTCCACGCTCGAGGCCTTGGCCGCGGGGCGCGACGCCGCGCCCTTGCTCGTGGACTTCGGCGCCTCGCCGAACGTGGATCACGCGACGGCACGCGCCCTCGGCTGCGAGACGCTCACGATGGACGCGATTACGCGTCGCGCGGAACTGGGTCGCGAGCGTTCGCGTGAGGACTTGGCCGAGGCGCGGGCAATGGTGGACGCGGCGCTCGATGAGCGCCGTCGTCGGGCCTGGGAGGCGGCGGTGGATCCCGCCATCGTCGCGCTCCGCGCGCGGATGGAGACACGCGCCCGCGACGAGGTCAACCGCGTCCTCGGCGACGAACTCAGCACGCTGGAGCCGGCCGAGCGCTCCGCGCTGCGTGCGTGGGCCGCCGGGCTCGCGCGCCGTCTCGCCCACGTACCCTCGCGCGGCCTGCGTGACCTTGCATCGCAGATGGGCCCAGAGGCCGCCGCGGCCTTCCTCGCGACCTCGGCCCCCGACCTGGCCGCCACGCTGCGCGAGCGCGGCGCCTCGGTGGACTGATGCCGACCAAGCCGCCGTCCACGCGCACACTGCAGCGCGTCTTCCTGGTGCTGTTGGTCGTGTGCACGGCGCAGCTCGCGTACTGGCTCTGGGACGAGGTGCGGTACACGCGTGAGGTCACCGAACGCCTGTCGGCCAGCTACACGGCGCTCCACGCGAGTCCGGACTCGCTCGCCGCGCTGCAGGCGGCGCGCGCGCAGCGACTGAATCGCTACGGTTGGGAGGGCGCGTTCTTCCTCGCGGTGCTGGTGGCGGCGATGGTCGTGGTGCTCAAGGCGCTGCGCGAAGAGGCCGCGCTGCGGCGGCGGCAGGAGCAGTTCCTGGCGGCCGTCTCGCACGAGTTCAAGAGTCCGCTGGCGAGCCTGCGACTGTCGGTCGAGACGATGCGACTGCGCGAGCAGACGTCGGAACAGCGAACGGAGCTCCTGCGCCGCATTGCCGTGGAGCTGGGACGGCTCGAGCGGATGATCCACAACACCCTCGACGCGTCACGTCTCGCGAGCGGCGGTGCCCTGCATCCAGAGCGCGTGGTCGTGGCGGAGGTCGTGGCGGAGATGCAGGAGGAACTCGCCGAGTTCGCCCGGCAGTGTGATGTCGCGGTCGAATGTACGGGCGACGGTGCGCTGGCGGTCCGTATGGATCGAGAGGCGATGCGGACGGTGGTGCGCAACCTGCTGCACAACGCCATCAAGGCATCGCCGCGCGGTGCCGCCGTTCACTGTGAGTACGATGCGCCGGACGGTCAGCTGCGACTGGTGGTGCGCGATTCCGGCGTGGGATTCGCGCCCGCCGAGGGCGGGCGCTTGTTCGAGCAATTCTACCGCGTGGATGGCGATGGCCGCGGGCGAATGCAGGGGACTGGACTCGGGCTCTACCTCGTGGAACGATTGGTGACGGCAGGTCGAGGTAGCGTGCGCGCCGAGAGCTTGGGGGTTGGGCAGGGGGCGGTGTTTACCGTTCGGATGCCCCTCGAGAGGAGCGAGGAACGAAGGGGAGGCGCGAGAAATGAAGAGGAAGGAGAGGCAGGGATGAAGGAAAGCGGAGGACGAAGCGGTGGCTGAGCTTACGGCGGAGGCTTCCCCGCGGGCGGCGCGGGTGTTGCTCGTCGAGGACGAGCCGAATCTGGCGCGCGGCATCCGCGAGAACTTCGAGGCGGAGGGCTACGTCGTTGAGCTGTGTGCGGACGGGCCCGCCGCGCTGGCGCGGATGAAGTCGGGTGCGTACGACCTCGTCGTGCTCGATGTGATGCTGCCCGGGATGGATGGGTTTCGCGTCTGCGAGCAGGCGCGGCGCGCGGGCATTGATACGCCCGTGCTCTTCCTCACGGCCAAGGGCGGTGCGACGGACCGCATTCGCGGGCTCGAGGCAGGTGGCGACGACTACCTGCCGAAGCCCTTCCACCTGCGCGAGCTGCTGTTGCGGGTGGCGGCAATCCTGCGTCGGCGCACGCGGCTGGATGCGCTCACGGGCAGTCGCGAGACGCTGCAGTTCGGAGGCAACGAGTTCGATTTCACGAGTTTCCGCGGTCGCTCGTGGGATGGCACGGAGCAGGTGCTGACGCCGAAGGAGGCGCTCATTCTCGCGGAGTTGGCCAAGCGCGACGGGCGCGTGGTGTGGCGCGAGGACCTGCTGGAGCGCGTGTGGGGCGGGGAGACGCTGCCGAGTTCGCGCACGATCGACAACTTCATCGTGAAGCTGCGGAAGCGCTTTGAGCGCGAGCCGGATCGGCCGCGGCACTTCCACACCGTGCGCGGTGTGGGCTATCGGTTCACGGCTGCGGGTGATTCCGGCGAGGTGTCATAAGCGCGTCGCCGCGCGTCGCGGCGACGCGCGCTCGTTGGACACGCGTGCGGTGACTAGCGGACCGTGAACGCGACGCGGTGCTCGACGGGGAAGTTCGTGCTCGCGAGCGTGGCGACAGCGGTGTAGCTGCCCGGACGCGGCGCATCCCACTGCTCGCGATACCGCAGCGAGTCGCTCGCGCGGAGCACCTTGTTCTGCACGGCCTGTGTGAAGAGGCGGCCTTCGCTCGAGCGCCACACTTCACGGCCAATCGAATCGAGCACGACGACATCGTGCGTGCGGCCATCGGCGAAGATCAGTTCAAGCTTCTTCGCGCTCGCGTTCGCGATCTCGAACTGAAAGCGTACGCCCTTCTCCACCTGAATGGCGAGCGACGGGGCGAGTGGTGTGTCGGCGTTGGCCGGAGCGCTGCGCGTGGTGTGTGGTGCCCGCTCGTTCGACGCTTCACCCCGTGGACGCGGTCCGCACGCAAACGCGAGCACCGCGACGCAGACGAGAGTGAAGGGAACGTTTTGATTCACGGTGCACGCACCAGGCGGGGGAAGACAAACTTATCAACAACTGGACGATTCTGCCAGACCTAGGTCACGGCTAAGTGCTGAACAGGTGAAGACTTGTGGGCAGGTCACGAATCTGCGGTGGGGCGGTGTCCGGCGAACTGCAGGTGTGGGGTGGGGGAGCGCGAACAATCGGGCGGAAGACGAGCGCGGACGGGGCGGAGTCACGGGTGGGATTTTGCTTGCGAAAAATTTCACAAGCGGCCATATTTTAAGGCTGAAATGGGGCAGGATTCCGAGGGCAAACAGCCGGAGAATCGGGGGGCGGGCGACTCCGAATCGCTGCGCATTGTCCGCGAAGGCAGTACGGGCCTTGGCACGATGGGTGCCGCGGGCAAGTACGCCGGGGTCGGGCTCCAGTTCGCGCTGGCAATCCTCCTGTTCCTCTACGTCGGGCAGTGGGCGGATCGCCGGGTGGGGACCGACGGGATCTTCACCATTCTCGGGGTCTTTCTCGGGGCTGGGGCGGCCTTCTACTCGATCTATCGGAGTCTGATGGCGGACCAGCGGCGAGACGAAGTGGCAGCGGCGCAGCGAAAGGCCGACGCCGAACGGGCCCGGAAGGCGCGATGACGAAGGCCCTGGCCTTCGTGGCGGTGGCGGCAGTGCTGATTCTGGGTGGAGCGTGGGGGGTGACGACGCTCAGGCCGGACCCGGCGCTGGCGCGTGCGGTCTGGACGAGCGCGGTGCTCGCTCTGTTCGCGCAGGTGGTGGCGTATTTCGTCGGGCGGCCGTTCATCGCGACGAACCCGATTGCGGGGTGGGGACTCGGGTCGCTGGTGCGGTTTGCCGTGTTGGTGCTCTACGCCCTCGTGGGCGTGAAGGCGTTGGGGCTGGCCTCCGGGCCGGCGTTGGTCAGTCTCGCTGCGTTCCTGTTTGTCACGATGCTCGTCGAGCCTCTCTTCCTGAAGCAATGAAGATCGGAACCGTCCTCGCTCTCGTCGTCGCCGCGCTCCTCGCGTCTGCCGCGCCCCTTGGTGCGTCCGAGCCGCAGGCGGGCGAGAAGGTCGATATCATCACGCCGCACATCACGAACGGCGACCATATGGAGATCCCCTGGATTCTCCCGCCGTTCTTCAAGGAAGTCACGCTGCCGCACTGGGAGCCGGTGCACGTCGGGCCGCTGACGCTCGACCTCTCGCCCTCCAAGCACGTCGTCTTCCTACTCCTCGGCGCCACGTTGCTGGTGCTGGTGATGACGCTGGTGGCGCGGGCACATAAGCGCGCGGCGGCCAGCGGGGTGGCGCCCAAGGGCGCGGCCAATGCGTTCGAGGCGATCATCCTGTTCATTCGGAACGAGGTGATCCTGCCGAACGTCGGGCACCACGGCGAAGGCTTTGTGCCGTATCTGCTCACGGCGTTCTTCTTCATTCTGACGCTGAACCTGCTCGGCCTCGTGCCCTACGGTTCGACGGCAACGGGCAACATCTCGGTGACGGCGACGCTGGCCCTTCTCACCTTCCTCACCGTCGAGATCGCCGGTATCCGCGCCAATGGCTGGGGCTACCTGAACACGATCTTCTACTGGAACAACGAGCTGCCGTTCGCGCTGCGGCCGGTGCTGTTCCTGATTATGTCGCCGGTCGAGATCATCGGAAAGATCACCAAGCCGGTGGCGCTGGCGATCCGTCTCTTCGCGAATATGACGGCGGGGCACATCG
>CAYPYY010000115.1:0-8450 GCA_964414995.1 uncultured Gemmatimonas sp.
CCTAGGTGCTTCCCCGACAGCGCGCCGTGCCGTAGTTCGGTGTTGCGCATCACGTCCGCGAACGCGTGATGCGCATCACCGACGTGTCACACTTTCCAGCAGGCGGCGCTGCGTTGCGCGTCGATTTCGCGGAGCGGTGGCGCGGCGCTGGCGCACTCCCGGTCCTTCTTCGGGTGCTGGCAGCGCGGCGCGAAGGCGCAGCCCGCAGTCCCGGGTTCGCGCTCGGCCAGCGGTGACTCCCAGTCGGACGCCTGGCGTTCTTCGCGGCGCGTGCCGGTGGGTTCGGCGGCGAGCAACGCGGACGTGTACGGCATCAGCGGTGTCGCCGATACCGCGTCCGCGGGTCCGTGCTCGACGACGCGGCCCGCATACATCACGTAGAGGCGGTCGCAGAGGCGTCGGACAGCGTCGAGGTCGTGCGAGATGAGCAGCACCGCGAGCCCGCGCGAGGCGCGGAGCGCGGCGAGCAGGTCAAGGAGGGCCGCGCGGGTCGGGGCGTCCACGGACGCCACCGGTTCGTCGCAGACCAACAGCTCGGGTTCCAGCGCCAGCGCTCGTGCGATGGCGACGCGCTGTCGTTCGCCGGTCGAGAGCTCGCCGGGACGCGCGGCGAGGACGCGCGGCGGCAGGCCCAGCTCGTCGATCAGCGCTCGGGCCCGCGCGGCAGCGTCGGCTGCCGTGGTCAGGCCGTGAACCAGCGGGCCCTCGGCGATCTGGTCGCCGCAGGACAGATGCGGAGTCAAGGACGCGCCGGCGTCCTGCGGAATCAACTGCAGTCGCGGGCGCATTCGGCGCAACGCGGCCGCGTCGAGCGAGGTCAGGTCCACGCCATCATAGACCACGCGGCCGCCGGTGATGGTGCCGAGGCGGAGCACCGCGCGCGCGAAGGACGACTTGCCGCAACCGGACTCTCCGACAATGCCGACGGCCTCGCCTCGCCCGATGGTGACGGTCACGTCCGAGACGGCAGCGCGCGGTGCGGACCCGCGCCGGGCCCAGCCGCGGCGGTCCGGATGGCGCACGGTGACGTCCCGCGCCGCGAGGAGCGCGGGCGCGACGAGCGGACTGAGAGGGTTGGCCCGGCGCGCGGCGCGGCGTCGCGCGGCGACGAGTCGCTGCGCTGCGCTCGACGTGGGTGCGCTCAAGATCTGCTCCACCGCTCCCGTCTCGACGATGCGGCCAGCGTCGAGCACGACGAGGCGCTCGCAGCGTTCGCCCACGAGATCCAGGTCGTGCGAGATAATGACCAGCGCGCGACCGGCGGCCGCGCACTCGCGTTCGAGCAGGTCGAGCACCTGTGCCTGAGTGGTGACGTCGAGCGCAGTCGTCGGCTCATCGGCGATCAGTACCGACGGTTCGAGCAGCAACGCCGCCGCGATGAGGGCGCGTTGGCGCATCCCACCCGAGAGTTCGTGCGTGTAGCTGCGCAACGCGAGGGCCGGATCGTCGAAACCAACGCGCGCCAGCAGGGCGTGGGCCCGCACCGAGGCGTCATCCGCGGTCCCAAGCCCGTGTGCGACGAAAGCTTCCGTCAGTTGCCAGCCGATCCGCCGCGTGGGATGCAGCGCAAGGAGCGGCTCCTGCGGCACGACGCCGATCCGTCGGCCGCGGAGTGACTGCCACGCAGACTCTTCGCCAAACGCGACGTCCGTGGCGCCGACGCGCAGACTGCTGCCGGTGGCCGTCGTCGCCCGCAGGGGCAGCATCCCAAGCAGCGCATTGGCGAGTGTGGTCTTGCCCGCGCCCGAGGCGCCCACGATGCCGAGCCGCTCGCCGGTGCGCACCTCGAGCGACAGATCGTCGAGCAGGCGCCGCGGACCCGCGGGCGTGTGCAGGTCCACACCGAAGTGGCGCAGCGCGAGGAGGGTGTCTGTCACTCGTGCTCCTGGCGATGCGCGCGGAGCAGCGTCTCGCCGACGGCGTTGAGCGCGAAGACCGACCCAATGATCGTGAGCACGGGGAAGAGCACCAGCCACCAGAGCCGAAGAATCTGTCCCTGCGCATCGGTGATGATGTTGCCGAGACTCGGTGTGGGTACGGCCACTCCGAGACCGAGGAACGAGAGCGCGGCTTCCAGCGGGATAGCGGCGGCGAGCGCGATGGTGCCGGCGGCGAGAAGCGTAGGGGCGAGCGAAGGCAGGAGGTGCCGTCGGAGCACGCGCAGCGGGGGCAGTCCGACTGCTGCTGCCGCGCGCACGTGGTCGGACACCATCAGGCGTCGGGTCTCGGCGCGCACGAGGCGGGCGGTGGACATCCAGCCCGTCACGCCGATCAGGACGGCGAGGCGCGTGGGCGAAGGCGAAGGGAACGACGCCACCAGCAGAAGGAGCGAGAGCACGCGTGGGAACGCGAGCATCGCGTCGGTGAGTCGCATCAACACGACATCCATCCAGCGGCCGCCGAGCGCGGCGACGGTCCCGACGATGCTGCCGATGCCGAGGGCCAGCGTCACAGCGAGCAGCGCGATGCCCGCGGAGAGCCGCGCGCCGAAGAGCAGCCGACTGAGCACGTCGCGCGAGAGCGGGTCGGTGCCGAGCGGATGTGCCCAGGACGGCGGCAGCGCGCCCAGCGTGCCGTTGGCGAGAATCTCGTACGGCGGATGTGGGGCGAACCACGGCGCAACGAGCGCGGCGACCGCCGCCGCGGCGAGCCATCCCAGGGCCCGGCGGACGCGAGGGTTCGTCATAGCGAGCGCTGGCGCGGATCCACGGCGTGGACGGCGATGTCGGCGAGCAGGCCAGCGGCGACGACGCCGGTGCTGCCGGTGAGCACCGCGCCGACGACGAGGTGGTAGTCGCGAGCGAGGACCGCATCGACGAGCGCCAGCCCCATTCCGGGCCACGCGAACACGCGCTCCACCAGCACGCTGCCGCCGACGAGCGCGGGCAGCATCACGCCGATGATGGTGATGCTCGGGGCGAGGGCGGCGGGCAGCGCGTGATGCCAGAGGAGGCGGCGGTCCGGCACGCCGCGCGCGCGCGCGGCTCGCAGGAATGGAGCATCGCGGATCTCGAGGAGCGCAGCGCGCTGGTGGCGCGCGATGACCGCCGCGATGATGAGCGCGAGACTGAGGCAGGGGAGCGCGAGATGGTGCAGGCGATCGAGGACGCGCGCGGCCCAGCCGGCTGGAGGCACGAGACTGGCAGCGCCGTTGATCGGAAAGAGCTCCCAGGCGAGGGCCGGTCCGAGCACGAGGAGCAGCGCGAGAACGAACTCCGGGACCGAGAGCACGAGCAAGCCGACGGAATCCGACCAGCGCGCGGCGCGCGACTCGTGCCGCCAGGCCTGCCACGCGCCGAGCGGCACGCCGATGAGGATGCCGACGAGTAGCGCACTGCCGACGAGCAGCAGCGTGGCCGGCAGGGCTCGGCCCAACACCGATCGCACCGGCGCGCCGCGCAGATGCGACCAGCCAAAGTCCCCGCGGGCGGCATTTGCCACGAAGCGCAGGTACTGCTCCGGCAGCGGCTTGTCGTAGCCAAAGGCCACGCGCAGCCGCTCACGTTCGTCCGCCCCGATGCCCTCGACGGCGACCTGCTGCGCGAAGGGGTCGCCCGGTGCGAGGCGAATGACGATGAAGCACGCCGTCACCACCAGCGCGACGACGACGAGGGCCTGTGCGACTCGTGACGCGATGGACCGTCCCACGGGCGCGGGCGCCTCAGGGCGCCGGCGTGGGCGCGGCGTCTCGCGGGAGCGCTCGATCGCGTGCGAGCGACCAGTCGGGAATCGTCAGCCACCAGGCATCCGTGCGCCACGCCGGAATCGTGAAGCGATTGTGGACGGCAATCACGCTGCGGGCCTCGTAAAGCCACAGCGCCGGCGCGTCCTCGACGGCAATCCGGTACGCACGGCGGAAGGCGCCGATGCGTTCCTGCGGATTCACGGTGGCGAGCGCGGCGAGCACGGCCTCGTCGAATCGGTCGCTGGTGTAGCGCCCCGCATTCTGGCGCGATCCGCCCGCGATGCGCTCGCTGCCCCAGGTGCTCCGAATGCCACGCGGGCTCGGGGTGGTGCGCCAGGCGTTGAGCGCGATGTCGAAGCGACCCGACCCCATCCGCTCGAGGAAGGTCTGGAACTCCAGTCCCTCGACGCGCACGTCCACGCCGGCCGCGCGCCACTGCTCCTGCAGCACGGCGGCGAGCCGCATTCGCGTGGCGCTGGAAGTGGGGCTGAGGATGGTGAGGCGCAATGGCGACGCGCCGCGCGCGCGCAGGCCGTCGGCGCCCCGCCGCCAGCCCAGGGAGTCGAGGAGGCGCTCCGCTTCCGCGCGGTCGAATGCGATCTGCGGAATCGTGGTGTCGGCGGTGACTTGGGCGCGGACGAACGGACCGAACGAGGGCAGCGCGGCCGGTCCGAGCACCGTGCGGACCGCGGACGCGCGGTCGATGGCCATCGTGAGCGCGCGGCGCATCGCCAGGTCCGCGAGCACGGGATGCGGTCGCGCCGCGTCCGATGGCGAGCGGAAGTTGAACGCAGCGAAGCCGTAGTCGAACCCGGGGCCCGACATCACGCGCACGTGCGGGTAGCGTTCCGCCTCGGCGAGGAGGTCCGGCGTGAGCGGATCCCAGAGGTCCGTCTCCTCCGCCCAGACGCGGGCCACTCCACTCGCGGGGTCGGCGCTCTTGGCGAGGATCACGCGGTACGGCTTGGGTGCACCGCGGTAATGGTCGGTGACGGCGTTCAGCTCGATCCGGACATCGGGCTCCCAGGCGACGAAGCGATAGCGACCGCTGCCCACCGGCGCGCGCGCGGCGGCGTGCTGCCGCAGCTCGCTCGTGGCGATGCCGCCATAGATGTGCTCGGGCACCGGCACGAGCAGCGTGGCAGCGTAGAACTGCTCCGCATCGCGCGAGCCGAAGTGGATGACCGCGGTGAGCGAGTCCGGAATCGCGATGGAATCAATGCTGGCGACGTCGGCGGCGAGCGAGGATGCCAGCGCCGGATCGCGCACGAGGCGCAGGGCAAAGGCGTAGTCGGAACTCCGCACCGGGCGGCCGTCGTGCCAGGTCGCGCGCGGATCGAAGCGCAACGTGAGGCGCAGCGAGTCATTGCTCCAGGTCCAGGACTGCGCAAGCCGCGGTGCAAATCCGGAGTCGCCGGCGGTCTGCAACGTCGGCGTCATCTCGGCGATGCGATCGAACATCAGCTCGCTGGCGATGCGGCCCTGGATCGAGCGCACAATGCCCGGCAGCAGCGCGTCGGCATCCGCCGCGGCGCCGATGATGACGGTGCCGCCGCCATCGCGCGATCCGTCACCGCACGCGGCGACCGCAATGAGGGCGAGACTCGCGAGTCGGGAAGGACGCAGAGGCATCGGAAGCATTCGGCGGGGTGGCGAGAGGGGGATCGGCGGCCGGGCCGGTGGCCCGATTCGGTCGACAAAGCGCGCGCGCGACGCGCCCAGTATCGACTCGGCAGCGACACCAGAAGTCACGCTGTGGAGGGTGCCTCCGGACGGCCGGCGCGGCGCCGCGCCGGGCCCGATCCTAGCGCGGCGCGGGTGCGGGTCGCGCGTCCCGGGGCAGGCGCTCGGCCGGCTCCACCGTCCACTCGGGCAGCGAGCGCCACCAGCCGTCGTTCCGCCACGTCGGAACGCGGAAGCGTTTGTGCACGGCGGCGAGCGTGCGCGGTTCGTAGAGGAACAGCGCCGCCGCGTCGTTGACGATGATCGTGTAGGCGCTGCGCAGATAGCGTTTCGCCGCGGCCGGATCGCGCGCCGTGAGACCCGACTCGAGGGCGCGATCAAAGGCGGCGCTGGAGTAGCGTCCGTCGTTCAGCGTGCCCCAGCCGTTCTCGCCGTGTGTGCCCCAATGCGCCCGCAGGTCGCGCGGACTGGGGGCCGTCGAGCGGAGGCCGAAGATCACATCGAAGTCGCCCGAGAGCCGCTGCTGCTCGAAGCGGCGGGGGTCGGCGCGGTCGAGTTGCATCGCGATGCCGACTTGCCGCAGCTGCTCCTGCATCAGGGTGGCGGCGCGCTCGCGCAGGCGGTTCGGCGTCGGCACGAGCGCTCGGAACGCGAGGCGCTCGCCGCCGCGGCGGCGCACGCGGTCAGGGCCCATCCGCCAGCCCAGCGAGTCAAGGAGGCGCGCGGCCGCGACGCGGTTGAAGGGAATCTGCTCGATGGTTGTGTCCGCGGTGATCTGCGCACGCACGAACGGACCGTAGAGCGGGAGCGCCAGCGTATCGAAGAGCGCGCGCGCGATTGCCTGGCGGTCAACGGCCATCGCGATGGCGCGCCGCAGCGGCGCCTCGGTGAAGAGCGCGTGCGGCTGATCGCGATTGTCCGCCTCGCGGAAATTGAACGCGACGTACGTGTAGTCGAAGGCCGAGAGGGTGACCAGCCGCAGCTCCGGATGGCGCTGTGCCTCGGCGACGTCGGCGGGTGTGAGCTGCTCCCAGACGTCGGCTTCGCCGGCCCACACCCGCGCGAGGCCCGTCGCCGCATCCGGGCTCACGGCGACGACCACGCGGTCGAGCTTCGGACGCCCGCGATAGTGATCGTCGACCGCCGCCAGCTCGAAGCGCTCCTGCGGGGTCCAGCTGACGAACCGATACGGTCCGCTGCCGATCGGCTTCTTGTTCAATGCGCTGGCCGTGAGGCCGCCCCCGGTCTCGCTGGCCAGCAGGTGCGTGGGCAGTGGAATGATCAGCGACGCGGCGTAGAACTGCTCCGGCGCACGACGGGCGTACTGGATGGTGATCTCGTGATTGCCCTTGGTGCTCAGGCCGGAAATGTCGGCAAGCGCGGCACGGACTGGGGAGCCGTTTGCCGGATCAAGGATGGCCAAGTAGCCCGTGCGCACATCCTCGGCGACGACCGGCCGACCGTCGTGCCAACGCGCGCTGGGATCTAGGTCGAAGGTGATGGTGAGCGAATCGCGACCCCAGCTCCACTTACGGGCGAGACGCCGTTCGAAGCCAAGATCGCCGATCGTGTTGCCGTCGCGTCCGATGAGGACGAGCGGGTCGAAGAGGAGCTCGGAGGCCATCCGCCCGGTCGAGGTGCGCACGAGGGGCGGCAGCGTCGCGTCGGGATCTGCGGTCGTGGCGACGATGATCGTGCCGCCGGGGAACCGCACGCGGCCGGAGTCGGTCGCGTCGGCGCACGCGCTGAGCAGCGCGACCACGATCAGGAGGGAACGGCGCATCGCGAAGTCGAGTGGGTGACGGCGCAACGGGTGGGGAACCGCAGGGTCTAGCGCCGCCACGTCCACTCCGACGAGCGGTAGCGAACGAGGTGCGCCGAGACTCCCTCGCTCAACGAGTCAGCGGAGAGGCGGGCAACATTTTCACCGGCTGCCGTACCAAGAGCGGCGACCAAGGCGTCTCGAACCTCCGAGTAGGATACCGCCCGCCCCAGTGCGCCTTCCAGCGTGGCCGCGGCGAGCGGGACCTCGTCGGGCGTGCCGCGCAGCGTCGCAATCAGCGGTTGGTCGTCGGCGAGGAGGATGGAACCGTGCTGGAGCAGCGCGTGCTCGTCGCGGCGCTGCGCGGAGCCGACCAGCTTCCGCCCGTGCACCACCAGTTCGCCGTCATTGGGTTCGGCGAAGCAGGCGGCCCCGTCGGGGCGCGCGGTGCGGACCCGCGGCGCGGCCTCCTCCGCGCGCACGCCGAGGCGACCAAGCGCGTCCAGCAGCAGGGCGTTGACCGCGCGGTAGCTGTCGCGGAGCGAAGTACCGGTCGCAGGCGCGGTGACGCTGTAGGTGACTTCGCGATGATGCAGGAGCGCGCGCCCGCCCGTGGGGCGCCGCACGACATCCACGCCCTGCGCGGCGAGGGCCGCAGCCGAGATCCGTGCGCGTTCGTGCATCCCGAGCGACAGCGTGGGCCGCGACCACCCGTAGATGCGTAGCACAGCCTCGTCGCTCGCCGCGGCGCGGTCGAGCAACGCGTGATCGACCGCCATATTCGTCGCCCCGTCGGCGGCGCCGGAGTCCAGCAGGCGCCAGCGTGCGGCGAGCGGCACGGCTAGCGGACGATCAGGTAGTAGACGACGTACAGCCAGCTGAACAAGCCGTGCACGATGGCCCACAGCACGGACTTGTTCACGCTCCAGGAGATGGCGATGGCCAGCGCGGAGCCGAAGCTGATGCCCGTACGGGCGATTTCGACGCGGGTTGTGGACATAGTCCCAATCTACGCGGGGATTCCGTGACCGACTAACTTTCGCGAAGGCGCCGACCGCCAGCCGGCCGCCCCATTCCGCCGTTGTCTCAGCTTCCGGTGACCCGGGGCATCGCCCCTTCAGGAGTCCCCCCAGTGCCTGCTGCTTCGTCTGCGCATCCCGCGCCGGACACGTTTGTCCGTCGCCACCTCGGTCCGTCCACGGCCGACACCGCGGAGATGCTCCGCGACCTCGGCTATGCCTCGCTCGACGCGTTCATTGACGCGACCATTCCCGAGAACATCCGCCTGCGCCGCGCCCTCGCGCTGCCCAGCGCGACCTC
>CAYPYY010000116.1:0-5625 GCA_964414995.1 uncultured Gemmatimonas sp.
GACAGCCCCGGCATCCAGACCATCACGCTCTCCGGTGCCGACGCGAGCTTCACCGGCACCTGCAGCGGCGCCTGCCTCGGAGCGATCTCGTCAACCAAGCCGAGCGGCGGCCTGATCTTCGCCTCCGACATCAAGGCCATCGGCGGCATCCAGGTCAGCGGCGACACGCTCGGCGCCGAGGGCTTCACCATCATTGGCGTCGGCGGGACGAGCCTGCAAAGCACCGTCACGACCGCCCGACGCGTCGCGTACGACAACGTCGTGAACCCCGGTACGACGTTCGCGGTGGATTCACTCATCGCCTTCGGCAGCGCAGGCCAGCCTCTCATCGCCGTCGGCGCCATTCCGACCCGCGTCGTCGGTTCGCACGTGATCGACATCCTGCACGCCGGCAACGTCATCGTCGAAGGCACGCTCGACGTGAACGGCACCGCAGAGATCAGCGGGTCGCTCACGACGGTGAACTCCGGCAAGCTCCGGATGACGGACGGTTTCGACTCACTGCGCGTCGCGTCGGCACGCTTCGAAGGCACGACCGACGACTCGCAGCTCACGGCTGGCGTGCTCGACGTGGTCGGCGCCTTCGAGCAGGTCGGTGGCCCCACAACCTTCGCTGCCCAGAGCGGCTCGCACGTGCTGCGGATGAGCGGCGCCACGCCATCGCTCCAGATCGCAGATGCCGCGCAGAACCCGATTGGCGCGCTGCGCATCTCCGACGGCGCGACCGCCGACCTTGGAAGCCAGTCGGTGCAGATCCGTGGCGATGTCGTCATTGAGGGCACGACCGCGACCGCACTCAACGGCGGCCTCGAGGTCTTGGTCTTCGGTTCGCTCCTTGACGCGGTCGGCGGACGCTGGGGCGTCGCGACCACACGCTTCCAGGGCGCCAGCCCCGCCCTCCCGGGCGCCATCCCCGGCAACGTCATCTTCGCCGGCGGCGTCACGCTCAATGATTCGCTGAACGTGGGCGGCACGGTCCGCGTCACGACCACCAGCGGCCTACTCACGCTCAACGCGCACACCCTGCGCACCACGGGCTTCACGACCGACGACGGCGGACGGCTCGATATGTCCACCGTCAACGACTCGCTCGACGTCCTCGGCAACGTCGCCTTCGAGGGCGGCGCGTCCGTCCTCACGGCCGGTGTCATCCGCACGACCGGGAGCATCTCACAGTCCGTCACCGGCGACGCGGTCCGCGCGTCGCCGGCGCACAAGACGGTGCTCGCGGGCGCGGCCTCGTCATCGCTCAACTTCGCGAACCCCGGCACGAACGCCGGCCTCTCGCACCTCGGCGCACTCACGCTGGCCAAGAGCTTGGGCAGCATCATTGACGTGCTCAGCCCCGTGGCGCTGAGCGGCGTGCTCACCGCGCCGTCCGAGGGCAACTATACGCTCAACGGCAGCAACGTCGCGCTCACCTCGGGTGGCGCCGCCGTGCAGGACCTGACCTTCAACGGCGTGCGCTGGGAGATCACGTCCGGTGAGATCGTCACGAGCCCCATCGCAGACGTGTCGTTCACGAACCAGGACGTCACGGCCGTGCAGCTGGCAATCAGTCGCAGCGGCGGCGCGATCACGCTCGAGAACGCGAACTTCGCGGTGACGCCCACCAGCGGCGTGTATGTCGCGCTCACAGACGAGGTGACGACCGATAACGACACGTTGAAGGTCACGATGGTGAACCCCACACCAGCGTTCAGCGGCGGCAAGTTCCAGCTGATCGGCGGCGCCCAACTGCTCGACTGGGACGCCTTCGTGGCCATCAACTGGACCAACACCGGCGGCGATCAGCTCTGGACGAATCCGGCGAACTGGGCCGAGGGCGTGGTCCCAGGCGCCACCGACTCGGTGGTCGTGAGCGGGAGTCAGCCGCCGATCATCGCCGGCCCGACACAAGTCCGCGCGCTCAACAGCGCCACCGGCCTCGCGATTCAGCTCAACGACACGCTCACCGTCTCCCGCACGTTCTGGGTGCCGTTCGAAACCGTCGGGATCAGCTGCGGCGTCGCCGGCGCGCTCAAGCTCCAGCCCGCTGGCGACTCCGTCACGGTGCGCGGCGACGTCAACTGCGGCGTCGCGGTCCCATCGGGCATCACGGCGCTCACCGGCGTGTTCCTCGCAGACTCGGTGCTGGTCTCGGGCACCGCTGCCGTTCACGTGAACGGCTTCACGCTCAACACCACCGGCGCGTTCCGGACGATCAACTCGGGCGCACTGCGAATGGACCAGGCGACGTCCACGGTCGAGATCAATGGCCTCGCCTCGTTCGGCGGCTCGACGCCGGCGGGTGCGCTCAGCGATGGCACGCTGATCATCCGGGGCGACTTCGAGCAGGTCGGCGCGGCGACCGCCTTCCAGGCGAGCGGCACGCACCTCACGCGCTTCAGCGGCGGCCAGGACCAGCTCCTCACCTTTAGCAATCCGGATGGCTCAGCCGCGGGCTCGCATTTCCACGACCTGCAGCTCGCGCAGGACGAAGGCGGCGTGGTCCTCTTCGTGGACTCGGATATCTTCGCCAACGGACGTCTGATCGCGACGACGGGCATCTCGCGGGCGATGCAGTCACAGTCGACGTTCCGCACGCTGCGCACGAACGGCGCGGACGTAACGAATCTCACCACGTTCCAGAACGTGCAGTGGTTGATTGGCGACGGTGCGACGCTCTCCGCATCACTGACGGCGGTGCGCTTCATTGGAATGCCGAGCAACACGTTCCAGCTCGCGATCGCGCGCGCGGGCGGCAACCACAGCCTCACGACCTTCGAGTTCGACTCCACCGCGTCTAACACCACGTTCCTGCAGCTCGACGACCAGTCCATTGGCGATGGTGCGCTCACCGTCACGATGCTCAGCCCGCTGCCGGCCTTCCACGCCAATCGCGTGACGGTGCTCGGCGAGGCCGTGCTGGCGAACTGGAACGCCGCGCCCGTCTTCATCTGGACCGGCGCCATCAGCTCCAGTTGGAACCTCGCCGGCAACTGGTCCGACAATGTCGTTCCGAACGCGGCCAGCAGCGTCACCATTCCCGATGGTGCGACGAATCAGCCGTCCACCCTCGGTGTCACGAGCGTCCGCGAGCTGCTCATCACCGGCTCCAGCGTCTCGTTCGATATCAACGATTCGCTGTTCATCGCGGACGCACTGACCATCCAGTCCGGCGCGGCGTTCACCTGCCTCGGCGGCGCCAACCTGACGCTCGTCCCGACCACCACCGCGGCACTCTCCGGCTCCATCGACTGCCCCGTGCGTATGCCGCAGGGCACCGTGGATGCCATCGGCTCGATCTTCTTCCAGCAGCCGGTGCTCGTGGACTCGGTGGGGACCTTCCGGGTGGGCGCCAACGCGGTGAGTTTCGCCGAGGGCGCGAGCTTCGTGACTGCCGATGACGGCGTGTTCTCGATGGAGCACTCGTCCGGCAGCGTCACCGCCAATGCTCAGCTGAGCTTCGGCGGCGGCTCGACCACGGGACGCCTCACCGCCGGCACGCTCACCGTGCGCCACGGATTCGAGCAGACCACGCTCGGGGCGACGACGTCCTTCGATGCCAGCGTCGGGCACACCACGATCATCTTCAACGACGGGCCGCAGGCGATCTCGTTCGCGCACCCGGCGACGTCGGGCTTCGGTACCCTCGTCTATTCCGATGGCTCGTCCGTCCTGCTCGACACGATAGCCGTCCGCGGCGATCTCACGGTCACCAGTGGCTCCGATATCGCGGGGTCGAACTCCACGATCGCCGTTGACGGCGCCTTCATTGGCGATGCCTCGCTCGTGGACGTCCGGATCCTCCGCCTCGGCGGCGCCTGGGAAGCGGTCGGCACCGTGGCTGCGGACACCGTGCTGTTCACCGGTGCCGACATTGCCGTGCCGACCCAGTTTGCGGCCACGCCAATCACCTGGCCCTCCATTGCGGTGACTGGCACCGTGCGCTTCACCAGCGACGGCACGCCCACCGACACGCTGCGCATCAACGGCTCGCTGCTCGTCCGCGGTGCCGGCGGCGAGGCGAGCTTTGACGTCGGCGACAACGCCGGTGACTCGCTCACCGTGCGCGTCTCCGGCTTTATCGGTACGCAGGACAACGGCGTCATCCGGATGATTGAGCCGGGCGCGAAGGTGCGCAGCACCTCGGGCTCATTCCTTGGCGGGCCGACCAATGGCCTGCTGACGGCCGGCGAGATCTCCTTCACGTCGTCGTTTGGCGCCACCGTGGCGAACGCGTACTCCGCGACGGCCGCACACAACACGCGCATCGGGCTCTGCTCCATCTGCGACGGCATTCCGATCAACGTGCTCGGTGGGCTGCCGCGCTTCGGCCGCCTCGCGCTCGAGAATACTTCCACGGCCACGGTCTCGGGTTCACTCGAGGCCGACACGCTGGTGATGACCGGTAGTTCGGTCGGCTTCGCGACGCCGGGCGCGGTCCTCCGCGTGAACAAGGTCATCGGCAGCACGCTGACACCGACGCTGACGGTGACCACGCTCTCGCTCGGCGAGGGGCTGGCTTTCGACGGCGGCTGGGCCATCGACACGCTCCTGATGACGGGCACCGGCCACACCTTGCCCGCCAAGGACAACTCGGGCGACGAGGTCCCTTACCAGAACGTGGTAATCGAAGGCGACATCGCCACGATTATGGCGAACGGCGACTCGCTCTCCGTGAGCGACGCCGTCGTGGTACGCGGTAGCGGCCGCCTGCGCTTCAACGACTCCATTGATAGCGACATCGTGCGCGTGGGCTCGCTGCGCACTGAGGACAGCGGCATCATCCTGATGCTCGACGCCAACACGACGGTGCGCGTCTTCGGTGCGGCGGTGTTTGCGGGTGGCAGTACGGAGGGCTGGCTCGACGCGGGCACGATCGAGTATCACGGCAACTTCACGCAGATCTCGACCAACTCGGCCGAGAGCTATCGCGCGAATATTGGGCACAACTCGCACTTCCCGCTGAACGAGGGTGTGCAGGTAGTGTCGTTCGCGAGCCCGGGCGTCGCGGCGGGCGCGTCACGCTTCGGACATTTCAATCCGTTCTCGGAGTCCTCCAACGTGCTGCGGCTGGCCAGCGACGTGGCGACGCACGGACAGTTCCTGCAGACCGTGGACGACCCGATCGAGATCGAGAGCACGGACGTCACGCAGCACGCGATCGTGGCCTCGGGTGCGTCGTTGCGCGACGTCGTGTTCCGGCGCGTGCGGCTTGAGATCGTGGATGCGGCGGCGCCCGTGTTCACCTTCCTGCGCGACCTCAACTTCGTGGACCAGAACCCGGCGGCGGTGCAGCTCTCCATCACGCGCGGAGGCGGCGATGGGCTGCTGCGCCTCGTGAATCCGGTGTTTGCCACGACGCCGACGAGCGGCGCATACCTGCGGTTGGAAGACACGCCGTCGGATGCGGGGACGCTGACGCTCCTGGTCGAGAATCCGACGCCAGCTGGGCACGGCGGGTTTGTGCAGGTCGCGGGCGGCGCGATTCTGGATGGCTGGAACGAGACGGGCGTATTCGTGTTCACCGGCGCGGTAGACAGTGACCTGACTAACGCGAGCAACTGGACGCCGGGCCTGCCGACCAGCGGCGACAGCGTGGTCGTCGACAACAGCGTCGGCAACGACTTCGTGCTGACG
>CAYPYY010000116.1:5725-8306 GCA_964414995.1 uncultured Gemmatimonas sp.
CCAACGACTTCAGCACCAGCGGCGGCTTCCTGCGTTCCACGCTCGGCTCAAATCTCGTGACCGTGCAGGGCAACGCGAGCTTCAACGGTCCCAACGGGAGCGGTTCGTTGACCTCCGGGCGGCTTGTCGTCCACGGCAACTTCTCGGTCAGCGGCAACGGCAACGAGTTCGTCTCGACCGCGCCATTCCACGTCGCGTTGGGCAATCCCGACAACAGCGGCGGCGTGCGCACGGTCAGCTTCGGCGGCTCGAACCCAGGACGCATTGATAGTCTGACGATTCACGAAGGAAGCACGACCGTTCTCGACACGTTGCCCGTCGGCCGCTGGCTCGATATGGACGGCGCCTCTAGCAATCAGTTGCTCGGCGGTCTCGTCCAGGTCGGCTTCGGCGGGACGGTGGGCCAGTTCATCACCGAGCCGAATTCCTCCGTGACGCCGAATCGCGTCGAGCTGTTCGGCACAATGCCCACGTCGGGCACCTTCTCCCCCGACACCGTGGACTTCTGGGGCACCACCCTCGGCGACGGCATCCAGAGCATCCGCGCCGCCGACCAGAGCGACGTGGCCTTCAGCTACAACACCATCCGCATCTTCGGTAACGCCGCGATGCGGCAGGTGCCGACCGGCATTCCGTTCGCGTACCAGATCGCGAACAATGTCGAGGTCGTCGGTGGCCAACTGCTGATCGGCGATCAGGTCACGCAGGATACGGTCACGGTGAACATCAGTGGCGACCTGATCGTGCAGGGCGCGCTCGCCGGCCTCAATATGACCTACCCGAGCGTGGTCACGGCCGACAGCTCGCACTTCCAGGGCGGCTTCACCTCGCAACTGGCAAGCGGGCGACTTGTCGTTCGCAGCCTCGCCGCGCCGGACCAGGGCATCCAGACGAACACGCTGACGGCGTCCGGAACGCACGTGCTCGACCTCTATGGGTCGGGCGCGGTCTGGTTCTCCAACTATGCGTTCAACCCGCTCAACGTCGTGCGGTTGGACGGCGGCGCGGTCGTAGACATTCGCTCCTTCGTGCAAATCAACGGCTCGCTCGGCCGCATCACGGACGATGATGGCCTCATCACGCTGCGGGCGGGGACCATCCCGGGCTTCGCGCAGTACATCTTCACGAACGGCACCGTGTTCAGCGCCTCACACAGCGGACTGCTGCTCCGCAATGTGGCGCTGAGGCTCGAGGGAGCATTCCCGGGATCGCCCGGATTCACTTTCAACAATGTCACGTTCGCGGATATGGATCCCGACGCGACGTTCCTCTCGGCCACTTGGACCGGCGTGCACACGCCGACGTGGAACAACATTACGTTTGATTCGCCCGTCTCGGCCAGCGGGCGCTACTTCGACTTCCTCGCTGGCGACCCCGGCGCCGAGATCACCTTCACCAACACCACTCCAGCCGTCGGCTGTCTGGCAAGCTCCTGCTTGCCCACCGAGTTTGAGCCGAGCCCGGAGCCGTCCGCGCAGTGGCTGGGCGGCACCAGCACCGCCTGGACCGACCCGGCCAACTGGGATGGCAGTACGGTCCCGACGGCCGGCACCGACGTCACGATCCCGAGCGGCACGACCTTCTCACCCCTGCTCAGCGCCAACACCGGGGTACGCTCGCTTCTCGTCGCCTCGGGTGCCACGCTGACCATTGACGCCGGCGACACCCTCAGCGTCTACGGCAGCGTGGATGTGGACGGCACGGTGAGCGCGGGCTCGCTGCAGTCCGCCATTCGGATGGTGCCGCAGGTGGATCTCATCACGCTCAGCGCCACCGGTGCGATCGATACACGTCTCACGATTGGCACCAGCGGCGGCTACAACGGCACGGTGCGCGTGGACAGCCGGGTCAACCTCACGTCGGCCAGCTTCAACACCGGTCTGTACCTCCGGAACGGCCTGCTCAACCTCAATGGCAACACGATCAGTGTGGCCGGCAGCTTCCGCACGTTCGGGCAGAGCCGGTGGCAGATGACCAACGCCCTCGACACGCTCATCGTCCTCGAGAACTTCGAGATCAACGGCGGCGACACCGAAGGCCTGCTCACCAACGGCGAGATCGTCAACTCTGGCGTCTACTTCCGCCAGCAGGCGACGAACAGCAACAAGTCCTTCGCGGCCACTGGCAGTCACTCGACGCGCCTGGCGGGCGGCGCGCTCGGAATGGATCTGTGGTTCGACACGCCGGACTCCACGCTCTCGCGTTTTGCGAACCTCGCGATCGATCGCGATATGGACCAGTACATCTATATGGACTACTCACCGATCTTCGCGACTAACCTCACGAGGATCCGCGGCCTCATCGAGCTCTTCGATGATGGCGACCTGATCGTAACCGGAAGCGTCGCCGCGCCCGACGCCGGGCAGCACGAGTTCACGATGTACGCAGGGACCTCCGCCCTGCTCCTCGGCGTCAATCAGACCACCTGCGACGGACTCGCGATCAACGTGACGGGCTCGCTCGGCAACTTCCTGCCGATCGCCTGCCACAGCGACACCTATGCTTGGGCGCCGGAGTCCGGCACCGAGCTCGTGAACAACCACGCGGCCTGGGCCGCGACCGATACGGACATCTGGGTCGT
>CAYPYY010000117.1:0-8214 GCA_964414995.1 uncultured Gemmatimonas sp.
GCGCCGGTGATGGCGGCGGTGCGCGTGCCGCCGTCGGCCTGCAGCACGTCGCAGTCCACCTTGAGCGTGTACTCGCCCCATTTGAAGTCGTCGAGCATCGCGCGGACGCTGCGCCCGATGAGGCGCTGGATCTCCTGCGTGCGCCCGCCCACCTGCCCGCGTTCGCGCGCGGTGCGTGTGTGCGTCGCGCGCGGCAGCATTGCGTACTCCGCGGTGAGCCAGCCTTCACCCTTGCCCTTCTTCCAGCCGGGCACCCCGTCCTCGACGGACACGGCGCAGAGCACGCGCGTGTTGCCGAAGCTGACGAGGCAGGATCCCTCGGCATTCGGCGCGGCGTGGCGTTCGAGCGAGATCGGCCGCAGCGCATCGAAGGCGCGGCCGGCGGGGCGTTGAGCTGGCATCAGTGTCGGAGCTTGGCGATCGTCGCCGTCGTGGAGTGGCCTTCCGTGAGCGGGATGATAACCACACGCCCACCCCGTGCACGGACGGTGTCACCGCCCGCGACGTCCTCGGGCCGGTAGTCGCCTCCCTTCACGAGCACATCGGGCTGCAAGGCAGCGACGAGCTCCGCCGGCGTGTCCTCACCGAAGATCACGACCGCATCCACGCATTCGAGGGCGGCCAACACGTACGCACGATCGCGCTCGGACCGTACCGGACGTTCCGGTCCCTTGCCGAGCCGGCGCACGGAGGCGTCGCTGTTCACGCCGACGACGAGGTGCGCCCCCTCGGCCCGCGCGCCGCGGAGTACGTCAACGTGTCCGGGGTGCAGCAAGTCGAACACGCCGTTGGTGAAGACGACGTCGCCGGTGAGTGCGGTGCGCCAGCGGCGCGCCGCGTCGCGCGAGAGCAACTTGGTCGCGGGATCCCGCGGCACGGGTGGGCTGGCGCTCAGAACGTCCCCACGGCGCGCGGCTCGAAGTAGAACTCCTTCACGACGCCCGGCAGCTCGATGAGCTCGTAGTATTCGGCCCAGATTTCAATCGTCCCCGTCCGACGACGGACGCGCACCTTCTTGGCATTGTCGGGGAGCCCAAGCGAGTCGGCGAAGGTGCTGAGCCGACGCATAATCGTCTGGTTGCTCCGCTTGGCGGCGAATCGCGCCTCCTGCTGCATCGCGTCCTTGAACTGGTAGTAGTGCCAGAATGGGCGACCCGCGTTGACGGCGAAGTATCCGAACGCGAACGCGATGAACAGGCTGAACAGACAGCCGAGCGTGCTCTTCCCCGGGCGCGTCTTCACCATTGCGACTGCGCTCCTTCGATGACGTCGTTGACGATACGATCGATCGCCTGCTTGCGACCCTGTGCCTCGCCCCGCTCGGCATACTCGCCTTCGGCCTGGAGCCCGTTGCGGGACCAGAGGACCTGGCCGGTCACCTGATCGACGATCTGAATGTCACACTGGACACGGAGGCGCCGACGCGCCGAGGTGGCCTGCGCCGGGTTCGCCGAGAAGGCCACCGGAATGTCGATCTCGTAGCGGGTCACCTTGCCGCGCACGACAGCGCTGGCCCGCTCCTCCGGGGCGTCGCGCAAGCCGAGCCGCGACTGCAGGCCGTCACGCAGAGCCTCTTGCAGCTCGCGGGGCAATTCGGGCGTCGCCGTCTCGTTCTCAAACGGGAGCACCGCGACAGTCTTCACGTGGGCGGGCAGACCGCCGCCGGCAAACGAGTAGCAGCCAAGCGCGATGGCGAGCGGCACGACCGCGAGTGCGCGCCGCAGTCGGAACGTGCTCACGCGGCCTCCGCGTCGAGCCCGCGTGCGAGGAGTTCGCGCACGGCCGGCGGCAGCGTGGCCGGACGGCCCGTCGCGTCGAGCGAGACCAGCGTCGTGGTCGCCGAGGCGAGGCGTTCGCCCTCGACGTCACCGTCGTGGACGCGCACCAGTTCGTAACCGAAAGACACCATCCGTGAGCGTACCCCGGTGAGACGGGTGACGATGCGTACGCGGTCGTCGTAGCGCGCACTCGCGTGAAAGCGCACGTGCGCATCCGCGACGGCGAGCATCACGCCCTGACGCTCCATCTCGGCGTAGGTCATTCCGAGCGCACGAATGAAATCGGTGCGACCGACTTCGCACCAGATGAGATAGTTCGCGTGGTAGGCGACCCCCATCTGGTCCGACTCGGCGTACCGGACACGAATCTCCGAGCGACACTCCATACAGGGAGGCTACCCGGCCCCGTCGCCCTTTGTAAAGGGCAGCGCGCTCGCGTAGCATTCGGCGATGCACTCCGGCCCCACCTACGTCCTCTCCGACGCCCACTTGGGCGTTGCGCCGCGCGAGTCCGAGCGCGAGTTGGCGTCGCTCCTTCGCGCGCTCCCCGACGACGCGACGGGTCTGGTGATTAACGGCGACCTGTTCGACTTCTGGTTCGAGTGGCGGCACGTGGTGCCGCGCGCCGGCGTGCGCATTCTTGGCGAACTGGCGTCGCTGGTGGAGCGCGGCATCCCGGTCTTGTGGATCGCCGGCAACCACGATTGTTGGGGCGGCACGGTCCTCCGGGACGACCTCGGCGTCACGTACCACGTCGGGCCGTGGCGTGGTTCGCTCGGCGGATGGGACACCGTGGTGGAGCACGGGGACGGGCTGCGCGTCGCCGAGGATGCGCCGTACCGTCGGCTGCGTTCCGTGCTTCGCAATCCGCTGGCGATTCGTCTCTACCGCTGGTTGCATCCCGACTGGGGAACGGCGCTGGCACTCCGGTCGTCGCACACGAGTCGGAACTATCGACCGCGCGACGGCGGCGAGGGCCTGCGAACCGTGGCGCACGCGCGGCTCTCCGCGCCGGAGGCGCCGGAGGCGATCGTGTTCGGGCACTCGCACGTCGCGACGCTCGAGCGCGCGGGACGTGGCGTCTTCGCGAATCCCGGGGCCTGGTTGGACCAGCCGCGCTTCCTGCGCTTTACGCCGGAGCGAATCGAACTCTGTCGGTGGACGGGGACGGCGCGCGCGGTGGAAGCGGCGCTGGAGCGTGCGCCGCGCTAGCGTGGCCGCGGCGCAGACTGCGCCGGCCGCTTCGGGCCACCGAAGCTGAAGCTCGCCGAGATGAGGGGACCGAACGGTGTCTGTTGCACCGCCACCTTCGCGGGCAGGTCCCAGAGGTACGCCGCGACGAACGCGTCGGCACCGGCGAAGAGGTGATTGAAGACCAGCATTGCGGACCAATCCTCGAGGTGGAGGCGCCGCGTGCGCACCCACCCGGGCCCGTAGCGCGGCACATCCCAGCCGGTGACAATCAGGTTGCCGTCGGCGTCGCGGGCCGCGACGCCCGTGACCGGATCGATCTGGTAGGTGGCCGGCATCGAGTCGCCGCGGAAGCTGCGGGCGAGACGCAGGTCTTCTGCAGAGCGATGCCGCATCGCGAGGGCGATCGCCTCGATCGCGAGGAACACACCTCCCGCATAGGGGCGGTCGAGCTTCGCCTGACCGGCGCCCGGCAAGATGAACGACGAGAAGAATGCGCGCCGCGGACTGATCGGCGGGCGCAGCGTCGAATCCTCGACGAAGGCGAGCGTGTCAAACGCCGAGGTGAGCGCGGGCCGCGTCGCCACGGAATCCCGCTGCGCGTGTGCGGCAGCCGGTGCGGCGAGGACGAGCAGTATCGCGAGCGCGACGCGCCACGCGGAGCCCGCGCGCCGCGCTGGCGGGAGCGTGTGGGAATCGAACCCACCCAGCCCGACTCGGTCAGGCCGCAACGGTTTTGAAGACCGCGGGGACCACCAGACCCCCTCCACCCCCTCGCAGCGCGCGCGCATCGTCATTCGACGCGCAGGCGCGGGCCGTCGGTCCAAGACTCGACGCGACCCACGACGACGGCGGACGGCATTGCCGCGAGGAAGTCGTCCGCACGCGCGGGCGCCAGCGCAACAAGCAGCCCGCCGGATGTCTGCGGATCCGTGAGCAGCGCGCGCGCGTCGTCGCCGACGTCATTCCAATCGGTGTCATCGGCGAGCCAACGTGCGTTGCGCTTGGCGCCGCCCGTGGTGTAGCCCGCCACGAGCGCTTCGCGGACGCCGGGCAAGAGCGGGACACGGCCGAGCTCCATTACAATGCGCACACCGCTTGCGGCGGCGACGTGCCGCGCGTGGCCGAGGAGCCCGAAACCCGTGACGTCCGTCGCGCAGCGCGCGCCGGCCGCGAGCGCAGCGCGGCTCGCATCGCGGTTCAGGGTTGCCATCGACTCGTACAGCCGCTCGGCTTGCGGCTCGGGCAGCATTCCCATCTTGCCGGCCGTCGCCAGGATGCCGGTGCCGAGCGGCTTCGTCAGCACGAGGACGTCGCCGGGCTCGGCGTTTGCGTTGGAGAGAATACGATCGGGATGCACCTGCCCCGTTACCGACAAGCCGTACTTGAGTTCCTCATCGGTCACGGTGTGCCCACCAACGATGCGTGCGCCCGCCTCGTGCACGGCGTCCTGCCCGCCGCGCAGGATCTCGCTCAGCACCGAGAGCGGCAGTGCCTTGTCCGGGAAGCCGACGATGTTCATCGCGGTGAGGGGCTCGCCGCCCATCGCGTAGACATCCGAGAGCGCGTTGGCAGCGGCGACTCGACCAAAGCGGTACGGGTCATCCACGATGGGCGCGAAGAAGTCCACCGTCTGCACGAGCGCGAGGTCATCGGACACGCGAAAGACGCCCGCGTCGTCGAAGGTCTCGCGACCGACGAGCAGGCGAGGATCGGATTCGCGCGGCAGCGGCGCGAGCGCGGCGGATAGGTCACCCGGACCCATCTTTGACGCTCAGCCGGCGCCGCGGGCGTACTGCGTGAGCTTGTAGATGTCCTGCTTGGTCACGAGGGGAGAGTCTCGAGGGACCTACGGCAGCTTTGCGACGAGCTCGACTTCGACGTTCACGCCGCGCGGCAGTGCACTGACCTGCACCGTCGAGCGGGCCGGGCGGGCATCGCCCAGCGTGGCGGCATAGATCTCGTTGAAGCGCGGGAAGTCGGCCATATCGGTGAGGAAGACCGTGGTCTTCGCCACGTCACGCCAGGAGCAGCCGGCCTCCTTCAACACCGCGGCGAGATTGCGCAGCACCTGCTCGGTCTGCGGCACGATGTCACCGGCGACGAGTTCGCCGGTGGCGGGGTCAAGCGGAATCTGGCCGGCGGTGAAGAGGAAACCGCCGGCGACCGTGGCCTGGCTGTAGGGGCCGATGGCCGCGGGGGCTGCGGTGGTGCTGATGGTTCGAAGCGCGCTCATAGCAGGATCCTAGAAAAGTCCGGAGATCGAACCGTCGGGGTGAATGCGCATCCGCTCCGCGGCGGGCGCCTTGGGCAGGCCTGGCATCGTCATAATCTCGCCGCATTGCGCGACGATGAAGCCCGCGCCGGCAACCGGATACACATCGTTGACGGTCACGCGGAATCCGGTGGGACGACCGAGCTTGGTGGCGTCGTCGGAGAGCGAGTACTGCGTCTTCGCCATACAGATCGGCGTCTCACCGAGTCCGATGCTTTCAAGGTACGCGATGGCACGGTCGGCCTTCGCGCTGAAGTCGGCGCCCTCGCCGCCGTAGACGTGCTTCACGATGGCGTCGATCTTGGCCTTGATGGGCTGCTTGGCGTCGTAGAGCGGCTTGAACGCGCTCTTGCCGCCCTGCAGGATGTCGAGCACTTCGCGCGCGAGGGCCTCGCCGCCCGCGCCGCCCTTGGCGAACACCTCGCACAGCGCGACGCGCGCGCCCGCCTTCTCCGCCGCCTCGCGCACGATGGCGAGCTCGGCGTCCGTGTCGGAGCCAAAGCGGTTGATGGCGACGACGAGTTCCATTCCGAACTGCCGCACGTTCTTGATGTGGTGCTCGAGGTTCACGACGCCCTTCCGTAGCGCGGCGAGGTCCTCCTGCGCGAGCTCCGTCTTCTTGGCGCCGCCGTTCATCTTGAGCGCGCGAATGGTCGCGACGACGACCGCGGCCTCCGGCTTGAGGCCACCGAAGCGGCACTTGATGTCGAAGAACTTCTCGGCGCCGAGGTCCGAGCCGAAGCCGGCCTCGGTGACGACGAAGTCGCCCACAGCGAGCGCGGCGCGCGTGGCGAGAATGGAGTTGCAACCGTGCGCAATGTTGCCGAAGGGTCCCGCGTGCACGAAGGCCGGACCGCCCTCGAGCGTCTGCACGAGATTGGGGCGAATGGCGTCCTTGAGCAGCATCGCCATCGCGCCCTGCGCGTTGAGGTCGCGGGCATACACCGGCTTGCGGTCCGCCCCGTAGGTGGAGCCGACGATGATGTTGCCGAGGCGCTGCTCGAGATCGCTGGCGCTGGTCGCGAGCGCGACGATGGCCATAATCTCGGAGGCGGGGATGATGACGAAGCGCTCCTCGCGCACGACGCCCTCCGAGGGGCCGCCGAGGCCGATGATCACCTTGCGGAGCGCGCGGTCGTTCATATCGATGGTGCGCGGCCAGGTGATGCGGCGCGGATCGATATTGAGCGCGTTCCCCTGCTGCAGGTGGTTGTCGAGCAGGGCGCTCAGGAGCGCGTGCGCGGAGCTGATGGCGTGGAAGTCACCCGTGAAGTGCAGGTTGATGTCGTCCATCGGCAGCACCTGCGCGTAGCCGCCACCGGCGGCGCCGCCCTTCACCCCGAACACCGGGCCGAGCGAGGGCTCGCGGATGCAGAGCACCGCGTTCTTGCCGAGCTTGCGCAGCGCCTGCGCGAGGCCGACGGAGGTCGTCGTCTTGCCCTCGCCCGCCGCCGTGGGATTGATGGCCGTGACGATGACGAGCTTGCCCTTGGCCGGGCGCGTCGTGAGTTCGAGGGAGACCTTGGCCTTGTACTTCCCGTAGAGGTCGAGGTCATCGGCGCCGAGTCCAATCTCAGCAGCCACGTCGGTGATGGGCCGCAGGGTAGCCGCTTGGGCGATCTCAATGTCGGACGGAACGGTCATCGTGAAAAACGGTCCTCGAAGGGGGGTTGGGAGGAGGACATCAATTCAGGGAGAACAGGCGACGCGTGTTGGCGAGCACGAGCGGAGCGAGCTGAGTGACTTCGTCGCCGCGCACCGTAGCGAGCCGCCGCAACGTATACGCACACCAGGCGGGCTCGTTGCGTTTGCCACGGTGCGGGACGGGAGCAAGATAGGGGCTGTCGCTCTCGACGAGGAGGCGGTCCGCAGGGATGGCGCGGATGACATCGTCGCGCTCCCACTTGTTGAACGTGGCGATCCCGGAAAACGAGATGCACCAGTTCGCGGCCAGCGCCGTCTCCGCGAGGCTGAGCGGCCCCGTGTAGCAGTGGAGCACGCCGCGTATGCCCGCCTCTCCGGCCTCGCGGACCATCGCGGCGGTGTCGTCGTCGGCGTCGCGGGTGTGCACCACGACCGGACGCCGATGCTGCGCCGCGAGCGCGAGCTGCGCGGCGAAGGCGCGGCGCTGCAGCGCGCGCGGCGAGTGATCGTAGTGGTAGTCGAGCCCGCACTCGCCGACGGCGACGGCGCCCTGCTCGAGCTCCGAAGCGATGGCTTCGGTGTCGCGCACGGGGTCGAATCCCGCCGCATCGTGCGGATGCACGCCGGCGGTGAACCAGAGGCGGCTGGGAAAGCGCGCGGCGAAGCTACGGGCGCGCGCAGCGGCCGTGAGCGACTCGCCGATGCAGACGACGCCCTCGCCGCCGGCGGCCATCAAGCGCTCCATCAGCGCGTCGATGTCCGGTGCGAGGTCCTCCGAGGCGAGGTGCGCGTGCGAGTCGATGAAGGCGAGGGGCGGAACGTACGAGGCCCCGGCGCGAGCATCGTCGTGCCGGGGCCCCGAAGTCATCGGACTGCCGCTCAGGAGCGGGCGGCGGCCGGACGCGAGTGCGGCTGCGCGTCCGTCGTCCGCGGCCACTTCTTCTCGATCCACAGCAGGAGCGGCGCGGCCACGTAGACCGAGCTGAACGTGCCGACGACGATGCCGAAGAAGAGGATGAGCGCGAACGGACGCATCACCTCGCCACCGAACAGGATCAGCGCGAGGAGCGAGGCCAGGGTGGTGGTGCCGGTGAGGATGGTGCGCGGCAGGGTCTCGTTCACCGAGCGATTGATGACGGCCGGCAGCGGCTCCTTGCGATTGCGCCGCAGGTTCTCGCGGATGCGGTCGAACACGACGACGGTGTCGTTCATCGAGTAGCCGATGACGGTGAGGATGCCGCCGACGACGAACAGCGAGACTTCGATGTCCGCGTACTTGATGAACGCCAGCGTGGCCAGCGAGTCGTGGAGCGTGCCGAGCACCGC
>CAYPYY010000118.1:0-4097 GCA_964414995.1 uncultured Gemmatimonas sp.
ACTGCAGTAGCCAGTTTAGCGCTTCGAGAACTGGAACCGCTTACGAGCCTTCGGACGACCCGGCTTCTTGCGCTCCACCGCTCGCGCGTCACGCGTGAGCAGCCCGAGGTCACGGAGCTTCCGACGGTGCGACTCGTCGAGCTTCACGAGCGCACGAGCAATCGCGAGGCGCAGCGCCCCGGCCTGGCCCGTCTGGCCGCCGCCGGTGAGATTCGCCTGCACATCAAACGAGCCGAGCGTCTCCGTCGCCGTGAACGGCTGCTGAATCGCCGTCACCAGCGCCGGGCGCGGGAAGTAATCGCCGAGGGTCCGGCCGTTCAGGTCCCACTTCCCCGTGCCGGGGGTGAGGTAGACGCGGCAGACGGCTTCCTTGCGGCGGCCGATCGTATGGGTCGAGTTGGTCGTAGCCATCGGTTACTTCGCCTCAGCCTTCGGGAAGGTCAACGTCTCCGGCTTCTGCGCCGCGTGCGGGTGCTTCGCATCCGCGTACACGCGGAGCTTGAGCCGCAGCTTCTGGCGCCCGAGGGCCGTCTTGGGGAGCATACCGAACACGGCCTTCTCGATCACCCGCTCCGGGTGCTTGGCGAGCATCGAGGCGAGAGGCGTGTAGCCCTCGTGGCCCATATAGCCGGTGTGCTTGAAGTAGTTCTTCTGCTCGGCCTTGCGACCGGTCACGCGCACCTTCGACGCGTTGATGACGATGACGTTGTCGCCCGTGTCCATATGGGGCGTGTACATCGGCTTGTGCTTGCCGCGGAGGATTCGCGCGACTTCGGTCGCGAGGCGACCGAGGACCATCCCATCAGCGTCGACCACGAACCACTTGTGTTCGATGTCGGCCGGGGTGGCGGTGTACGTGCTACGCATTGTGAGAACCAAATCCAACTGAAGACGTCGTGCGCCTCACCGGTGCGGAATGCAACCCGGGTCTCGGCCCCCTTTCGGGTGTTTTCGGACAGTCTTGAAGGATAGACGGGACAATGGGTTAAGTCAACGGGAGGATGGTTGGGTTTTTAACTGCAGTTATGAGTTGTGAGTTGTGAGTCGTGAGAATCAGTTGCTGGCTCTCAATACTCACAACTCATAACTCAAGACTTCAGTTGTAGTTGCAGTTAACTATTTGCCAAGCAAGCACTTACGAGCTACCTGAGGAACGAGCGCCCCACCATCTGCCGCCCAACCTCCGCCGGCGCCACGATCCCCAGGTGCTCCAACACCGACGGCGCAATATCCACGATCCCCGGCACCCCCCTCCCAAACCCCACCCTCGCCCTCGAAAGATTGGTCACAATCCAGGTCGTCCGCTCCCGAGCCGACTGCCCTCCGTGCCCTCTCCCCGTCGTCGCATCCCGCCCGTGGTCCGTGGTGACCACCACCATCCACCTCTCCCCCAGCTGCTCCCGCCTCCGCACCGCCTCCCAGATCCGCGCGACCCGGCTATCCGCCTCCCGCACCGCTGAGTAGAACCGCTCGCTGTCCCCGTTCGCGTGCCCCGCATCATCCGTATGCTGTAAGTAGACCCACGTCAGATCCGGCCCCACTTCCGCGATATGCGCCGCGGCCGCCGCCGTCACGCTGTCATCGATCGCCCGGATGTACCTCGACTCCCGGTCGTGCGGAAACGCGATGGTATCCAGCTCAAAGCCATCCACCACGTGATCGATCGTGAAGTCCCCCGCCTCCGGCCTGCCGAGCCCAATCAGCACCGTGCGGTTATCCGTCCACGTCGAGAACAACGCCGTGCGCCGCGCGGGGTCCACCGTCTCCACGATGCGAAACAGATTCCAGTACGCGTAGTTCGGCGACTGATTGCTGTTGCCGCGCACGTTGTGCTTGTCCGCCCAGGTTCCCGTGAGCAGGCTCATATAGCCAGGCGCGGAGATCGTCGGCGTCTGCGTTGGTCCGCCGAGTTCCCCGCCGACGTACGCGCGCGTGTACGCTCCCGCGGCAGCGATGGCGTCGAGCGCCGGCGTGTGCACCCGTTCGATCACGTCCGCCGGGATGCCGTCGAGGAGAATGAACACCGCTTTACGCGCGCTCACGCTCGTTCCCGGTGGCAGCGGACGGCAGGCACAGAGCATCAACAGCACGGCCAGCAGCCCTCGGGTCATTGTGCCCTCGACGCTCGGGAGCCGTCGAACTTGCCGTGCCGGAAGAGTTGCATCGCCGAACGTTAGAGGCGCTCGCGCACGGGTTCAACCAATGTGCTCTTGCCTTGACCCCTAGACAACTGGCTGTGGTAATGTTTCCGCTATAAGACATTGTTCCACTTGCATTTATATCATAAGCCGCTTATAGTATTCGTATGCGCTCAATCCGTCGCTACCTCGCCGAGATCGGAGCGCGCGGCGGCCGCAAGAGCCGCCGCGCGCTCGCGCCGGACGTCGCCCGCGAAATGGTTCGCGTGCGCGAGGCACGGCGTGCGTTCCAGCGCTATCGCGTCCGCTGCTTCTGGTCCGCCGATCCCCACCGCCGTATCGTCGCGGCCGACGTCCCGTGGGTGGCGGAGCAACTGATGAAGCACGGGGATCGCGCGGCGTTCCAACTCGGAGCGAAGCTATGCCGCTAACCGCGTTTCAACAGCGCGTGCTCGTGACGCTCGCCACGCGGCCCGAGCGCTACCTCGCCGGCGGCGCGGCCCTGCACCAGGCGCCGGATTCGCTGCGCTACAGCGACGACCTCGACTTCTTCCACGACGCGGAAGCGCGCGTGGCTGCCGCCTTCGCCGACGACCGCGCGACGCTCGAGGCCGCAGGGTTCTCGCTCGAGTTGGCGTTCAGCCAGCCCGGGTTCATTCGCGCCATCGTGTCGCTCGGCGCCGATGCGACGCGGGTGGATTGGGCCCACGATACCGCGTGGCGATTTTTTCCCCTGCGACACGAGCCCTGGGGCGGCTGGGTGCTGCATCCGGTCGATCTCGCCATCAACAAGGTGCTTGCGCTCGCCGGCCGCAACGAACCGCGCGACGTGCTTGACCTGCTGTGGTGCGACACGCACATCCTTGGCGCTCCGGCCCTGCTCTGGGCCGCACCGGGCAAGGACCCGGGGCTCTCGCCACTCGGACTGATTGAACTGCTCGCGCGCCGCGGGCGCGTGGAGGCAGACGAACTCGAGCGACTTGCGCTGCGCGAGGTGGCACCGACTCCGGCCTCGATTCGCGAGGCGTGGCGCGCCCTGCTCGCGCGGGCGGAGGACTTCGCGCGCGCGCGCCCAGCGTCCGAGGTGGGCGCGCTCTATCTGGACGCGTCGGGCGCGGCGCAGGTGCCAGTCGCGTCGTCGTCGCTCGCGGAGCAGAATCTGCGCGTCCATCGGGGAGCGCCCGGCGGCGTGGTGCCGCGTGTCAGCCCGAGCGAGGCGGGCTAGGTCGTCGAGAGCAGAACGGCCTTACTCCATCTCGACGAGCACTGCTCCCTTCTCGACCGCCTTGCCGGGTGAAGCGTGCACCGCCTTCACCGTCCCTGCCGCCGGCGCGCGCAGCTCGTTCTCCATCTTCATCGCTTCCATCACCACCACCGGCTGCCCTGCCTCGACCGCTTCACCGACGGCCACGTGCACGCGCACGATCAGCCCCGGCATCGGCGCGAGCACCGGTGCCGGCCCTTGCTCGCCGCGCGCGCGCTCCGAGAGGTCGCGGATCGTGCGCGTCCGCTCGTCGAGCGCGTCCACGTCAAAGCGCCATCCGTCAATCCAGATCGCGTAGCGCCCCTTCTGCGCTTCGCGCTTCATCACGACCTGGTACTGCACCCCGCCGATCGTCACGATCCGCACCGGCGAGCCGAGGGTCTCGTGCAGCGCCGCCGTGCGGGTCTCGCCGTCGAGGGTCGCGCTGCCGTCCGCGAGCGTCACTTCGTGCCGACCGCCGGCCACATCCACGATGTACTTCACGGAGTCTCTCCTGCCGTCTCGGGCCGCAGCTCGCAGAGGGTTTCCACGTGCGCCGTCTGCGGGAATAGGTCGTAGCACTCGATGTGTGCGATGCGCCAGCCTTTGAGCCGCGCCACGTCCCGCGCGAGCGTGGCCGGGTCGCAGCTCACGTAGAAGATGGCGCGCGGCTGCGGCTGCGCCGCGCTCAGCGCGGCGGTCACCTTGGCATCCAC
>CAYPYY010000118.1:4197-6812 GCA_964414995.1 uncultured Gemmatimonas sp.
TGGCGCGCGGCTGCGGCTGCGCCGCGCTCAGCGCGGCGGTCACCTTGGCATCCACTCCGCTGCGCGGCGGATTCACGATGACCACGTCGGCAGGCAGGTGTTGCTTGAGCACATCCTCGACGCGCGCAGCGATCGCGCGCGATCCCGCCGGCAGCCGCGTGGCGGCGTAGCGCGTGGCTTCTTCGTCGGCCTCGATCGCCACTACCTGCGCTCCACTCGTGGCAAGCGCTACCGCGGTGTCGCCCGCGCCACTGTAGGCGTCGATCACCTTGCGCGGCTCGTGTTCGCGCACACGCCGCACGAGTTCCGCGTGCAGCCGCGCCGCCATCTCCGGATTCACCTGCGCAAAGCTCGCTCCCGGCTCGCCCGCCGGCCGCCGGTCCGCCACGATGCGCCGCCGCTTGCCCTCCGCCTGCCACCACACCGCGGCTAGCGCGGGCGTCGCATCCAAGAACCCCTGCAGCGTCTCCCACTGCGTCGCGCCCTCGAGCGTGAAGTGCGCGCCGCCACCGATGAGTCGCACCGTACCGCGCAGACGCGGCTCGCGCGGCAGGTGCGCAGCCGCCGCCATCACCGCGCGCCACGCCGTCAGCACCTCGGGCGCGGTGATCAAACAATCGTGCAGCGCGAACACCGCCTCCGGATCATCGAAGGCCCGCAGCCCCGCGAACCACGCGCCCTGCTCATCGCGGCGCATCGCCAACGTCAGCGACCGCCGGTAGCGCCACGGCTCTCCGGTGTGCAACACCGGCAGCGCAATCTCGAGCTTCCCGATTCGCCGAAACGCGTCGCGCACTATTTGGCGCTTGGACTCCCCCTGCACCTCCGGCGCGACGTGCTGCCACTGGCAACCCCCGCAGCGATCCGGCGGCTCGTAGTGCACGCACGTGGGCGCCACGCGTGCGGCGCCGGCGCGGTCAACCGACACCAGCCGGCCACGCCCAATGCGGCCACTCACCGCCACCTCCGCGCGCACCACATCGCCCGGCGCGGTGCGCGGTGTGAACACCACCAAGCCCTCCGCACGCGCGACGCCGTCGCCGCCGGCGGCGAGCGAGTTGATCTCCAGTGTCGCGACGCTCAACGCAGCGCCTCGCGTCGCGCGAGCTCGGCCCACGCGCTCAAGGCGCTCGTCGCGCTCGACGCGCTCGACGCGCTCGACGCGCTCGACGCATTCACGGCCGCCGCGTCCTCGCGCGGCCGTCCGCCACGATCGCGTTCAGCGATCAATGCCGCCGCGATCGCTGCCGCCCGCACCGTCTCCGGCGGCGGGGCCTGACCGAGCAGCGTCGGCAGCTTGGCCTCCAGCCACTGGATGGTGACCGCCCCCGCGCGGTACTCCGCGTCCGCCATCACGCGCAGATGGAACTCGCGCGACGTCTCCACGCCGTGCACCACCAGCTCGCGCAACGCGCGCTCCATCCGCGCAATCGCCAACTCACGCGTCGGCGCGTGCACGATCAGCTTGGCCAGCATCGGGTCGTACGAGAGCCCGACCACGCTGCCGGTCGTGATGCCACCGTCCCAGCGCACGCCCGGCCCCGCCGGCAACTGCAGGTGCGTGATCCGCCCCGTGCTCGGCAAGAACCCGTTCGCCGGATCATCGCTGGTGATGCGGCACTCGATCGCCCAGCCGTTCGGCTCGGGCGTGTGTTCGAGCGTGAGGCGCTCGCCGCGCGCGATGCGCAACTGCCACTGCACCAGGTCCACGCCCATCACGAGCTCCGTGACCGGGTGCTCCACCTGGATGCGCGTGTTCATCTCGAGGAAGTAGAACTCGCCGTGCGCGTCGAGCAGAAACTCGCAGGTGCCGGCGCTCACGTAGCCCGCCGCCTTCGCGGCCGCCACCGCCGCGTCGCCCATTCGCTTGCGCAGCAGCGGATTCACCGCCACGCTCGGCGCCTCCTCCACCATCTTCTGGTGGCGCCGCTGGATCGAGCACTCGCGCTCGCCAAGCGAGATGCAGTGGCCGTACTCATCGGCCAGCACCTGGATCTCCACGTGGCGCGGGCCCTCGATGTACTTCTCGATGTATACGGCGTCGTCGCCGAACGCGCCCTTGGCCTCGCGCTGCGCGGCGCCGAGTGCGCTCTCGATCTCGCTGGCCTGCCGCACGACACGCATTCCCTTGCCGCCACCGCCCGCCGCGGCCTTGAGCAACACGGGATACCCGAACTGCTCGGCGAGCTTTGCGGCCTCGGCGGCATCGCGCAGGGCCGTGGTGGTGCCCGGCACCACCGGCGTGCCCGCCTTGATGGCCAATGTGCGCGCCGCCGTCTTGGAGCCCATCGCGGCAATGGCCTCAGCCGGCGGGCCGATCCAAATCAGGCCTGCATCGCGCACCGCGCGCGCGAACCACTCGCGCTCGGAGAGAAAGCCGTAGCCCGGGTGGATCGCGTCGGCCCCGACGGCCTTGGCAACCTCAATAAGATGATCCCCGCGCAGGTAGCTCTCGCTCGCCGGTGCCGGCCCGATGCGGATCGCTTCGTCCGCGGCGCGCACGTGCGGGGCGCCCGCATCCGCATCGGAGTAGACCGCGACGCTCTTGATGCCGAGCTCACGGCAGGCGCGCACGATCCGCAGCGCGATCTCGCCGCGGTTCGCGATCAGCACCT
>CAYPYY010000118.1:6912-8176 GCA_964414995.1 uncultured Gemmatimonas sp.
CGGCAGGCGCGCACGATCCGCAGCGCGATCTCGCCGCGGTTCGCGATCAGCACCTTGTGCAGCGGCCGCGTCGGCTCGCCGTCCTTCGCCTTGCGCGGGCTCACAGCGGAATGCACCCGTGCTTCTTGGCCGGATTGCGCTGGCGCTTGCCCTGCAGCGCGTCGAGCGCGTCAATCAGCCGCGGGCGCGTGTCGCGCGGGTCAATGATGTCGTCCACGTAGCCGCGGCTCGCCGCCACGTACGGGTTCGCGAACTTCTCCGTGTACTCCGCCACCCGCGCGTCCATCGCCGCCTGCGGATCCTTGGCCTCGGCGATCTCCTTCTTGAAGAGGATCTCCACCGCGCCCTTCGGCCCCATCACCGCAATCTCGGCCGTGGGCCACGCGAGGTTCACGTCGCCGCGGATGTGCTTGGAGCTCATCACGTCGTACGCGCCGCCGTAGGCCTTGCGCGTGATCACCGTGAGCTTGGGCACCGTGGCTTCGCAGTATGCGTAGAGCAGCTTGGCGCCGTGCCGGATGATGCCGCCGTGCTCCTGCGCCACGCCGGGCAAGAAGCCGGGCACGTCCTCGAAGGTCACCAGCGGAATGTTGAACGCGTCGCAGAAGCGAATGAAGCGCGCGGCCTTCACGCTGGCGTTGATGTCGAGCACGCCCGCGAGCACCGCCGGCTGGTTGGCCACGATGCCCACCGCGTGCCCCCCGAGGTGCGCGAACGCGCAGACGATGTTTTGCGCAAAGTCCTTGTGCACCTCAAGGATCTCGCCGTCGTCCACCACGCGACGAATCACGTCGTGGATGTCGTAGGGCTTGTTGGCGTTGTCGGGGATGACGTCGAGCAGCGCCTCGTCGCGGCGATCGCGCGGGTCCGCGCCAGGCCCACGCGGCGGGGCATCCACGTTGTTCGAGGGGATAAACCGCATCAGCGTGCGGATGCCGTCGAGGCACTCCATCTCCGTGCCGGCCGTGAAGTGCGAGACGCCGCTGGTCCCGCCGTGCGTGTCGGCGCCGCCGAGCTGCTCCATCGTCACGTCCTCGTGCGTGACGGTCTTCACGACGTTGGGGCCGGTGACGAACATATAGCTCGTGCCGCGCACCATATGCACGAAGTCGGTGATGGCCGGCGAGTACACCGCCCCGCCCGCGCAGGGCCCGAGGATGGCGGAGATCTGCGGCACGACGCCCGAGGCCAGCGTGTTGCGCAGGAAGATGTCGGCGTAGCCGCCCAGCGAGACGACGCCTTCCTGGATGCGCGCGCCGCCGGA
>CAYPYY010000119.1:0-7857 GCA_964414995.1 uncultured Gemmatimonas sp.
GGCGCCGATCACGGTGCCGCTCGGTGTCACTAGGGCCCAGGTGGCGCCGACGAGTTGCTCCTCGGAGATCGCTTGTGCGACGGCAGCAGTCAGCGAGTCAGGAGATTGCCACGGCACGTGAGCGAGCATCCCGAACGAAGCGGACGCGGCCAGTAGAAGGCCGAAACTCACAGCTGACGCAGAAAACAGGTCACCGTTTCCCTCAAGGCAGGGTGCGAAGTCGCCGGAACCAAAAGGTAAGGGACCACCCTGGGGTCTCGGACTGGCGCGACACTACCTCGGCCGACGCAGAGAGATCTAGAGCCTGAACGCGACTTTGTATTGTTAACGCTTGGCTTGCGTTCGTGCCCTTACAAGGCATATTGGGGCCAATTCGGAGGTCTTTGTGAAGCGTGCGCTGCGAGTACCGCTTGTCACCTTTGCCGCCATCGTGTTGGCGCCGAGCGGGCTCGCGGCTCAGCCGGTTATCGCGCAGTGGGGCGGAAAACTCGTCCCCGACTCCCGCGAGCGGACTGAGTTCGGACTGCACTTTGCGCTGCTGAGCGAGTTCGACAAAGACACCTTGGCCAACGGCAACTACGCGTTCACGAAGTATGCGGATGCCTATGGCACCATCGGCCTGAACTTCGTGTCGTATCAAACCGTCCGCGAGTGGCGCCCTCGAGCGACGACGCGACGCGGGACCACACACGGCAGAATCAGCAGTGAACCGGCCCACGTGCTCATCGCAGAGTCAGTCCTCATCGGCCGAACGGGTGACGGAACGACACGATGGCTACAAAACTCCGTTATTCACGCTGGGAGAACGCGAATCGGACTCAGCGAGCTGCTCCCGATTCCGCGCGACACGCTCGACACCAGAGACGCCATTTCGCAGGGGCCGTCGTCGGGATCGCTCAACATTCTGCAGTTCAGCACCTCCGTCGCGTATCGGCTTTCCCAGTTCCGGCGTGAAGACGGCCGGGATGTTCGACAAGTGACTCCGCTCTTTCTAGGCGGCGGATACAGCGTCGGAACGCTCTACCACGAGGCCTTCGTGCAGGGAGGGCTGATGGACTTCGACTTCCGCGTCGACTCACGGGAGATCCCGTGCATCCGACTCCGACTCGTGTCCGCCGGCGTGTTCGGTGTCGGGCGTGCAGGCGTCTTGCTTCCGAGCCGCATCTTCACCGACCTCACCGCGGACTACCGCGTCGTACAAGCAGGCGTCCGTGGCGAGTTCAGCGTTCTCGGAGTGCCAGTTCTGGCCGAGTTCTCGACGACGGGGATGGACGGATTCTTTGTCCGTCCTCGAACCGATGCCGAGAACGCCTTGATCGTCAGCCGACTCGGCGCCGACTCACTCGACCTGCGGAAGCGCTACAGCATCTATGAGGCCAAGAGCGCACGCAAGGAGCGCTACGAGGCGCTGCGACTGCGCCTCGGCAACTTCTCGTTCCAGCTCACGAACGATTCCCAGGGCGGCAAGGACTCGGGCCCCACATTCTCGGCCCAGTTCACCGTGGATACGCACAGACTTTGGCCGACCGCGCCGACGATCGCCGGCGTCGTGCAACGGGTATCCGGACTATGAGGCGCACGAGTTGGGTGGCGCCCCTCGCCGTGTTACTCGTCGCGTGCGCTCCCCGCATTCACGCTGTCTTCGATGAGCGACGCCCAATTGCGTCGGACGAGCAGATGGGGCTCGCCGAGGCGAACGGCGGAAAGCTGCAGGTCATCGTAGACAAAGAACATCGCGGATATCGGGCGCTGCCGGTGCGCCTGCTGCGCTCATCGTCGAATCAAGAGTGGCTCGACCTCGTCTGGCGCGTTGATCTCGTCGAGATTCGCGGTGAGATCCAGCAACCAATCGGTGACACGATTCGCCTTGCGGTGGCGCTGGCCGAACGCAGCGCACGCAGGGCCGAGCACTCGACCGCGCCAATGCTCGAGGAGTTGCGGGCGCGCGTCGACGAGCGGCGCGCCAGAAGCCTCGATGTCGCAGGACAGTGGGTGGTGAGCCAGTTGCCGCTTCCAGCTGACCGGCCGCGGGAGCTCGATCCGAGGTCGCCGTATCGAGACGCGCTTCTGTATTGCGCCGTTGACAAGAAGGTTGACTTCTCCTGCTTTCAGTCCGGGCGCCGCTATCTCCTGACCTTCCGCGCTCCGAGCGACACGGTCCTCCTCGAACTCCCGGTGTGGATGGAGGCGCGCTCTTACGTGATCGCACCTGCCGTAGGACTCGGGCTCATCGGGCTGTTTCTCACGTTCACGACGCGATAGTCGAGCGCCAGCGGTTCACGCACCGCGCTGTCCGCCAATCCATCGAGGCACCTTTCGCGCGTACTCCGCCCACGCCTCGCCGTGCCTGCGCGCCAGCCACGGCTCCTCGCCAAACACCACCCGCAAGTGAAACGCCACGGCGAGCCCCAGCGCGTACCCCCCAATCCCCCACGAGCGAAACAGCAGCGCCCAGCCCGCCACGATGCACAGCACCCCCACATACATCGGGTTCCGCGACACGCGGTAGAGCCCCCGCACCACCAGCGTGGTCGGCGGCGCCCACGGCGCGAGCGTGCCGCGGCCCATCACGTAGAAGTCGCGCACGCACCAGCCGAGTACTACCGCGCCGAGCGCCAAGACAAACGCGCCAATGACGGCGGGCGCGGACAGCGGCCACCACGCGACCCCCCGCGGCCGCAGCACGATCAGCGGTACCGCGAACGCCACCACGCCCGGCAACGCGAGAAACGCCACCAGCGCCCGCCAGAACAACCCGATGTGTACGCTCCGGACTCAGGGTTCGACCACCCCGAATCTACGGCCGGCGCACCGGTGGAGTGTCGCGCACCGCCGGCGGCAGCACCACCGCCAGCCCACCATTCGCGTCGCAGCGTGCCACCGACGCGACGCCGACAATCCACGTGCCATCCTTGCAGCGCATCGTCGCGCCGTCCGGCGGCACTTCGGCAGCCGCCGGACGCCGCGCGGCCGTCTCCGCAGCCGCTGAAGACGCCCCCACCGCCGTCGGCAGCCCGGGCCGCGGCCGGAACTCCGGCAGCGTCAACTTGAGGCCACCCCGCGCCCCACACTCGCTCGGCGCCGCCGGCGCCACGACAAAGCTCCCATCACCGCACAGCGCCACCGCAGTGCTCGGTGGCACCGGCACGGTTGGCGGCACCACCACCGCCGGCGGCGCACTCGCCGGCGGTAACGGCGCGGGCGTCGGCGATGGCGCGGGCGAATCCTGCGCGGCCAGCGGCGTCGCCGTCAGTGACGCAGCCACGAGCGACACAGCGGCCACACACACGGCAAGTCGAGAATGCTTCACGGCAGCCCCGTGACCGTAACGGTCGGTGAGATGTGCGTCGTGTAGTTCGCGTTCGTGAACGTCACCGTCGCCGTCCCATTGGCGAGCCGGCGCAGCCAGAAACTCACCGACGACGTATTCGCCGGCACCGTGACGCTCGTGATCGTCGCACCACCACTCCGGAGCTCAAGCGCACCGGAGCTCACACTGACGTTGAACGTCGTTGCCGCCGCCACGTTGCGCGGGTTGCCGGCCGGATCGCGCGTGTACAGCGTCACCTGCACCGAGTCGGTGCTGAGCGTGCCCGGCCAGCCGCCAATGCCATCCACGCGGCCCAGCCCGACGCTGAACCGCCCCGTGGCCGCGAGATGCCCCGGCGCCGTGTACGTCACGGTGTCCACACCCACGGCCACACCCGTGAAGCGGTGATACACGTAGTACGTCCCCTGCGGGATGGTCACGGTCGCGGGCGCCGAGACCGCCCCATTCGCGCGCGCCACTGTCACCGTCAACGCCGATGCCTGATTGTCCGGCGTGTACACATACGGCTCCACCCACTGCCCGATGCCCAGCGGCTCCGCCCCGCCGCCCCAGCTCTGCGCCAGCGACGGCGTCACCACGGCCACCGTCGCACTGGCCTGCGTGTAGCGATAGCTCTCGACGCGTTCATCGCTCGCCGTGATCGTCGTCGTGCCCTCCGTCACAGGCACCACGCGCGCGGTGTTGTGGAAGTACCCGCCCACTGGAATCGTGACCGTGGCGCTGTCCACCGTGGCCGCGCCCGGGTTCGATGACGTCAGCGTGATCACCACCGGCTCCCACACGTAGTGCGCGTTGCCGTTGGCGTCCGCCGCGTAGATCGTGATGCCCTGCGGCGCCTGCGTCGTTCGAATCGTTCCCGTCACCGACATCGTGAACCGCGGCTGCGTCACCTGCTGCGTCGTTGTCGCGGGTCCGTAGCCCGAGGCCGATGCCTGCAACTGCACCGTGCCCACCTGGCTCTGCGCGCGCACATCCACGTACGCAAACGTCTGACCGGCCGCGATGATCACGCTGTCCGGCACCGTCGCCACCGCAGGGTCGGTGGACAGCAGTCGCACCACGAGCGGCGACGCGATGGCGTTCGGGATGGACACATACGCGCCGCTCCCCAGTCCGTACTGCCGCATTCCAAGCACCGGCCGGCTATTCGAGAACGTCAGCGACGGACCGGTCACGGTCACCGCGTTCGACGTCACGCTGCCGTAGCCGCTGCCGAGCGAGTCGCTCCACGTCATCGTCGCGCTGCCCGGGCCCACGAACCGCACGCGCGGCTGCACGAAGTACGCGCCGCGCGGCAGGCGGAAGCCGACGCTGTCCGGTTGCAGCACGGCGTCGTTGCTCGAGCGCGCCGAAAGCAGCAGCGTGTCGAGTGAGTAGTGCGCATTCCCTACCGAGTCGGCCACGTAGATCGTCGTAGCCGAGGGCGGCGACGTCGTTGTCGCGGAGCCGGGTAGCCCGCCGCCGGTGAACCGCGGGCTCGTGATGATCACGATCGCCGTGTCGGAGTGATAGCCCGGCGCACTCACGATCAGCGTGTCCACGCCCGTCTGCAGCGCAGCGAGACCGAAGTACTGATAGTTGATCCCACTGCTGATGCCGAACGTCGTCCGCGACAGCGAGTCCGCCGTCGGATTCGTCTGCGTCACCGTGACCGGCACCGAGTCGCCACGCGAGTTCGGCGTGTACACGTAGAAATCCGTCGGCGCGCGATACTGCCGCCGCCCGATGCGGTACGTATCGAAGCTGAACTGGATGCGCGGCCGCACGACCGTATACAGCAGCGAGTCGCCGCGATACCCTGGCGCCGTGAACCGCACCCACGCCGAGCCCTCGCCCACGAACGACACGCGCCCGTCGCTGGCGAAGTACCCGCCGGGGAGGATCGTGTCGGCCGCCGTCACGCGCAGCACTGTCGTGTCCGACGAGCTGAAGCCGACGATCAGGCTATCGCTGACGTAGTGCGCGTTGTGCGTGGTGTCGGCGGCATACACCGTAAAGCCCGCCGGCGGGGCGAAGTTGTTGTACGTGCCTCCACCACCGCCGAACAACTTCGCGGACGTCACCGTGAACGCGACCGAATCCGGCTGGTAGTTCGTGGCCGACGCGTTCAGTTGCACGCTGCCCGGCGCGAGCGCGCGCAGCGTGAAGTACGCGTAGTACGTCCCCGTCGGGATCACCACCGAGTCCGTGATGGCCGCGATGCCCGGGCTACTCGAGCTAAGCCGCACGACCAGAGGCGCGGTCACGTTGTTCGGCGCGTACACGTAGCCGTCGGGGCGATACTGGCCCACGCCGAGCCGCGCCGTCGCCAGCTGAATCCGGATCCGCGGCCCCACCACTGTGTACGCCACCGAGTCGGCGAGATGCCCACCCGCGCTCACGCGGACCCACGCCGTGCCCGGCGCGCCACCCGGAATCACGCTGATGCCGCTCACGAAGTACTGATCGGCGCCGATCGTCACCGACGGCGTCTGCACCCGGATCACACTCGTGTCGCTCGACGTCACCGAGATCGCCAAGGCACTCGTCCGCCAATGCGCGTTCCGCAGCGAGTCCTGCGCATACGCCGTAAGGCCCTGAGACGGCGACGTCGTATTGATCGTGCCGCCGCCCGTGAGTCCGAGACGCGGTGTCGTCACAATCACGCCCTGCGCCGGCGAGCTCCACCCCGTCGCCTGCGCCGTGATCGTTGCCGTGCCCGCCGCGCGCGAGCGCACCGTGAAGTACGAGTAGTAGCTGCCACCGGGGATCGTCACCTGCGGCGTCACCGTCGCCACCACGGTATCGGAACTCGTGAGCGTCACTGGCACACTCACGTTCACGTTGCTCGGCGTGTACACATACCAATCACCGCGATACTGCCCCACCCCGACTGTCGCAATCGGGCGCGACAGCGTGAGCACCGCCGCCTGCGTCGTCACCGACATCGCGGCACCGGTCACGCCCTGCGCCACCGGCGCAATCGTCGTGCTCCCCGCGGTCAACGCCCGCACCACCACATCCGCGGCGAGTTGTCCCTGCGGAATGAACGCCGGGTCCGGCGACACGCTCGCGCGCCCCTCCGTTCCGAACTGATACGTGATGTACGTGCCGCCAGCGGGCGCTGGATCCGTGAGCCGCACCTGCACCGCGCGCTCGTCATTCACCAGGAGCGTGATGCTTCCGACGGAGAACGACACGCCCGACTGCACGGTGAGCACCGCCGTGTCGCCCGCGTACTCCGGCGTGCCGCTCCCGTCCACCGCGAACACACGCGTCGTGCCCGCGTTGCGCCCGTTCAGGTTCGCCGTCCCCACGGTCGCGCCCGCGGGAATCGTGATCGTCACCGGGTTGAAGAACGCGAACGTATCCGCCACCGCCAAGTTCACCGTCACCGCCGACGCACTCGGCCGACTCAAATAGATCGGGAACGGCGTGTTCGTCGCCGAGCGGCCGATGGCCAGCGTGTCGCGCCCAAAGGAGATGATGGCCGGCACCGAGTTCGTCACCGTCACCGTCGCCGGCGGTGACGTGACCGTCCCGCTGGTAGCCGTCACCGTCGTGCCGCCGATCGCCACGCCCGTCACCACACCGGAGCTAGAGACCGTGGCGATGCCCGCATCCGCGCTCGCCCAACTGAAGCTGCCGCCAGGAATGAAGTAGCCGTTCGCGTCCAAACGCCGCGCCGTCAGCGCCACCGAGCCTGTCGGTGCTACGCTTACCGACCCCGGCGTCACTTGCACCGCGGTCATCACCTGCGCCACCGTGAGCGCCGCCGCGCCGGTGACGCCCTGCGCCGAGGCCCGCACCGCCGTGAAGCCGTTGGCCACCGCCACCGCCCGCGCCGTCGTCGCGCCCGTCGAGTCGAGCGCCGCCACCGACGGATTCGACGAGGCCCACGCGAACGCGATGCCGGTCATCACCGCGTCCAGCGTGTCATACGCCACCGCGCGGTAGCTGCGCGTCTGCGCCAGCGCCGCGAGCGAGAACGTGTCGCTCACCACGAAGCCCACCGAGTCGCGCACCACGGCAATGCGCGTGATTGGCGTGCGGACCGTGAGCTGTGCCACGCCGGTCACCGCGCCCGCCGTGGCGCGCACCTGCGTGGAGCCCAGCCCCACGCCCGTCGCCACGCCAGCCGCCGTCACCGACGCAATCGCCGACGACGCCGTACTCCACGCAAAGCTCGGCTGCACCGTCATCGCCGTCCCCAGCCCGTCCACCGCCTCGGCGGCGAACGCGTACGATGCGCCGAGGTAGATCGTGCGCGGGTCAGGTGTCACGCGGATGGTGGCGAGACGCTGCTCGACCACTACGCGCGCCGAGTCGCGTGTACCGCCGGCCTCAGTGGCGACGATCCAAGTGGCGCCGTTCGCGATCGCGACGACGCGTCCGCTGTCATTGACCGTGGCCACCGCCGCGTTCCGCGTCGCCCACGTGAAGCTGCCGCTCACCGCGTTGTTGGCACCGTCGCGTGCGGTGGCCACGAGCAGGCGCTGCGCGCCAATCGACGTGAGCGTGTCTGTGGTCGGCGCGATGGTCGTCGC
>CAYPYY010000120.1:0-7802 GCA_964414995.1 uncultured Gemmatimonas sp.
TCGAGGCCTCGGCCAAGCAGCGCTGGGGCTCGTCCTCGCTCGAGGGCAAGACGGTCACGGTGCAGGGGCTCGGCAACGTAGGCTCCTACCTCTGCCGTGAGCTGCACAATGTCGGCGCCAAGCTCATCGTCACGGACATCCGGCCCGAGCGCGTGAAGAAGATCGTGGAGGATTTCGGCGCCAAGGCGGTGAGCGGCGATGAGATCTACTCGGAGAAGGCGGACATCTTCGCGCCCTGCGCGCTGGGTGCCATCCTCAACGACGACACCATCCCCAAGCTCAAGGTTGAGATCGTCTGCGGCGGCGCCAACAACCAACTGCTCGAGCCGGCGAAGCACGGCCCGGCGCTGGAGAAGCGCAACATTATGTACGCGCCGGATTTCGTCGCGAACGCCGGTGGCGTCATCAACGTGTACGGCGAAGTCGCCGGCTGGACGCGGGAGCGCGCGCTGCGCAAGGCGGACGAGATCTTCGACACCGTGCTCGGCGTCTACAAGATCGCCAAGGACGAGGGTCTGCTCTCGTACGACGCGGCGGACAAGCTCGCCGAACGTCGCATCGCGGCGGTGCACGGGATGATGCGCACGCGGCCGCAGTGGCCGCGGAAGAGCTGAGTATGGCAGAGCGCATCCCGATCGCGTCGGACCACGCAGGGTTCGAGATGAAGGAGCACCTGCGCAGCGCGCTGGAGAAGATGGGCTACGAGGTCGAGGACATCGGCACGCACTCGCCGGCCTCGACGGACTATCCCGACTACGCGCACCCGCTGGCCGAGAAGGTGGAGCGGGGCGAGGCGGCGCGCGGGGTGTTGCTCTGTGGCACGGGACTTGGGATGTCGTACGCGGCCAATCGGCATCCCGGCGTGCGTGCGGCGGTGGTGTGGAATCCGGAGATCGCCAAGTTCGCCCGCAGCCACAACGACGCGAACGTGCTGGTGTTGCCGGCGCGCTTCGTGAGCGAGGAGGATGCGCTGGCGATTCTCAAGAACTTTCTCGACACGCCCTTCGAGGGCGGACGCCACGCTAAGCGTGTGGAGAAGATCGAGGCGACCGGCCACGGGCCGGCGGAGGGACGGTGAACCCGGGATGGAATCGCTGGGACCGGCGGCCGCCTGGTGCGGCGCTGCGCGGCACGGATCCCGAGATCGCGGAGCTGATCCACGAGGAGACAAAGCGCCAGAGCGAGGGACTGGAGCTCATCGCGAGCGAGAACTTCGTCTCACCCGCGGTGCTCGAGGCGATGGGCAGCGCGCTCACCAACAAGTACGCCGAGGGACTGCCGGGCAAGCGCTACTACGGTGGCTGCGAGGTCGTGGACAAGGTCGAGCAGTTGGCGATCGACCGCGCCAAGCAGCTCTTTGGCGCGGACCACGCCAACGTGCAGCCGCACTCGGGCGCGTCGGCGAACGCCGCGGTGTACCTCGCGTTCCTCAAGCCGGGCGAGACGGTGCTGGGGCTCGATCTGTCGCAGGGCGGGCACCTCACGCACGGCAGCCCGGTGAACTTTTCCGGACTGAACTATCGTGCCGTGCACTACGGCGTGACGGATGAGGGCCTGATCGACTATCCCGCGATGCGCGAGATCGCGCGGCGCGAACGGCCCAAGCTGATCATCGCCGGCTACAGCGCGTACTCCCGCGTGCTGGACTACGAGCAGTTTGCCGCGGCCGCGAAGGAAGTGGGCGCCATCTTTATGGTGGATATGGCGCACTTCGCGGGACTGGCGGCGGTGGGCGTGTATCCGAACCCGGTGCCGTACGCGGACGTCGTCACGACGACGACGCACAAGACGCTGCGCGGCCCGCGCGGAGGACTCATCCTGTGCAAGGCGGAGCACGCCAAGGCGATCGATAAGGCGATGTTCCCCGGAATGCAGGGCGGGCCGCTCGAGCACGTGATCGCGGCCAAGGCGGTGGCGTTCCACGAGGCGCTGCGTCCGGAGTTCAAGGACTATTGCGTGCAGGTGGTGAAGAACGCGCAGGCGATGGCCGATGCGCTGATCCAGCGCGGCGTGCACATCGTCTCGGGCGGCACGGACAATCACTTGATGCTCTGCGATCTCCGCTCGCGCTCGGCCGCGCTCACGGGCAAGGTGGCGGAGCAGGCGCTGGACCGCGCGGGCATCACGGTGAACAAGAATACGGTGCCGAAGGAGACGCAGTCGCCGTTCGTGACCAGCGGCATTCGCATCGGCACGCCGGCGGTGACCACGCGCGGGATGCGGGAGGCGGAGATGGTGACGATCGCCGGCCTCATTGATCGCGTGCTCGCCGCGCCGGACGATGCCGGCGTGACCGCGGCCGTGCGGAAGGAAGTGCACGCGCTGGCCGCCAAGTTTCCGCTCTACCTCTAGTGGCGATGCCCGAGCTCGCGTTCCGCGACGGGGTGATGGACCGGATCCGCCTGCGCGAGACCCGGTACGACGAGCGCGCGTATCTGTTTGTGCTGGCGGCACTGGAGTACGTGCAGCAGAAATTGCCCGAGCGCCGGCACCTGAGCGGCGTCGAGTTGGCGCACGGTTGCCGCGAGCTGGCGTTGGCGCGCTACGGCGTGCTTGCGCGGACCGTGCTGGAGCACTGGGGCATCAAGGCGACGGCCGACATCGGCGAGGTGGTCTTCGCGCTGGTGGACACCGGTCTGCTGATGTCGCAGCCGCAGGATCGCAAGGAGGACTTCGTGGACGCGTTCGACTTTGCGGCAGCGTTCGACCGCGACTATCGCTGGACACCGCCGACCGAGGCGTGACCCGATGAGCGTCGTGGTGACGACGGCGGAGCAGGCGGCGGCGCGCGACGCGGCCGCCATCGCCGCGGGGACGCCGAGCTTCGAGTTGATGCAGCGCGCGGGCACCGTCGCGGCGCACGCAATCCTCACGCATTTCGACGCCCTGCGCACGGCCGGCGCGCTGGTGTTCTGCGGTGCGGGCAACAACGGCGGCGACGGCTGGGTCGTGGCTGGACTGCTCGCACGCGACGGGTGCCCGGTGCAGGTCGTCGAGGCCGCCGCGCCGACGACGCCGGATGCCGCGCGCGCCAAGGCCGCGGCCGCCGAGGCCCTGAGTGGCGCGAGTGAGCCGCGGCATCCCGCGGTCGTGATTGACGCACTCCTCGGCACCGGCGCACAGGGGCCGATGCGCGACACGCTGCAACCTTTCGTCGAGCGGATCGCGGCGTTGCGCGCGGAGGGCGCCCAGGTCGTCGCGCTCGACATTCCCAGCGGCATCGACGCCACCACGGGTGCCGGCGCCCCCGCCGTGCACGCGGACATCACGCTCACGTTTGGCACGGTCAAGCGCGGCCTGCTCCTGCGGCGCGATGAATGCGGGGCGATCGTCTGCCTCGACATCGGACTGGGCGCGAGCGCGGCGCTTGCGGATGCTGCGCCGGTCCTGATTGACGCGGCGGCCGTGCGGCGCGCCGTGCCGCCGATCCCCGCGGACGCGCACAAGGGAGTGCGGCGCCGGCTCGCCATCATTGGCGGCGGCGAAGGAATGGCGGGCGCGCCGATGCTTGCCGCGCGTGGCGCGATGCGCAGCGGCATCGGGATGGTGCAACTGCTGGTGGCCCCAACCAACGTGCCGGTGGTGCAGGCCGCGTTGCCGGAGACGATGGCCGGTCGCTGGCCCGTCACCGCCGAAGACCAGGACAAGGTGCTGCACTGGGCGCATTGCCTGTTGCTGGGTCCCGGGCTCGGCCGCACGGCGATGACGCGCGCACTGGTCGAGCGCCTGCTCGTCGAGTGGAAGGGGCCTGTCGTGCTCGACGCCGACGCGCTCAACGTGTTCGAGGGCGAGCCCCGGACGCTCGGCTCGCTGCTCGGCGCGCGTCCGGCGATCGTGACGCCACATCCGGTGGAGGCCGCGCGGTTGCTGCGACGCGATGGCGCCGCCGTCAGCGCCGCGCGATTCACGGTGGGTGCGGAACTCGCGAAGCAGTTGGGAGCGACCGTCGTCCTCAAGGGCGTGCCGTCGATCATCAGCGCGCCCGACGGTCGCGTGGCAGTGTCCGCGAGCGGCAGTCCCGTGCTCGGCACGGCCGGCAGCGGCGATGTGCTGGGCGGCATCGTGGCCACGCTCCTGGCGCAGGTGGGTGATCCGTTCGAGGCGGCGATGGTCGGCGCGTGGGTACACGGACGCGCCGGCGAGATCGCGGCGGAGCAGGGCTCCGTGCGTGGCACGTCGCTCGAGGACATCGTGACTGCACTGCGCACGACGTGGCGACTCGACGAGCCCTCGCGACATCCCGCGGTGCTCGCCGCGTTGCCGGCGGTCGGGTTGACCCGATGAACGGTCGCGGCGAGATGCGCAGGACGTGGGCGCCAAGCGAGTGGCGCAGGCGATGAAGCACCACCTGCCCCTCGGCCCAGGCGCGGAGTTCGATGCCGTGCGGGCCCTGCTTGCGCGCTGGGGCCCTGCGGCAACCGGCGTCGGCGACGACGGCGCCGTGCTCGAGGTGCCCGTCGGCGAGCGGTTGGTGGCGAGCACCGACTCGAGCGTGGAAGGCGTGCACTTCAAGCGCGAGTGGTTGACGCCCGAGGAGATCGGGTGGCGTGCGACGAGCGCGGCCCTGAGCGACCTCGCGGCGATGGGCGCTGCGCCGCTTGGCGTCCTGCTTGCGCTCACGGTGCCCGCGGGTTGGCGTGCGGACCTCATCAGTCTGGCCGACGGCATCGCGGCCGCCACGCGCGCCTCGGGCATTCCGATCGTTGGCGGCGACGTGACCGATGGTGAGCGGCTGTCGTTCGCCATCACCGTGTTGGGGCACACGCCGCGCGTGCTCTCGCGCGCGGGTGCGCGGGCCGGCGACACGCTGTACGTGACGGGACGGCTCGGCGGCCCCGGCGCCGCGCTCAAGGCCTGGCAGCGGGGCGAGCAACCGAGCGCCGAGGCGCGTGAACGCTTCGCGCGCCCCGTTGCGCGCGTCGCCGCGGGCGCGTGGCTCGTCCGTCACGGTGCGCACGCGGCCATTGATGTGAGCGACGGACTCGCCGGCGACGTGGCGCACCTCGCGGCCGCGAGTGCCGTACGCTGCGTGCTCGCGCTCGACGCCATCCCGCGAATGACGAACGTCTCGTCCGATGATGCGCTGGCGAGCGGCGAGGAGTACGAGCTGTTGGTGGCCGCGCCGTCGCTGGACGTCGCGCGGTTCGCCGCGGAGAACGGCGGCCTCACCCTTACGGCGATCGGCCGCGTGGAGGCGGCGCAGGGCGCGGGTGAGGTCGTCGCCGAGCGCGATGGGGCGCTGATCGGTCTGCCCTCCACGCACGACCACTTCGCACGATGATCCGCGGCCTGCTGGTCATCGTCAACCTGATTGTGATGACCACCATCTGCGGTGGCTGGGTCATCCTCGCGGCGATCTTTCGCGTGCGCGACCGTGTGGGCTCCCCCTACGACATCGCGCCGCGGCTCTGGGGCAAGAGCAACCTGTTTGTCGCCGGCGTCCGCATCGTCGAGCACGACCGCGAACGCAAACTGGCCGACCGCCACATCTTCGTGGCGAACCACGTTGGCAACTTCGACGTGTTTGCCGTCGCGGCTCGGCTCCGCTGGGTCAAGTTCGTGGCCAAGTCCGAGCTGTTCAAGATCCCGCTGTTCGGCAAGGCGATGCTCGCCGCGGGGATGATTCCGATTGAGCGCGCCAATCGGAAGGCAGCGTTTGGGTCCTACACGCTGGCGACGAAGCGGATTCAGGCGGGCGCGTCGGTGGCGGTGTATCCCGAGGGCACTCGTGGGCACGCGTACCCATTACGGCCGTTCAAGAAGGGCCCGTTCGTCCTCGCCATCCAGGCCCAGGCGCCAATCGTGCCGGTGCTCATCTACGGCCAGATTGAGATTCAGCCGAAGGGCTCGTTGAAAGTGCGTCCCGGCGTGATCCATATGCATTACCTCCCGGCCATCGAGACGACCGGGATGACCTACGACGACCGCGACCAGCTGGCACGCCTCGCCTACGAGGCGATGGCCACCTGCCTGGAGCGCGAGTACGGCGTGTCATCGCCACCCTTCCGTGGCGCCTGAGCCAACAGTTTTCTTTCTTTCTCCTTCCTCCCGCCTTCCTCCGACTATGAGCACCATCATTGCTGTCCTCGCCCGCGAGATCCTTGACTCGCGCGGCAACCCCACCGTCGAAGCCGAAGTCGTCCTCGAGGACGGCACCTACGGACGCGCGGCGGTACCCAGCGGCGCCTCCACCGGCGAGCACGAGGCCAACGAGCTGCGCGACGGCGATCCCAAGCGCTACCTCGGCAAGGGCGTGCGCAAGGCGGTGCAGAACGTGAGCAAGCTGATTGAGCCGGAGTTGATCGGGCTCGACGTGGTGGATCAGCTGACCATTGACCGCACGATGCTCGCGGTGGACGGGACGAAGAACAAGTCCAAGCTCGGCGCGAACGCAATGCTGGCGGTCTCGATGGCCTGCGCGCGCGCCGGCGCCGCGGCCGTGGACCTGCCGTTGCATCGCTATCTGGGCGGACCGCTCGCGCGCACGCTGCCGGTGCCGCTGATGAACATCCTCAACGGTGGCGCGCACGCCACCAATACGGTGGACTTCCAGGAGTATATGATCGTGCCCGTGGGCGCCTCGACGTTCAGCGAGGCACTGCAGATGGGCACGGAGGTCTTTCACGCGCTCAAGAAGGTGCTGGTGAAGCGCAAGCTGTCCACCGGCGTCGGCGACGAGGGGGGCTTCGCTCCCGACCTCAAGAGTGACGAAGACGCGTTGCTGGTCGTGATGGAAGCGATCGAGGCGGCGGGCTATCAGCCGGGCACCCAGATCGCGATTGCGCTCGACTGCGCCGCCAGCGAGCTCTACGCGAAGGGCAAGTACACGTTCAAGAAGTCCGGCGCCGGCACGAAGACCGCCGAGGAGATGATCGAGTTGTACGCGAAGTGGCTGCGCAAGTATCCCATTGTCTCCATCGAGGACGGGCTTGCCGAGTCGGACTGGAGCGGCTGGGCCGCGCTCACCGAGGCCATCGGCGACCGCTGCCAGCTGGTGGGCGACGACCTCTTCGTGACGAACACGGAGTTCCTCGCCCGCGGCATCGAGGAAGACGTCGCGAACGCGGTGCTCGTGAAGGTCAATCAGATCGGCACGCTCACCGAGACGCTCGAGACCATCGAGATGGCGGATCGCAACGGCTACCGCTCGATCATCTCGCATCGCTCGGGTGAAACGGAAGACACGTTCATCGCCGATCTCGCCGTGGCGACGAACGCGGGGCAGATCAAGACGGGCTCCGCGAGCCGGACGGATCGCGTGGCCAAGTACAACCAGCTGCTGCGCGTGGAAGCGGAGCTCGGGGCGCACGCCGAGTATCCGGGCGGCGGCATCTTCGGGATCGGTGGGTGAGCACCAAGAGGAAGCGCGCGAGTGCGGCCGCGGGGCCGCCGGCCCCGCGCACGCCGGCCTGGATTGCCATCCGCGTGGGTGTGGCCGCGCTCGCGCTCGGCGCGATCTTGTTCGCCGTCCAGGGCGGCGAGTACGGGACGAGCGACTTGCTCTCGCAGCGCGGTGAGCTCGCACGGCGGCGCGCGGCGGTGGATTCGCTGGAGCGCCGCGTGGCCGAGCTCGCGGCCTACAAGAAGGCGGTGGAGACCGATCCCGCCGTGCAGGAGCGGATCGCGCGCGAGGAGTTCGGGATGGTCAAGCCCGGCGAGGTGCTCTACCGCTTTGCGGAGCCCGAGAAGTAGCGCCTCGCGGGCGCTGTGGGCTTGAAAAATACCGGTGGACGACTAGGTTTCCTCCCACTACCGCGGGGTGGAGCAGCCTGGTAGCTCGTCGGGCTCATAACCCGAAGGTC
>CAYPYY010000121.1:0-7734 GCA_964414995.1 uncultured Gemmatimonas sp.
GCCGTGTCACGCGTCGCTGTTCCACGCGTCGCCGTGTCGAGCGGGGGCGGAGTCAGGACGGCCTGCGTCGGCGCGGCCACGGTCGTCGTGTCCGGCGCCGGCGGCGCGCTGCCGAGTCCGAGTAAGTCGGGGCGCAGCGCCACGGTCGCGCCGCCGGCGCCAAGCACCAGCGTCACGGCTCCGAGCGCCACGAGCCGTCGTGTGCTCGCCCGCGCCGCGACCACGGTGCGCACCGCCGGAGACGGCGACAGCGGCACGTGTATCTCGGGTCGCCGCTGCGCGCCGCTGCGGGCGAGCGCGATGATCTGCGTGCGGACCGCACTCTCGTCGCGTACGCTCTCGCCCTCGAGGGCGCGCACGGCCTCGTCCATCGTCGCGAACCGGTCGCTGGCTTGCTTGGCCAGCATTCGGGTAATCGCCGCGTCCAGCGCCGCCGGAACGTCCGCTCGCGTCTCGCGCACCGAGGGGATGGGATCGAACAGATGCCCGCGCATCACCTCGCCGACCGTGGCGCCGCGATATGGCTGCACGCCCGTGAGCAACTCGTAGGCGACCACGCCCAGCGCGTACTGGTCGGTCGCACCGCTCACGGGCAATCCGTTGAACTGCTCCGGGCTCATATAGTACGGAGTTCCGACGACCGAGCCGGTGACCGTCAGCCCCTGGGCGTCTTCCTGCTTGGCGATCCCGAAGTCGGTGACGATCAAACGACCCTCGAGGTCGAGCATCAGGTTCGCAGGCTTCACATCGCGGTGCACGACGCCGCGTGCGTGCGCGAACTGCAGTGCGCGACCCGCGGTGGCCAAGACGCTCCGCGCAAACGCCACCGACTGCGCACCCTCCTGCGCGATGACGGCATCCAACGTGCTGCCCTCGACGTACTTCATCACGAAGTAGGCGAGCTGCGGGTCGTCGCCGACCGCGAGGATGCCGATGATGTTGGGGTGATCGAGCGCGGCGGCGACCTTGGCCTCACGCCGAAAGCGCGCGACGTTGTCCGCCTTTCTCGCCAGCTCGGGGGCAAGCACCTTGATGGCGACCTTGCGATCGAGGGCCAGATCGAGCGCGAGGAATACGCTGGCCATTCCACCTGAGCCGAGTTCGGCGTAGATGTCGTAGCGTCCGATGGTCGCGCGGCGGAGACGGTCGAGGAGGTCCGACGTCTCGGTGGGGTGCTCTGCGGTCACGCCCTAAATAACGACGGGGGACCGCGAAAGTTCACGTGAGGCGCGTCACCTACGGTGCGGCGGGACAGGTCGGGTTCTTGAGCCCAAGCGAGAGGTACTTCCCCGAGGCCAGGTTCACCGACTGCTCCCAACGCTGGCAGCCGTCCTTGCGGACGCTGACGAGCACTTCGCCCGCGGGCAGGAAGACCTGCTCGATGCGGCCGGGTGTGAGCGCGGCACGGCGGCGGCTGCCGATGTAGAGCTGGGCGCCTTGGGTCTCGGTGCCGATCTGGATGAGCATTTGGCCGTCCGGGACGGTGGGCTCGGCCGGGCGCGGCGGCGTGGGTGCGGGAGCGGGCGCAACGGGCGCGGCGGTCGTCGTCGCGGGTGCGGCCGACTTTGTCGCCGCGGTGCTCGACTCTGCGGGGGTGCCGCTCGCAATCTGCGTGGGGCCACCGGCGCGGTCCCTGCCGCGGGCGGCATTCTGGCGCCTCTGTTCCGCGTCGCGACTCGCCTGGAGGCTCGCCTGCGCGGCAGCTAGCGCCCTCTCAAGCGAATCCGTACGTGCCTGCGCGAAGAGCCGCTGCAACGAGTCAGCGAGCCGCGCGATCGAATCCGTGCGCTGCTGGGCGGCGAGCGCGGCAGAGTCGACGACGGGTTGCGCGGTCGGCCCAGTCGCGCCGCCGATTCCAGTGAGTCCGCCCAACTTCCCGCTGTAGACCGCCGCCGCACCGCCGCCGATCACGACCAGCGCCGCCACCGCCGCCATCAGTCCCGTCTTCGACTTCGGCTGCGGCTTCACCGGCTGCGGTGCCGGCGCGACCTGAATCGTCGGCGCCGACGGTCGCGCCGGAGCGGCCGCAGAGGGTACCGTCGCCGCGGCCGGCTTCGCCGGTGGGCGCGCCGGGTCCCGCGCCGGCATCGGGCTCAGCGGCACGCTCATCCGTGGCTGCTGCAGCGCTCCGGTCTTCGCAAGATTGATGATCTGCGTGCGCACCGCCTTCTCTTCCGACGGCAGGATCGAGCCCATCGCCGCCACCGCGTCCGACAGCGACGGGAACCGGTCCTCCGGCTTCTTCTCGAGCATCTTCGAGATGCACTTCTCCATCTCGAGCGGCACGTCGGGCCGCGCCTCGCGCACCGGCGGCGGCGGATCCAGCAGGTGCCCGCGCATCACCTCGGCCAGCGTGTCCGCGTGGAACGGCGTCTTGCCCGTCAGCAGCTCGTACGTGACGATGCCCAGCGCGTATTGGTCGCTCGAGCCCGTGATGTTCTTCCCGTTGAACTGCTCGGGGCTCATATAGTACGGCGTCCCGATCAGCGTGCCCGACATCGTGAGGCCCTTGGCGTCCTCCATCTTGGCGATGCCGAAGTCGGTGACGATGAGCCAGCCGTCCTTGTCGAGCATAAAGTTCGCCGGCTTCACGTCGCGGTGGACCACGCCGCGCTCGTGCGCGTACGCCAGCGCATTGCCCGCGTACTGGAACAACGTCTGCACGAAGGGGACGCTCTGCGGACCTTCGTCCTTGATGACGGAGTCGAGCGAGCGGCCTTCGACGAATTTCATCACGTAGTACGCGAGCTCGGGGTCTTCGCCGACCGCGTAGATGCCGATGATGTTCGGATGGCTGAGCGCGGCCGCGACCTTTGCCTCACGCTTGAACCGAGCGAGCGCGTCGGGCGAGCTGAGCAGCGCCGGCGACATCACCTTGATGGCGACCTTGCGATCGAGCGCGAGGTCGAGCGCAAGAAACACCGTCGCCATTCCGCCGGAGCCGAGTTCGGCGTACACGTCGTAGCGCCCGATCGTCGCGCGCCGCAGGCGCTCGATCAGCGGTTCGGTACCGAATTCGGACGTGAGTTGGGCGACCACGGGGAGCGACGGCGGTAGGGGACGGCGTAACTAGCTGCCGAAAAACAAGATATGTAGCCGTTAGAAAACCGCCAGAATGGGCGTGACGGTCGTCACACCCTGACGACCGAACTAAGGCCGACGGGTGGTCGGGCCGCCGGCGCCGTCCTTGGCCGGCCCGCGGGAGGGCTGCGTCGGGGCCGGGGCGGTGGGACGCGCGGTTGTGGTCGGCTGGCTCTGCCGTGGTAGCTGGGTTGCGGTGGATCCCTGCCGAGCCTGCGCGGCGCGGGCTGCCGCGGTGCGAGCGAGTTCCAGTCGAGCAACTGAATCCGCCCTCGCCAGCGCGCGGGCCACGGAATCCGCCCGCACAATCGAGTCCGCCCGAGCCGCAGCCGCGACGCGCGCGATCGAGTCCCGTATGGCCACACTATCCACCGTGGCGGCCGCCGGCTGCGCGGGCGGCTCCGCGCCGTCCCTGCCCTTCACTACCCACGCGCCAATCGCCACGCCGGCCACCACCACCGCGGCCGCCACCAGCGGCAGCCGGCTCTTCGCTCCACCAGCCTCCGGCTGGACCGCGCCGGGCGCGGTGCCCGTCCCAACCGGCGCCGCCGGCAGCGTCGCCTGCGCCAACGGCACCGTCGCGCCCGCGGCAGGCGCCGTCGCCGCCGCACTCGGTACCGTCGCCGCCCGCGGCCGCTGCGCTGGAATCGGGCTCAGCGGCACGCTCATCTGGGGCTGCTGCGCGGCGCCGATCTTGGCCAGCTCGATGATCTGCGTGCGCACCACCACTTCCTGCGTCGCCGAGATCGCGCCGATCGCGACGACCGCCTCCTCAAGGTTCGCGAAGCGCTCCGCGGGATCCTTGGCCATCATTCGCGCGATGCACGCGTCGAGTTCCGCGGGCACCTCGGGCCGCACCGCACGCACGTGCGGCACCTCGTCAAAGAGATGCCCCTTCATAATCTCGGGGATGGTGTCGCCCGGATACGGATGCGCGGCAGTGAGTAGTTCGTACGCCACCACGCCGAGCGCGTATTGGTCCGCCGCACCCGTCACCGGTTTTCCGCTGAACTGCTCGGGCGCCATATAGTACGGCGTCCCGATAATCGAGCCCGTGACCGTGAGGCCCTTTGCATCGCCCTGCTTGGCGATGCCGAAGTCCGTCACGACCAGCCAGCCGTCCTGGTCAATCATAAAGTTCGCGGGCTTCACGTCACGGTGGACGACGCCGCGCGAATGCGCGTAGTGCAGCGCCTTGCCTGCCGAGCCGATCACGCTCTGGACGAACGGCACCGACTGCGCGCCTTCGTCGCGGATCACCGAGTCGAGCGCGCGGCCCTCGATGTACTTCATCACGAAGTACGCGAGGTCGGGATCGTCGCCGACGGCGTGGATGCCGATGATGTGCGGATGGTTGAGCGACGCCGACACCTTCGCTTCGCGCTTGAAGCGCTCGATGTTGTCGGACGAGTCCATCAGCGCCGGCGACATCACCTTGATGGCGACCTTGCGATCCAGCGCGAGGTCAAGCGCGAGGAACACGCTGGCCATCCCGCCCGCGCCGAGCTCGGCGTACACATCGTACCGTCCGATCACCGCGCGGCGCAGGCGATCGATCAGCGGTTCGGTGCCGGCGGGTGTGCGCAGGTCGGTGGGCATTGGGTGCGCGAGGGTGTGTGCAATGTCCGGCGCCTCGCGCGGCGGGTCAAGTCGGCAGTTGCCGCGCGAGCCGCACGGCGCCGTCGGCGGAGACCAGCCCGAGCGCATTCACCGCACCAGCGCGTGATGCGGCGGCGAGATCGGCCGCGAACCCCGCCGCGGCCAGCGCACGCGCGTGTGGCGACTCCGTACACGCGCGCCCCACGTCTTGCCCGAAGGCAGCCCAGACCTCCGCGGCGCGCTCGGTTCCCTGCAGTTCCCACGCTGTCTCGCCACGCACGAAGCGAAGCGCGTCCGCCATCGCGGCGGCACAGGCCAGGTCTTCGAGCGCGTCCTCACCATCCTGCCCCGCGCAGAGCAGCGTGACATCGCGCGTGGCCGACGCCAACGCCGCCACGGTCGCGGGCAAGTTCACGAACGCCGCCACGAGCACCTGCGCCGCCCCCTGCGCGGCGACAAGCGCCTGCGTGCCGTTCGTCGTCGTCGTGAGCACGGCGCGACCGTGGACGCGTTCGCGATGGTATTCCGCGGGCGAATTGCCCACGTCGAAGCCCGCGAGCGCCACGCTGCCCCGCTCGCCGCCCAGCACCACCTGCGTGGTTCCCAGCGCGTCCGCGCGTTCCCTGGCCGCCGTGGGCGTCGCAAAGGCCTCCACGCGCGAGGCGCCGTTGGCCAGCGCCGTCATCACCACCGTGCTCCAGCGCAGCACGTCAATCACAACGACGACGCGCCCGCGGACATCCGCGGGCGCGCAGTCCTGCCACCGGGTGACGATGGTCAGTTGAACAGGTCCGCTCCTTCCTTCTCGAGGAACTTGGTGTGCACGTCGCCCTCGACGAACTTGGGATGCGACATCAGCGTGCCGAGGAACGGAATCGTCGTCGTGACGCCCTCGACGATGAACGTCTCCAGCGCGAGCTTCATCTTGGCGATGGCTTCGGGGCGATCGCGACCGTGCACGATGAGCTTGGCAATCATCGAGTCGTAGAACGGCGGCACCGAGTAGCCCGCGTACACGTGCGTGTCCACACGCACACCGTTGCCGCCCGGCATATGGAAGGTCTCTACGCGGCCCGGGCTGGGCTGGAAGTTCTTCTTCGGGTCTTCCGCATTCACGCGGCACTCGATGACGTGCCCGACGAGCGGCGGCGTCTTCGTCACGCTGAGCGGCAGCCCCGAAGCAACGCGGATCTGCTCCTTCACCAGATCCACGCCGGTGAGCATCTCGGTGACGGGATGCTCCACCTGGATGCGCGTGTTCATCTCCATAAAGTAGAACGAGCCGTCCTGGTCGAGCAGCATCTCAACGGTGCCCGCGCCCACGTAGTCGATCGCCTTGGCGCCCTTCACCGCGGCGGCACCCATCCGCTCGCGCAGCTCGGGCGTCATCACGGGACAGGGCGCTTCCTCGACCAGCTTCTGGTGCCGGCGTTGCACGGAGCAGTCGCGCTCACCCAAGTGAATCACGTTGCCGTGCGTATCACCGAAGACCTGGAACTCCACGTGGCGCGGGCGCTCGAGGTACTTCTCGACGTACACGCTGCCGTTGCCGAACGCCGACAGCGCCTCGGAGCGCGCGAGCTGGAACGAGCGCGCAAAGTCGTCGGCGTCGCGGGCCACGCGCATTCCCTTGCCGCCACCGCCGGCCGCGGCCTTGATGATCACCGGAAAGCCCATTCCCTGCGCGATCGTGAGCGCTTCGTCCACGTCCTCGACCGGCCCCGGCGAACCGGGCACCACGGGGACGTTGTTGGCGATCATCGCCGCGCGGGCGGCAGCTTTGTCGCCCATCGTCCGAATCTGCTGCGGCGTGGGCCCGATGAACGTGATGCCGCTCGCCGCACAGGTCTCGGCGAACTCGGCATTCTCGGCGAGAAAGCCGTAGCCCGGATGGATGGCGTCGGCGCCGGTGATCTCGGCGGCGGCGATCAGACGCGGGATGCGCAGGTACGAGTCGCGCGCCGACGCCGGACCGATACAGACGTCGTCGTCGGCAAAGCGCACGTGCAGCGACTCGCGGTCGGCCTCCGAGTACACGGCGACCGTCTCCACGCCCAATTCCCGACAGGCGCGGATGATGCGCAGCGCAATCTCCCCGCGATTGGCAATCAGTACACGCTTGAACACTTACGAGGCGTCCTGCGAGAGAGAGTTCCAGCCGCCGTCCGACGTGCCGGCGATGCCCTGCACCTTGAGCGCGAACTCGGCGGGGCTCGACGAGGCGAACACGGCCGCATCGTAGGAGATGACACCCTTCTGGTACCAGTTCATCAGCGACTGGTCGAACGACTGCATCCCGTACTGGATGGTCCCTTCCTTGATGAGGTCCGGGATGTTGAGCGCCTTGTTGGCGTCGCGGATGTTGTCCTGCACCGCGGCGGTGTTGACGAGGACTTCGCAGGCCGGGATGCGGCCCGGGCGATCCGAGCGCGGCACGAGGCGCAACGACACCACGGCCTGCAGCGCCGTCGAGAGCTGGAAGCGAATGTCGGCCTGCTCCGCGGGCGGATAGAACGAGAGCACGCGATTGATCGTCTGCGCGGCGTCCATCGTGTGCAGCGTCGAGAAGACCATATGGCCGGTGTCGGCCGCCTTAAGCGCGATCTCCAGCGTCTCGAGGTCGCGGATCTCACCGATGAGGATGATGTCGGGGTCCTGCCGCAGCACGCGGCGCAGGGCCTGCGAGAACGAGGCCGTGTCGGTGCCGACTTCGCGCTGGTTGATGTGGCAGTTGATGTCGCGATGGAGGAACTCAATCGGGTCCTCGATCGTGATGATGTTCGCGTGCCGGTTCTCGTTGACGTAGTGGATCATCGAGGCCAGCGCGGTGGACTTGCCCGAGCCCGTGATGCCGGTGACGAGGACAAGGCCGCGCGGCTTGAGCGCGATCTCCTTCAGGATGTTCGGGAGGTTGAGCTCCTCCATCGTCAGCGCCTGGAACGCGATGGCGCGGAACGCGTAGGCCAGCGAGCCGCGCTGCTGGTACACGTTGACGCGGAAGCGCCCGATGCCCGGCACGCCGATGGCGAAGTCGGCGTCCTTGGTCTCGTCGAA
>CAYPYY010000122.1:0-7638 GCA_964414995.1 uncultured Gemmatimonas sp.
GGCTGTATGCTCCTCATCGAGCGCGGCGCGACTACCGCGGCCGGTACGGGACGAGGTCGCCGCTGTTGTCGAGCTTCCAGCGCGGCCGTAGCGGCTCGCCCAGGCGGATGCCCTGCTCCGCAATCGTCGGCTCGGCGCGCAACGCGGTACCGCTGACCGTGAACGGCTGCGCCTGCGACACCGAGATCACGTAGCCGAGGTCGGCGAGCGAGCGAATCGTCATCTCTGAGAATGGCGTCGAACCGGCCGTCAGGAACGGCGTCATCAGCTCATTCGTAAACAGCGACTCTCGCCAATGCGAGAACGCGGAACCTTCGCCGTCGGCGGCGTGCACCGGCACGTTCGTGGCGCAGTTCGCGCCGCCGGAATGCACGTTCGCGCAGGCCGCGCGCGCGCGCGGGCCGGTGAACCGCGGATCACTCACGTTCGTCGAGTCGAGCACGCCGTTGTCGGTCCAGATGGTGCCGAATCCAAGCACGTGCAGCATCTCGTGAAGAATCACGGTCTGCAGTCGCCCGGACGCCTCCAGGTTCGCGAGATCGGCTTCGTCAAAGCGCATCACGCCGAGCGCGGGCAGGTTGTCCTGCGCGTCAGGGCGCACCAAGCAGGGACCGGCGCTGCCGAGCACGTTGCCCACGCCGTCGATCGCCGTGACCCGCACGTAGATCACGAGCCCCGGAATGTCGTCGCGCGGCACGTCGGGAAATCCGGTCAGCGACTCCTCGCACTGGCTCACGTTCGTGAAGCTGCTGGGAATGCTGACCGACGTGAGGCCCGCCGTGATGGTCGCGCGAATAGACGCTGCGGCGTTCTCGAACGCAGTGAGCGTCGCACCCGTGGGCGCGTCGCCGAGGTAGCGGAGCTCGAGTTCGAAGTCGCCTGATCCCCCGCCGCCGCCCGCGCCCGCGGTGCAGGCGGCAACGAAGCAGAGTCCAAGGGGTGCGATACGGCGCAGGGCGCGCGGAAGAAGAGACGTCATCTCTGAAATCTGGCGACTGGAAGGGGAATCGGTGTGATGACCTGTGTCACATCGGGCGCAGGACGCCGGACACCGTCTAGAAGATCGGCCACGGGCCTAGCGTGAGAAACAGTCGGCGCGCATCCACTCGGAGTGCCGCCGGCTCGGTGCCCGCCACGAACGACTCGACGTAGCGGCGCTCGACTGGCGTCGTCGGCTCGCTGAGGTCGCCGGTCTCCCGGTCAATCTCCGCGAGCACCACGTTGGACGGCACCGGCCACGGATCCGTGGTGGCCCCGCCCCACCGCGCCAACATCTGGCCAAAGATCGGTGCCGCCAGCACGCCACCGGCCGCACCCGCTGCAATGGACTTGGGACGATCGAACCCGAGCCATACCCCGGCGACCAGGTTGGGCGTCATTCCGATGAACCACACGTCGGCGTTGTCGTCGGTTGTGCCGGTCTTGCCCGCCACCTGCACGCTGGTGGGCACGTAGCGCCGCACCGCGCTCCCCGTACCGGCGTCCACGGCCTCGCGCATCATCTGCACGGTCACGTACGCCACGGCGGAGTCCATTGCCGGCTCGTGCACCCGCACACTCTGGCCCCACACCGTGCGACCGGCCGGATCGCGCACGCTGAGCACGAAGCGTGGCTCGGTGCTCGCACCGAGATTGGCAAACGCGGTGAACGCCGCCACCAGATCGATCGGCCGCACGACCGACGCGCCGATGGCGCTCGACGGATACGGCAGCAGCGGCCCGCCCAGCCCCATCCGCCGCGCCAACGCAATGACGGAATCGGCGCCGTACTGCAACCACAGGTTCACGGCGACGGGATTGCGCGAGCGCGCGAGTGCGGTGCGCAGCGAGATGGCGCCGAGGAACTCACCGTCGGCGTTCTTGGGCGCGTAGATCCGGCGATCCACCGGCACCGCGATGGCGGTGTCGTGCACGATGGCCGTGGGCGGCAGTGAATCCATCACCGCGCGGGCGTAGACAATCGGCTTGAACGTCGAGCCCGGCTGCCGGATGCCCTCGACCGCCCGGTTGAACGGCGCAAGTGCGTGATTGCGCCCGCCCACCAAGGCGCGCACGTCGCCGGTGGCCGGATCCATCGCCACCACCGCGCCCTGGAGCACATCCATTGACCCGCGCGTGCGGTTCTCGAATGTCTGGTGCCGATAGTTCGGCCGCTTCTCGATTTCCGCGGTGCCCTCTAGCAGCGCGGACTCGGCTGCGCGCTGCAGCGCCGGATCGAGCGTCGTCGTGATGCGATACCCACCTTCGCGCACCGGGAAGCCCGCGCGCTCGGCCTGGATGCGGACGACGTCAATGAAGTACGGCGCCGGCGCAGACATCCCCATCGAGGGCGCGGTGCGAATCGGCTCCGCGCGCGCGGCGCGCGCCTGCTCCGCCGTGATGTAGCCCTGGTCGCGCATCAGCACGAGGATGGCGTCGCGCCGATTCTTGTTGCGCTCCGGATATCGGATCGGGTCGTAGGTGTTCGGTCCCTTGGGCAGCGCCGCGAGCGAGGCCGCCTCCGCGATCGTCAGCTCGGCGGCCGTCTTGCCGAAGTAGTGCCGCGCTGCCGCCTCGATGCCGTACCAGTTGCGCCCGAAGTGTATCTGATTGAGGTACGCCTCGAGGATCTGATTCTTGGTGTAGTGCTTCTCCATTTCCCGGGCCGCGAGCTGCTCTCGCACCTTGCGCGAGAGCGAGCGGTCGGTCCGGTCGATGATCTCGGGATGCATATTGCCCACGAGCTGCTGCGTGATCGTGCTCGCGCCGCGGCTCGCGCCCATCAGGTTGTCGCGGATCGCCGAGGCGATGCCGACCACGTCCACGCCGTCGTGCTGGTAGAAGCGGCGATCCTCCACGGCCACAAACGCGCCGGGCACGTAGCGCGGCAGCGACGTGATGGAAATGCTCGTGCGCCATTCACGGCCGATCTCGCCGATCAACGAGCCGTCGCGGGCCAGCACCAGCGACGACTGCGCCGGACGGACGATCTGCCACGGCTCCACGGCCGGTTCCGCCCGCGGCGGGGCCTGCTGGGCGAACGCGGGGTGCACGCAAAGCGCCGCGGCCAGAACGAGCCGGAGCGGCACGAGTCGAGAGGGCAAACGAATCATCGGCCCCTAATGGTACACAGGCGTCCCTGCGTTGGGTGCCTCGCCCTGCGACCCGCAGGATGGCAGTTTTCGGGAGATGCTCACGCTCGCCATCCCGCAGTTCCGACCCCGCAAGGGCGATGTCGCCGGTAACCTCGACCGCGTCGCCGCGTTCGTGGCCCAGGCCGCGACGCTCGACCCGCGCCCACAGCTCGTGGTGTTCGCCGAGACGATCCTCTCGGGCTACTTCGTGGAGGGCGGTGTCCGCGAGCTGGCGATGACGCCCGATCGGCTCGCCAGTGAGCTCGAGCGGCGGCTCGCCGCAGTCGCCCCGGCGCTGCCCGCGCTCGATGTGATTCTCGGCTTCTACGAAACGCACGGCGGCACGCCGTACAACTCGGCGGCCTGCATTGCGGTCGGCGGCGGGCGCAGCGCCCGCGTGCTGCACGTGCATCGCAAGAACTTCCTGCCCACCTATGGCCTGTTCGACGAGGAACGCTTCGTGGATCGGGGCTACGGCGTGCGCGCGTTCGAGACGTCGTGGGGGCGCGCCGCCATCCTCATCTGCGAGGATGCCTGGCATTCGCTGACGGGGACCATCGCCGCGCTCGACGGTGCGCAGGTGGTCTGTGTGGTGGCCGCGGCGCCCGCGCGTGGCGCCGCGCCGCGCGAGGACGGCACACCGGGCCCCGGCAGCGTGGCGCGCTGGGAACGGCTCATCCGCGATATCGCCGAGGAGCACGGCGTGTTCTGCGTGCTGGCGAATCTCGTAGGCAGCGAAGGCGGGCGGATGTTCCAGGGCGGCTCGCTCGTGGCCGGCCCGCGCGGCGACGTGCGCGTGCGCGCCCCGGTCTTCGATGAGGCGATGCTCACCGCCAGCATTGACCTGGACGACATCACGCGCGTGCGCAGCGACCTGCCGCTGCTCGCCGATCTCAAGGGCGCGCTGCCGTTCCTGCGGAAGGAGCTCGATCGCGCGCTCGGCCTGTTGCCGGCGGAGGCCGAGAGCTCGGCGCGTGCCGACGACGCCCCTCCCGCCCGAAACGAACCCCTCGCGGCCAAGCCCGTCACCGCTGCGCTCGCGCAGGTGGGCGAGCTGCCCGTGGTGCGCGGCGACGTGGCCGCGCACGGTGCGCCGCCCTCGCTCGAGATCAACGGCGCTCTGCTCACGCAGTGGCTCGTGGCCTTCCTGCGCGACGAGTTCTCGCGCCGCGGCTTCACCAAGGCGGTCGTCGGCGTGTCCGGCGGCGTGGACTCTGCGGTCGTGGCCGCGCTCGCGGCGCGCGCCTTCGGCCCCGAGAACGTGATCGGCGTACGCCTGCCGTATCGCACCTCGAGCCCGGATTCGCTGGCGCACGCCGAGCTCCTGATGAACCAACTGGGCATCACGCAGCGCACCATCGATATCTCGGCCGCGGTGGATGGCTACCTCGCCGCGGAGCCGGACGCCGACCCGGCGCGACGCGGCAACGTGATGGCGCGCGTTCGGATGATTGCGCTCTTTGACCTCTCGGCGAAGTATCACGCGCTGCCGCTTGGCACCGGGAACAAGAGCGAGCGGCTGCTCGGCTATTTCACCTGGCACGCCGACGACTCGCCGCCGGTGAACGCGATCGGCGACCTCTTCAAGACGCAGGTCTGGGCGCTCGCGCGGCATCTCGGTGTGCCAGCCGAGATCGTGAACAAGCCGGCCAGCGCCGACCTGATTCAGGGCCAGACCGACGAGAAGGACTTCGGGGTGTCGTACGCCGTGGCCGACGAGATCCTGAACTGGCTGCTGCACGGCTGGACGCGCGACGAGCTCGTGGCACGCGGCGTGGACGCCGAGGCGCTGCGGCTCGTGACCAAGCGGCTGGACTCGACGCACTGGAAGCGAAAGCTGCCGACGGTGGCGATGGTGAGCGCAGCGGCGATCGGTGAGTCGTACCTGCGGCCGGTGGATTATTGAGTCGCGCAAGAATCGGGTCGCTTGGCGCGGGGCGAGGCCGTAGCGTGCGTCCAACCCGAACACGGACGGATCACTTGGACGCGACCCTCACTGCCGATTACGCGCGAATCGAGAAGGCGATTCGCTACTTGGATCGTGAGCGCCCCGCCGCACCGTCGCTCTCGCAGGTGGCGGCGTACGTGGGCCTGAGCGAGTCACACTTTCAGCGGATGTTCACGCGCTGGGCCGGCATCTCGCCCAAGCGGTTCGTGCAGCATCGCACGGCGGAAGTGGTGAAGCGCCTGCTGCGCGAGCAGCGGCCTGTGCTGGAAGCGACCTACGAAGCGGGCCTGAGCGGGCCGGGTCGCCTGTACGATCTCGTGGTCAACGCCGAGGCGGTCACGCCGGGCGAGCTGCAGCGCGGCGGGCTGGGTGTGACCGTGCGGTACGGATTTCATCCGACGCCGTTCGGCGAGTGCCTGCTGGCGGTGACGGAGCGCGGGATCTGTCACTTGGCGTTCGTGGCGCCGGCGACGCGCCGCGACGCGATGGCGCGACTCGAGCGGGAGTGGCCGCTGGCGCAGCTTGTGCCCGATCAGGAGGGCACGCGCGCCGTGGCGGGCCGGGCGTTTCCGCCGCCGGGCAGTGCGGCCGTTCCCTCGCTCGCACTGCACGTGAAGGGCACGAACTTCCAGCTCAAGGTGTGGCGGGCGTTGTTGGAGATCCCGCCGGGCAGCGTGACGACGTACGGCGCACTGGCCGCGCGCGTGGGTGATGCCAATGCGGCGCGCGCCGTGGGCACGGCGGTGGGGAGCAATCCGGTGAGTTACTTGATTCCCTGTCACCGCGTGATTCGCGCGAGCGGCGAGCTGGGCGGCTACGCCTGGGGCGTGGAGCGGAAGAAGGTGATGCTGATGCGCGAGCAGATGGCGCGGGCATAGACGGCACGAGGGCGCGCGGACCCGGATCCGCGCGCCCTCGGCGCGAGCGCAGCAGGCGGGACCGCGGCTAGGCCGCCTGCGCGAAGTAGAGCGAGACGGCGCGGCGGGCGCCGCGCTTCAGTTGGCGATGCACCGCGCGGGCGTAGCGCATAAAGTTCTGCCCGGCGTTCGGATAGCGGGTGAAGAACTCGACGGGGAGCATCGAGCCTTTGCGTTGGTTACAGCCTTGGCAGGCGGCGACGAGATTGCCGGGGTGATGCGAGCCCCCGCGGGAGAGCGGGATCACGTGATCCAGCGTGGCATTCTCCAGTCCGAGAGCAGTCCCGCAATAGACACAGCGGCGTCCGCAATCCCGAAATGTTGCACGCTTGACCTGGCGCTTGTGCTGCTGGTGAAGCAGCCGGCGAGCGTTGCGGGATAGCCCGCGCGGGGTGCGGGCGAGAGCGAAGTGGTGGACGCCCCGATGTGACATCTAACCTCGCCTGAAATGACGACGCCCCACGACGAGCCATCGGGCTCGAGTGGGGCGGTGTCGGTGATGGGGAGGCGGCCGGTGTCGGGCGCGGAGAGCGCCCGAGTCCAGAGCGGGTGGAACGGCTGTCCGTACGTACCGGTCACAGGCCTCCCGTCGTTCGGTCGTGGTAGCGGACCACGGACCGTCGCTAGTCTGACGCGGGATAGGCTAGGAAGTCACGTGATTCCGCACAAGGGATATCGTGCAACTCGAAGATTTGTGATTTAAATGCAGATGTGAGATGTGAGGTGTGAGATGTAAGAGGGAACGACGGTGTGTGCCGCGGGGATCGCGGCTGACGACTCTCTACCTCCGCGCCGGGAACGGAGCGAGGCGCTGGGTGAGGTCGAGGTTCGTGATGTGCAGGTTGGCTTGCTTGCCGATGCGGAAGCCGTAGTGGCCGTTGACCTCGAGTGCGGATCGTGGCCAGGCGCGAATCACCGTTGCGTTGACCACAAGGCGCACGCTGTCGGGCTCGGCGCGCACGGCCACGCGGTTGCGGGTGAAGCCGGTGGAGTCGCGCGAGCGGATCGCGTCGTGGGCGGTCCAGTCCATCACGGGTGTGGTCTGTCCGTTCTGATGGCGAAGCACGGCCGCTTTGCCGTCGTCACGAACGACGAATGCGAGCCAGCTTGCCGCGTTGCCGTCGAGACCGTTGCCGCCGACGGCGACGCCCCATTCCGCGCTGCGAGCCCCATCGGCGAAGTAGATCATCTCGCCTTCGAGCACGAAGCGGCCTTCGGCGCGCGAGGTCGCGGCGTAGAGCACGCCGCCGGGGCCCATCGTGATGTGCCAGCCGGGGGCCATTGGCGTGAACTCGAACTTCGCGGTGCCCGTGTTGCCGGTGCCGCCACGTTGCGGTTCGGCGGGGGCATCCATTCGCCACGCCCAGCCCGGCGGAGTGAGGGGAGCCGCTGGGTTGGCCGCCATCTGCTGCGCGGCAGTCGTCAGTGGCGAGAGGACCATCAGGGTGACGGCAAAGCACACGCGCATCGGTGAGCTCGTCAGGTGAGTCGTGAGTGGTAGTCGGCAGAGCGGGCGAGATGTCCGCGGCCGATGAATGGACTCCGCCGGCCAACGGCCCGCAAGTCGGCGAGAGTCCCGGCCAACCACCCCCGCACCAGACGATCCGAGCGGGCGGCATCCAGCGACGCCTGCGGCCGTTAGATTCCGTGGGTCCGAGGC